>JAUNBP010000005.1 GCA_030526995.1 Clostridia bacterium
AAACGGGACTACGTCTTTTACAGCGTCCTTGGCGGTGATTATTGTGTCGCCGTTATCGATATCGACGAGGTCGTAGAGGTCGTTGCCCATGCCGAGTTCCTTCATGTAGGTGAGCTGGCGCAGGCCGTGGCGGGTTTCGATGCGTTCGACGAGGGCGTGTCTGTCCTCCTCGCTCATGGCATAGACGAGGTCGATGCAGGCCTGATCGACTGCCAAGATATCGATTGAGGCGCAGATGCCGACGTTGGGCGTCACGACGGGTGCAGCCAAGACGCCCTCGCAGTCGCAGGAGACCGACATATTGCGCATAACGTTGATGAAGGCTATATTCTTGCCGAAGTGGTCCACCACCGCCTTGGTGGACTCGGTCATGCGCTCCATGAACTCCTCCTTGGCTATATCCCACTGATTGTCTTGGTTGGGCGTGGTGTGAATCATTGCCTTGCCTATCCTGCCGTCGGCGCAGCCAATGCCTATGTTCTTGTCGGAGCCGCCGAAGCCGCCCTGCACATGCCCCTTGAAGTGGGTCAGAACGAGGAGCGAATCGTAGGAGGGCAGGTTCTTGCCAACGTACATCTCATCAAACCACTTGCCGTTTTTTATCGGTAGCGGGGTTGCCCCGTCCTCGTCCAAGATATCGACGGGCGCAAAGGTCCAGCCGTTTACCTTTAGGGTTTCCCTGTGTCGTTCGGTCGTGTAGCGGTCGCCGTCATAGTAGGAGTTGGTCTCCACGATGGCGGCTGTGGGAAGGTCGCTTTCGATAAGCTGCCTAACCCACGGGCGGGGGATGATGTTCGGGCCGTTCGGCTCGCCGGTGTGCAGCTTGATTCCAACCTTGCCGCTCAGCCTGTCCGCTATGCGGCTGTAAATTTTACGAAGCCCCTCTGCGGATAGGTCTCGGGTAAAGTAAACCACGGACTTGCCGCCCTCCCTGTCCTGATAGGGTATGTAGCGGTCGCCGCCCGTTGCGGGAATGGGATTTCTGTCCTTCATAAAATGTGTCCTCCTTCTTTTTCTGTAAAGCAGGGTGCAAGAGCCAAATGAAGCCAATCGCTTCCAAGCCCTTTGCAGCTTGCGCCGCAAGCCAAAATTGCCCTCGATATCGCATTCGTCCTTCAAAGGCTGAGTTTAGTATAACCTAAAAAGGTCAAAATAGCAAATACGTATAACCAATGGAAATGTATAGCTTTTGACTATGAAAAACGTTGAACTTTGGTGCGGCAGGTGGTAGAATTGCAAAAAGGAGGTTTGATGCGCATGGAACTTAGGGTACTGCAATATTTTTTGGCGGTTGCGAGGGAGCAGAGCATTTCATCGGCTGCAAGGTCGCTGCACCTGTCGCAGCCCACGCTGTCCACCCAGCTTAAGGGCTTGGAGGAGGAGCTTGGCAAGCAGCTTTTGATAAGGGGCGGCAACGGCTCAAGGAAGGTGCTTTTGACCGAGGAGGGACGCATCTTGCGCAGGCGTGCCGAGGAGATTTTGGACTTGGTGCATAAGGCGGAAAGGGAGGTTTCCGCCTCCGATGAAGCGGTTGCCGGCGACGTTTATATAGGCAGCGGGGAATCGGATATAGTTCGGATATTTGCTACCGCTGCAAAGACGCTTCAAAGGTTCTATCCCGACATTCACTACCACATTCGAAGCGGAAACGCCGCCTTCGTGTTCGATCAGCTTGAAAAGGGGCTTATAGACTTTGGGCTGGTTTACAGCCCCGTGGACACCTCGCAGTACAACCTGTTGCGGCTTTCGGCCCGAGACAGCTGGGGCGTGCTGATGAGAAAGGACTCGCCGCTGTCCGATAAAGCTTGCATAGAGCCGCAGGACTTGTGGGACAAGCCGCTTATCATTTCGGCGCAGCGCAACGACGGCGGCCCGCTGTCGCAGTGGCTGCAAAGGGATCTTTCCAAGCTCAACGTCGTTGCGACCTACAACCTGCTGTTCAACGCCTCCATCCTCGTGGACGAGGGCTTAGGCTATGCCATAGGCTTTGACAAGCTCATAAACACCGAGGGCAGCAACCTGTGCTTCCGTCCCCTGTCGCCCGCCCTCTACTCGGAGCCATCGATAATCTGGAAGCGCTATCAGGTCTTTTCCCCGCCCGCCGAAAAGTTCATCTCAACGCTGAGAACGCTCTGCAACTGAAAGGAGAAAACGAGATGTCCAACGAGAAAAACAAGGATTTTAACGCCATGCTGCACGACAGCAAGGGAATGCCGAAGATAATTTCCATTAAGGATGAAAAAAGCTTCAAGCGCTACGGCGGAAGCCGAATGCTCCTATCTCCGCCTATCGAATACGACGAAGTGATGAGACGGGTTCCCCGCGGCAAGCTGTTAACCGTAGGCAAGATTCGGGAATACCTTGCAAGAAGGAGCGGAGCGGACTTTACCGACCCCCTAACGGCGGGTATCTTCGTTGCAATTGCTGCATGGGCAAGCCACCAACGCAATGGCGATGAAACGCCCTATTGGAGGACGCTGAAAGCGTGCGGGGAGCTGAATCCAAGGTACCCCGAGGGGCTTGAAGCGCAGAAGCAAAAGCTAAAAGCGGAGGGGCATAAGATAGTCCAAAAGGGCAGCAAAAACCCAAGGTACTTTGTCGAGGATTACGAAAACAGCCTCTTCGATTTGGAGTAAGCGCCGCCTAAAAATCCCCGCACCCGCCGTAAAGTCCCCCGCTTGGGATTGAGTTTTTCTCGGGTGTGTGCTATGCTTGGTTGAATAAAGTTTTGGGGACGATACGGAATGTGGATTTTAGTGGCGGTGCTGTCCGCCTTCTTTGCGGGGCTTACCTCGATTCTTGCAAAATGCGGGATTAAAAAGACGGACTCGGATTTGGCTACCGCAATTCGCACCGTTGTGGTGCTGCTCTTTTCGTGGCTCATGGTTCTGCTCACGGGCTCTATAAAAACGATTGCGGAGATTGGAACGAAGTCACTTGTTTTCCTCGTTCTCTCGGGGCTTGCCACGGGCGCATCGTGGATATGCTATTTCAAGGCCCTGTCCATGGGCGACGTCAACAAAGTAGTGCCCATCGACAAGTCCTCAACCGTTTTAACGGTGCTGCTCGCCATAATTCTGTTCGGGGAAACCGATAACCTTGCAATAAAGCTCATATCCACCGCAGTGCTTGCCGCAGGCATCTTTCTCATGGTCGAAAGGAAGCAGTCTGGGCAGCAGGCGGAAAAGCGGAGCTGGATGCTGTACGCCGTGCTTGCGGCAATCTTTGCAGCGCTCACCTCCATCCTTGCAAAGGTAGGCATAGAGGGCGTGGAGTCCAACCTCGCAACCGCTATCCGCACCGTGGTAGTCCTTGCTATGGCGTGGCTCATAGTGTTTATAAGGGGCAAGCAGTCCGCATTGAAGTCCCTCGACAAAAAGGAGCTCATGTTCATCGCCCTCTCGGGGCTTGCGACGGGCGCATCGTGGCTCTGCTACTATTACGCAATCCAAAACGGCGTCGTAAGCGTTGTCGTTCCCATAGATAAGATGAGCATACTGTTCACCGTGCTGTTTTCCTACATCGTTTTTAGGGAGAAGCTGACAAAAAAGGCTGCCGTAGGGCTCTGCCTCATGGCGGCAGCCACGCTTGCTATGGCAATCTTCGTCTGAGGGGTGCAGCCTTCGCCGTTTCGCACTTGAAAAGCAGGGGTCAGGTGTGTTACAATCAGGGGGATGAAATCCGAGAAGAATTACAAATCGACTAAGAGACGATTTTCGTTAAAAAAGACTCGTATGGGGCCGCTTGTGACCGCTTTGTTTTGCGTGCTGCTCTTTGCGGGCTTTGTAGCCCTTGTAATTCTGTACGGGCCCACGGTTATGAATTGGGCGCTCGGCTGCGCTCCCGACTGGTCGTGCATAACCGGCGAAACGCCCGCCCCCTCGCCCTCGCCCCTGTCCACGCCCGAGCCCACGCAAAACCCTGCCGAAAATCATGCCCTCTACTCGGTCAATCTCAAGGAGGTGCAGACCGAGATGGTGATTCCCGATTTTCAGTACCTTTCGGACTTTGGCTTTGCTTTGGGGCAGCTCATCTGCGTCGGAGGCAACTACACGAGCGACGGAACCGCCGCCTTTGTGCGGGTGGTCTTTCAAGACCTTGAAGAAAACTCGCACAGCTACTTAGCCCTGCCGCAGAACTACAAGAGCATACGCTTCCCGCAGGTCAACGAAAACTACATCGTCTACCTCGACGTAACCGGAAGCGGCGGTGGCAGGCTTATGAGCTATGACAGGAACACGCAGGAGAGTTTGGAGCTTAAGACCGTCCATTACGGCGTGTTCAAGCTCACGCTGTGGGACAAGTACGTTGCGTGGACGGAGCGAACCGGCTCCGTTCGGGACAAGCTCTTCCTCTGCGACGTGACTACGGGGGAATCGGTGACGCTGCACATCTTTGACGACAGCCCCTTTGCCCTGTCCTCCCCCTACCTGTATGACGGGCTCCTGTTCTATGCCGACAGCGACGGAATTTTGCAGAGCTTGGATATTCTTAAAGGCGAATACACCTCCTTCGACACGGGGCTTTACGTTCACGACCCGAAGTACAACGGCACTTACATAGCCTTTATGAGCGGCAACCACGATGAGAGCAGCGGGCTGTACTGCCTTACCTTTGAAAATCCCGAGCCCGTGCTTTTGGCCTCGGGCGTGGCGGACTTTTACATGGGCGACACCTTTGCCGCCTACATGAAGGACGATAGGGTCTACGTCGTGTTCTTTGAGGACGGCGTGACCTTCTGCATAACGAGAACGGAGGAAACCGCCCAGCTCTTAGGTGCGGGCGGCGACTATGTGGTTTGGATGGACACCACTTGGCGTGACAAGGATATTGTCGAATATATGCGCATAACGGAGTTTGACGATGAAGGATAGAAACGTTTTTGTCTGCGGCGAATGCGGCTACGAGAGCAGCAAATGGATGGGCAAGTGCCCGCAATGCGGAAGCTGGAACACGCTCATAGAACAGGAGCGCATAAGGCCCGTCTCGCTGTCCTCTGCGGACAAGCCCCTGCCCTTGGACAAGGTGAGCGCACAGGCGCAGCTTAGAATAATGACCGGCATATCCGAGCTTGACCGTGTGTTGGGCGGCGGGCTCGTGTCGGGCATGGCGGTGCTGTTGGGCGGCGACCCGGGGATAGGAAAGTCCACGCTCCTGCTTCAAGCCGCAAGCAGGCTGCACAAGTTCGGGCAGGTGCTCTACGTTTCGGGCGAGGAGAGCAAGTCCCAGATAAAGCTTCGGGCGGACAGGCTAAAGATTGACGATCCCATCCTGCTCTACTGCGATACCGAAACGGGACGCATTCTGCAGCAGGCGAGGGATACCTCCTGCAAGTTTTTGATTATAGATTCCATCCAAACCCTCGTGACCGAAGGCGTTTCCTCCTCGGCAGGCAGCATCAGCCAGATTCGCACCGCCGCCTCGCTCCTGACCCAATACGCAAAGGACAGCGGTACCGTGGTTTTGATGGTCTGCCACGTCACCAAGGACGGAGCCTTGGCGGGGCCTCGGGTCATGGAACACATAGTCGATACCGTCCTCTACTTTGAGGGCGACCGCGAGGAGGGCTTGCGCCTTCTGCGCTCCAACAAGAACCGCTTTGGCTCCACCAACGAGCTTGGCGTCTTTGAGATGTGCGACGACGGCATGAGGGAGGTTTTGGATCCCTCGAGGCTCTTCCTCTCGAACGAGCAGACCGTAGGCTGTGCCGTGAGCTGCACGATAGAGGGCACCCGCCCGCTGCTCTTTGAGGTGCAGTCGCTGCTCGTGCCGTCCCCGTTTCAAAGTCCCCGAAGAACCTCCTTGGGCGTGGACGTGGGCAGGCTCAACCTCCTGCTCGCCGTCCTTGAAAAAAAGGCCCTGCTTCGGGTCTCGGACAAGGACGTCTACTGCAACGTCGTGGGCAGCCTAAAGCTCATAGACAGGGGCGCCGACCTTGCCATTGCACTCTGCATAGCCTCTTCCCTTGCGGATATGCCGCTGCCGCCCTCGACCGCAGCCCTCGGTGAAATCGGGCTTACGGGCGAACTGCGTCCCGTTTCACAGTCCGAGAGCCGCATTAAGGAATGCGTAAGGCAGGGCTATACCAATATCATCGTGCCCGCAAGCGCAAAGCTGCCCGCAATCGAGGGGGCAAGGCTGTTGAAGGCGAAGAATATCGGGGACGCCATACGCTACCTTAAAAACGGCAAAGGGGGTGAAAGATGAGCCAAGAGTTTGACCTTATCGTGATAGGAGGCGGACATGCGGGCGTTGAGGCCGCCCTTGCCGCCTCGCGCATGGGGCAGAGAACCCTGCTTCTCACGCTCAATCTCGACAGCATAGCCCTAATGCCCTGCAACCCTGCCATAGGCGGCACCGGCAAGGGGCACCTCGTTCGCGAGATCGATGCAATGGGCGGCGAGATGGGCCTTGCAGCCGACGACACCCTCATCCAAATGCGTATGCTCAACACCGGAAAGGGCCCTGCGGTTCACTCCCTGCGAGCCCAGATGGACAAGCGCAGATACCACGAGCGCATCAAGCTCACGCTCGAAACCCAGCCGCTTTTGACGCTCGTGCAGGGCGAGGTAACGGAAATTCTGACCCGCAACGGCAGGGTCTGCGGCGTTGTCACCTGCGAGGGTCTCACCTACTCCTGCCGTGCCGTCGTTATGGCGGGCGGCGTCTACCTCAAAAGCCGCATACTCATAGGCGATTACGCCCATGAGAGCGGGCCCTGCGGGCTTATGCGCTCCAACGCCCTCTCCGACAACCTGAGGGCACTCGGGCTGCCCCTGCAGCGCTTTAAGACCGGAACGCCCGCCCGTGTCAAGCGGGGCAGCCTCGACTTGTCCAAGATGGAGATTCAGTTGGGCGATGTGCCCACCCCTGCCTTCTCCTTTTTGAACGGCAGGCTCAACGTCGAACAGCAGCCCTGCTACCTCACCTATACCAATGCCGAAACGCATCGTATCATCCTCGAAAACCTGCACCGCTCCCCTATGTATGCGGGACGCATAAACGCCGTCGGAACCCGCTACTGTCCCTCGATAGAGGACAAGATAGTCCGCTTTTCCGACAAGGAGCGGCATCAGATTTTCATCGAGCCGGAGGGCACGACCACCGAGGAGATGTACGTTCAGGGCATGAGCACGAGCCTGCCCGCCGACGTGCAGCGGGATATGCTCCACTCCATGGCAGGGCTTGAAAACTGTGAGATCATGCGGCTCGGCTATGCGATTGAATACGACTGCTTACAGCCCACCTGCCTCGATCTAACCTTAAAGGTCAAGGATATCGACGGGCTCTACACCGCAGGGCAGGTCAACGGCACCTCGGGCTACGAGGAGGCTGCGGCGCAGGGCTTCTATGCCGGTGTGAACGCCGCCCTCTACCTCAAAGGTGAGCCGCCCTTCATCCTGTCGAGGAGCGATGCCTACATAGGCGTCTTGGTGGACGACCTTGCGATAAAGGGTACCCCCGAGCCCTACCGCATGATGACCTCCCGCTGCGAATATCGGCTTTTGCTTAGGCAGGACAACGCCGATCTCCGTCTGACCGCCCGTGCAAGGCGCTTGGGGCTCGTCTCCGACGCCCGCTATGACAGGCTCATGCAAAAGCAGGAGGCGCTCGACGAGGTTCAAAGAAAGCTTGGTGCCGTGGCTCCGCCCTCGGATGCACTCAGGCTCTACCTCGAATCGATAGGCAGCAGCGTGCCCAAGAGCGGAATCCGCCTCTTCGACCTTCTAAAGCGTCCCGCCGTGCGCTACTGCGACCTGCTCTCGCTCTTCTCCTCCCTGCCCGTTCTCGACCGAGAATGCGAGGAGCAGATAGAGATTACCGCCCACTACGACGGTTACATTGAAAAGCAGCGCGAGCAAATTGAGCGGCTTCATGCGCTCGAAAGCACCGAGCTCCCGCCCGACTTGGACTATTCCCGCCTCGACGGGCTGCGGCTTGAGGCGCGCCAGAAGTGCGCCGCATTAAAACCTCAAAATATCGGTCAGGCATCTCGAATATCGGGCGTTTCGCCCGCCGATGTCGCCGTACTTTTAATTTACGCAAAGAAAGGATTTAACTATGGAACGAATTGAAAATGACCCCCGCTTTGAACTCTACTATGAAATGCTCATAGACTGGAACCAAAGGATGAACCTGACCTCGATAACCGATCGGGATGAGGTCTACAAAAAGCACTTCTTTGACTCCCTCGCCGCCCTGCCCCTCCTCAAGGATGGCTCGGATGTTATCGATGTCGGCACCGGCGCAGGCTTCCCCGGCGTCCCGCTACTAATCCTTAACCCGACCCTGAAGATGACCTTGGTGGACAGCCAAGTCAAGCGGCTCCGCTTCTTGGATTGCCTCCTGCAGGAGCTCGGCCTCGAAGCCGAACTCGTTCAGTCCCGTGCCGAGGAGCTGGCAAGAAACAACCTCTACCGCGAAAGCTATGACTACGTTTTGAGCCGTGCCCTCGCCGCCCTCCCTGCCCTGCTTGAGCTGACCGTGCCCTTCGCCCGTGTGGGCGGTATCAGCATCTGCTATAAGGGCCTCTATGCCAAGGAGGTTACAGCCGCAAAGAACGCTGCCTCCGTGCTCAACTGCGAAATGGAGGTCAAACCCCTAAAGAGCGACTACGGCGCCCGCTGCCTCGTCCTCGCCCATAAGCGTAAAAGAACCCCCCAAGCCTTCCCCAGACGCTCGGGCATACCGGCACGGATGCCGCTTTGATTTGGAGTTAGAGGGGGAATGAAGGTTGTTTTTTGAGGTTTTTATTAGATATGACTTCTTTCTTTGAGTGCGCCGTTTCCTGTAGGGGCGGATATCATCCGCCCGCCGTTCCCGTTATTGCCCCTCACGGGGAGGGGTACCCTTCTTTCTTTTCGGACGCGAAAAGAAAGAAGCAAAGAAAAGCGGTAAAGAGGGAGTTTTATAATCTGCAATGCGATATTTGAGGGCGCCATTTTGCCACGGACATGTGGCAAAATGGCAGGGGATTTTAATTATTCTTTATTCATCATTCATTATTCATTGTTCATTAGGAATTAAGGTTTAATATCTTGTTCGTTTTGCGGTTTATTTTGGTTCTTTTCCGCCAAAAGGAAAGAACTGAATAAATTGTTTTCTATTGACAATTTCGCAAGAGTTTGTTAAGATATTTTTAAGGTATTCGAGGTTGCCTATGATTCCTCACAGGTACTGTAAAAATTTTGTTGCGAAAGGCTGCGGTTTTCATTTAGGGTCTTTCGAAGAAAGGAAAGGTTTTAACAATGAAGAGATTTTTAATTATTATGTTGGTGTTGGCTATGGCCCTATCCTTGGGCTGCGGCGGGAGCGGGGAAAGCCCCAAGGTCGTCGTTACCGAAGCTCCGACGGATACTCCGGAGCCTACGCCAAGCCCGACTCCTACGCCGGAACCCATTAATGAATTTTCATGGTCTTCCTCCGAAGTAGGGGAAGAGGTGTATATGGATGTTTCATCTATCGTTATCGCTTTTGGTTTATACACTGATTCATTGGGTTCCGATACATACTCACAATTTGTGTGTCGCTGTAACACTAACACCGGCACCGCATATCTGCTCATATCCCGCTTGAATTATATTAATTATTTTGATACTGATGTGCCTACATCCACATGGGATATGTCTTCCGTGGAAACCGTAAGTTTTTCTACGCCTAAGAGGGTGCATGGAACGGTAATAGAAGCCGACTCGGTTGCCAATGGTTTGGCAGAAGAAACATGGACGTTGATAGTATCCTTCACGTCGGTGGATTGACGGGTGGATGATGTGCGGGCGGATGATATCCGCCCCTACGGGATTTTGGGTGTGTCGTGTGCCGGTTTGATGCGTCATGGGCGGGCGGATGATATCCGACCATGCAAATGGGCTTTTTGCCAATGCAAAAAGCCTCCGCCATATGCCGCAGGCATATTTCACTCGGCGAAGCCGAATTTCACTTGCCCTCAAGGGCAAATTTCATGTGCTGCAAGCACATTTCATTAAAAAGTCGCCCTTTGGCGGCTTTTTTATTTCCGGCGTTTTTTGAAGGGGGATTTGCGCTTTTTTTCGGGTTTTTCTATCGGGAGGAGGTCGCGTTTTTTGAAGAGGGTGATGACTCCGGATTCTTCGAGGCTTACGAAGAGGGCGAGGCACAGGGGCAGACCGATGAGCCCTATTGCGCCGAAGAGTATCAGGCCCACGTACATCGACATGAGCGTCAACAGCGGGTGCAGGCCCACCTGCTTGCCGACTATGTGAGGCTCGATAATCTGGCGGATTACCGACATGGCTATCCACAGCACGAACAGCCCCACGCCCTGTGCTATATCGCCCCGCAGGAGGTTGATAAGACCCCAAGGCGCAAGTATGGTTCCGCTGCCCACGACGGGCAGGATATCGAACAGGGCTATCAAAAGCGCAATTAGCCAAAAGCGGGGCACGCCGCAGATGAAAAGGCCCAGACAAAGCTCGGCAAAGGTTATCACAAAGATTATCGAATAGGACTTTATGAACTTGAATACGGTCTTGCCGAGGTTGCGTTTGTATTGGATGAGCTTGTCGTACCGCTCTGCGCTCATGCGGCTCTCGATTATCCTGCCGAGCCGTCCGTTATCGGTGGCAAGGTAGAAGGTGGTGATTATCATAAACAGCACACCAATCAAGAACTGCGGCAGGCTTGAGACTATCGAGCCCAAGGAGTTTATCGAGAACGAGGATATCCTATCGCCCACGAGCGTTATCAACGAGTCCTGTATCTGGTTCAAAAACGGAACCGCCTGCGGGCTCCATTCCCCGAGCCTCGCTATAACGTCGTTGAAGATGTTGGAGATGGCGGGCACTATATCGTCCTTGAACCTCGAGGCGAGCGACTGAATGAAATTATAGCCCAGCGCACAGATGAGTACAAGCAGAGCCAAGATGAGGATGTAAAGCGTTGCGGTAAGCAAGGAGCCGACGATGCGGTTGTTCAGATGCAGCTTGTTGCAGAGCAGCCTTGTCAGCGGCTTAATCAGCGCTGCAAGCGCAAACGCAATGATGAAGGGGAACAGCGCGGGAATCGCATAGCGGAAGGCTACGAATACCAAGAGCGCAACAAAAACAGCCGTCGTTGCCTTCAAAATGAAGTTTTTACACTGCTCTTTGCTCATAAAAGGAGTATATCACAATCCCAAAGGACTTACAACGTGTTGATTTTGTAAAAAATAGAAGTTTTCACCTTGTTTGCATTTACAATTCGTGGTATGATTGAAGTGGAAAAGTATTTATACTTTGGAAATAAGAGGTAAACATGGCTCATTTGACCGATTTGGAACTGTACTATTTTAACGAGGGGACCACCGTCTGTGCCTACGAGAGCATGGGCTGTCACCCCGTAACAATCGACGGCAAGCCCGCCTACCGCTTTGCGCTCTGGGCACCCAACGCCAAGCGCATCGGCGTGTCGGGCGAATTCAACGGCTGGTCGGACTCCGCCCTGCCCATGGAGCGGATAGGTGAGACCGGCGTGTGGGAGGCGTTCTCCTTTGAGGCGAAGGAGGGGCAGCTCTACAAGTTTGCGGTCTTGGGCGCAGACGAACAGCTCATATACAAGGCGGACCCCTACGCCTTTTGCGCCGAACCTCACGGAACCGCCTCGAAGATATACTCAAGCTCGGACTTTCCGTGGACGGACGGCACCTACCTGAAAAAGCACAAAAAGCCCTACAACAAGCCGATGAACATCTATGAGGTTCACTTGGGCTCGTGGCGGGCGAATCAGAGCTACCGAGAGCTTGCGCACTCGCTCATCGACTACGTTGTCGATATGGGCTACACGCACATAGAGGTCATGCCGCTCATGGCCTATCCCTTTGACCCGAGCTGGGGCTATCAGGTGACCGGCTACTATGCCGCAACCTCCCGCTACGGCAGCCCCGACGATTTGAAGTACTTTATAAACCGAGCCCACGAAAAGGGCATTGGCGTTATCATGGACTGGGTGCCCGCCCACTTCACCCGAGACGGGTACGGGCTTGCCCGCTTTGACGGCTCCGCCCTCTACGAGCACGCCGACCCGAGGCGCAGCGACATGAAGCAATGGGGCACGCTGCTGTTCGACTATGAAAAGCCGCAGGTGCAAAGCTTTTTAATCTCCAATGCGATATACTGGCTCAAGGAGTTTCACTTTGACGGGCTTAGGGTCGATGCGGTGAGCTGTATGCTCTACCTCGACTACGGCAGGCAGGACGGAGAATGGCTGCCCAACAAAAACGGAGGCAAGGAAAACCTCGCTGCGATAGAGATGTTCAAAAAGCTCGCAACAGCCATAGACAAGCTCCACGGCGGCAAGCTGCTCATTGCAGAGGAAAGCACCGCCTTCCCCATGGTTACGAGCAAGCACGGCAAGGACAGCTTGGGCTTTGACTTTAAGTGGAACATGGGCTGGATGAACGATATGCTCTCCTACATGCAGATGGACTCGCTCTTCCGCAAGTGGCACCACGAAAAGCTGACCTTCTCGCTGATGTACGCCTTCTCCGAGCGGTACATCCTGCCGTTTTCGCATGACGAGGTAGTTCACGGCAAGCTCTCCATGCTCAACAAGATGCCCGGCGACTACTGGCAGAAGTTTGCGCAGCTCCGCCTGCTCTACCTCTATCAGATGACGCATCCGGGCAAGAAGCTGACCTTTATGGGCATGGAGTTCGGACAGTTCATAGAATGGCGGTTTGACGATTCCTTGGACTGGCTTTTGCTCGACTATCCCAAGCATGTTGAGATGCAGCGTTTTGTAAGGGCGCTCAACAAGCTCTACAAGACCACCCCCGCCCTCTATGAGAATGACGACGACTGGAACGGCTTTCAGTGGATAGCCGTCGATGATTCGATTCATTCCATAGCCTCCTTTTTGCGCAAGGACAGAAAGGGCAACACCTACCTTTGTGCCTTTAATTTCACGCCGGTTCCGTGGGACGATTACTGCATGGGCAGCCGCAAACAGGGCGTGTACGAGGAAATATTCTCAACCGATCCCTATTGCTACGGCGGTACGGGGCAGTATGAAAACGGTGCGATAGAGACCGTGGATGAGGCATGGGGGCAGTTCCCGTTCCGCATCCGCCTAAAGCTCGCACCTTACGGGGCTCTAATACTAAAATTTACCGAGAAAGGAAAGACGAAATGAAGAAGAAAATCGTTGCCATGCTCCTTGCAGGCGGGCAGGGAAGCAGACTGGGGATTTTAACCTCAAACATGGCAAAGCCTGCCGTAGCCTTCGGTGGGAAATATCGAATTATCGATTTCCCGCTGTCCAACTGCGTCAACTCCGACATCGACACCGTGGGAGTCTTGACACAGTATCGCCCCCTCGCCCTAAACTCCTACCTTGGCACGGGGCAGCACTGGGACCTCGACCGCAACAACGGCGGCGTGTTCGTTCTACCCCCCTACATGACCGAAAAACTTGGGCAGTGGTACAGCGGCACCGCCAACGCCATATGGCAGAACCGTGAGTTTGTCGACCAGTACAACCCCGACTACGTTCTAATCCTGTCGGGCGACCACATCTACAAGATGAACTACGCCGAGATGCTTTTGCAGCACCGCAAGAAGAACGCCGCAGCAACGATTGCGGTTATCAAGGTTCCTATGGAGGAGGCGCACCGCTTTGGCATCATGAACACCGACGAGTATGACCGCATAGTCTCCTTTGAGGAAAAGCCCAAAAATCCCAAGAGTAACAACGCCTCTATGGGCATATACATCTTTAACTGGAAGCTGTTAAAGGAATACATGGAGCGGGACGACAACGACCCCACCTCCGAGAACGATTTTGGCAAGAACATCATCCCCGCCATGCTAAACGGCGGCGAAACGATGATAGCCTATCCGTTTGACGGCTACTGGAAGGACGTGGGAACGCTCTCAAGCCTTTGGGAAGCGAACATGGACCTGTTGGGGCAGCCGCCAATCTTGGAGTTGAACGACCCCGCATGGCGCATCTACACGAAAAACCCGATAATGCCGCCGCACTATGTGGGCTTTGACGCCCGTGTCTCCAACAGCCTCGTAACCGAGGGCTGCGTCGTTCGGGGCAGCGTTGAACACTCGGTGCTGTTCTACGGCGCAGAGGTGGACAGCGGCTCCTTTGTCGAGGACTCCATAGTCTTCCCCCGCTCGATGATAGGCAAGAACTGCTCGCTGCACAAGGCGATAATCGGTGAGAACGTTCACATCGGCGACAACTGCATAATAGGCGCCCCGCTTGAGGAGGGCGAACAGGTGGACAATACCCTCACCGGCGACATAACCCTGATAGGCAACGACGTATCCCTGCCGCCCAACACCCGCATCCCCGTGGGGGCGGTAGTCAATCAGAAAACCATCGAGAACAGAAAGAAGGAGGCATCGCTATGATTAACAATGCGTTCGGCTTGATATACACCGGTGAGAACAATCCGAGGCTCAAGGACCTCACCCTCTCCCGCTCCGTTGCAGCCCTTCCGTTCGGCGGGCGCAACCGCTGCATAGATTTCATACTCTCAAACCTCGTAAATACGGGCGTCACCTCGGTGGGCATGATAATGCAAAAGAACTACCATTCGCTGATGGACCACCTTGGCAGCGGCAAGGAGTGGAACCTCTCCCGCAAGCGCGACGGCCTGTTCATCCTGCCCCCGTTTATGACCAAGGACAACGTCGGCGTCTACCGCGGCTCGATAGATGCCATAAGATCCTGCTTGGGCTACGTGCGCCGCTGCACCGAAAAGTATGTTATCCTCTCGGGCAGCCATACTATCTTTAACATGACCTTCGACGATATGCTGCGAAAGCACGCCGAATCCGCTGCGGACATCACGATGATGTACAACGAGGACGACAGCTTTAACATTGAGGACCAGAACATCGATTTGCGGCTGCGCTTTAACGACAGTGGCAGGGTTATCGATATGGAGCTCGATCCCTACCGTCCCAAGAGCAATCTTCGCTTCTGCGACGTTATGGTTATGGAAAAGGCGCTCTTGGAATATCTTGTCGAGGAAGCCTATTCTCGGGGCCAGACCGACTTTTTGCGGGATATCATCCTCAAAAAGTGCGGCACGCTGAAGATTTGCGGCTATCGCTACGACGGCTTTGTCGCCCGCTTGGATTCGATAAACACCTATTTCAAGCACAGTATGCAGCTTTTGAACGCCCGTGAGGCGGGTGAGCTCTACAATATGGAGCATCCCATCTACACCAAGGTCAAGGACGAGGTTCCCGCAAAGTACGGCAAGAACGCCCAAGTCAAAAACACCGTCCTTGCCGACGGCTGCTACATCGACGGAACCGTTGAAAACTGCATCCTCTTCCGAGGCGTTACCGTTGAAGCCGGCGCTGTCGTTCGCAACAGCATCATCATGCAGGGCTCGACGATATCCAAAAACGCAATGCTCGACCACGTGATTTTGGACAAGGGCGTGACCATAAGAGAAAAGCGCAACCTCATAGGCTATGACAACTTCCCGATAGTGCTGCGTAAGAATCAAACCGTTTAGGAGGTGACTTATGAAAATTCTGTTCGCCGCAAGCGAATGCGTACCCTTCATTAAAACCGGCGGGCTTGCCGATGTTATAGGCTCGCTGCCGATTGCACTTGCCAAGGAGGGCGTTGACGCCCGTGTAATCCTGCCCAAGTACCGCATCATGGACGGCTTTTGGCAGCAGCAGCTGACCCACGTCTGCCACTTTAACGTTTTGATGGGCAATCAGCAGGTCTACTGTGGCGTTGAAACGCTCACCGACAACGGCGTTACCTACTACTTTATCGACAACCTCGCAATGTTCGGCGGGGAGCAGGTCTACACCGGCGATGAGCAGGAGGGCTACCGCTTTGCCTTCTTCTGCCGTGCAGTCTTGGAGACCCTGCAAAAGATTGACTTCTTCCCCGATGTCATTCACTGCAACGACTGGCAGACCGGACTTATCCCCTGCCTGCTCCGTGCCCAATACGGAATAGACGAGCGTTACCGTGCCGTGCGTGCCGTGTTTACTATTCACAACCTGCGCTTTCAGGGGCTATTCAGCTTTGAGCGCATGAACCGAGTATTGGGGCTCAACAGCGGCTACTTCTCCCCCGAGAACATTGAGTTCTACGGGCTTATGTCCTTTATGAAGGGCGGCATCGTGTTCTCCGACCGTGTGACCACGGTGAGCCCGAACTACGCCGAGGAGATTCGCACCGAATACTTTGGAGAACACCTCGACGGGCTCTTGCGCCACCGCCAAAACGTACTTTGTGGAATACTGAACGGCATCGATACCAAGGTCTACAACCCCGCCGACGACCGCTTTATAAACCCGCACTTTACCAAGGCCAACCCCGCCAACAAGCACATATTAAAAAAGCAGCTTCAGGAGGAATTGGGGCTTGCCGTTCGCGACGGCGTGCCCGTGATATCGATGATTTCAAGGCTCACTTCGCAAAAGGGGCTTGACCTCATCGCCTGCGTCTTAGACGATATCCTTCGCATGGACGTGCAGCTCGTGTTTTTGGGCAAGGGCGATGCCAACTTTGAGGCGCTTTTGTGCAGCGCACAGAACCGCTACCCCGGCAAGGTTGCCACTCGAATCGAATTGAACGAGGGGCTGGCACACCGAATCTATGCGGGCAGCGATATGTTCTTGATGCCCTCGCAGTTCGAGCCCTGCGGCCTCAGCCAAATGATATCCCTGCGCTACGGAACCATTCCGATAGTGCGTGAAACCGGTGGGCTCAAGGACAGCATTCAGGCCTATAACCGCTACACCGACGAGGGCAACGGGTTCAGCTTTTCAAACTACAACGCCCACGAGATGTTGAGAACTATCGAGACCGCCGTGGGCTACTACTACGATGACAACGATATGTGGAAGCGGCTCATGAAGCGTGCCATGTCCTGTGACTTCTCGTGGAAGGCTTCTGCAAAGGCATATGTAAGGCTCTACGCCGACCTTTTGGGCGTTCCGCTCCCCAAGAAAAAGAGGCAGAGCGCAAAGGCAAACGAAGAAAAGGAGACAAAGTCCAATGGAACAACCGAAACTCCGTAGGATAGGAATACTCACCAGCGGCGGCGACGCCCCCGGCATGAATGCAGCGATTCGTGCCTGCGTCCGCACCTGCATTAAAAACGACGTCACCCCCATAGGCATTCGCAGGGGCTATCAGGGGCTTATCCATGCCGACACCGTCGAGATGGATGCGCACAGTGTCAACGGCATTACCGACAGGGGCGGCACGATACTCTACACCGCAAGGAGCGAGGACTTTATGACCCCCGACGGGTTGAACCGTGCCGTTCAGACCGTAAAGTACATGGGCATTGACGGAATTGTCTGCATAGGCGGCGACGGAACCTTTAGGGGCGCCAAGACCCTTGCCGACAAGGGCGTTAACGTCATGGGCATCCCTGCCACGATAGACAACGATATAGGCTGCAGCCACTACACGATAGGCTTTGATACCGCCGCCAACACCGCCATGCTTGCGATAGATAAGCTCTCCGACACGATGCAGTCGCATGAGCGGGTTTCGGTAGTCGAGGTTATGGGCAGGCACGCAGGGCATCTTGCGGTCTACGTAGGCCTTGCTGTTGGAGCTACCTCCATAATCATCCCCGAATTTCCGTTCGACTTTGACCGCAATGTGATTGAGCAGATTCGAGAGGGCAGGATGCGGGGCAAGAACCACCACCTTATCATCGTTGCCGAGGGCGTGGGCAAGTGCGATGAGATATCCCGCCGCATAACCGATGAAACCGGACTTGAGGCCCGTGTTTCAATCTTGGGCTACATCCAGCGGGGCGGCAGTCCCTCCACCCGTGACCGTGTTATGGCGTCGCGCATGGGGCACTTTGCCGTGGAGCAGCTGATAAATGGCAAGCGCAACGGCATAGTCTGCTACCGAGATTCCCGCATCGTTGCCGTTCCGATAGATGAGGCTATGAGCATGACCAAGCAGTTGGACGCCTATATGTACAAGGTTGCTTATGACATCACGATATAGGATAATAGACATTTCACGGGAGCTTTTTTCGGCTCCCGTCTATCTTGGAGACACCCCGCCGTCTCTGCACCGTGAATTTGAGCGCAGCGAGGCGGGCGGCTTTTTGACACAGTATCTCAGCTGCTGCCTTCATGCGGGAACCCACATGGATACCCCGCTGCACCTAAACGAGAGCGGTGCGGACGCCGCAAATATCGACCTTTCGCCCTTTATCGGAAGCTGCACGGTAACGGACAATCCCATGACAAAGGCGGAGCGGCTGCTTCTAAAAGATTGCAGACTTACGCCCGCCGAAGCCAAGGCCCTCTCCTGCAAGCTCGTGGGCACAAACCTATTGAGCCTTGCAAAGCTTGACCTCGATTCCGAGGCGGAGATACATAAAAGTTTGTTCGATAGGGGCATTGCCATACTTGAAAACTTAGACCTCGACAAGGTGCCTTTCGGGGACTATGTTCTAATCGCCCTGCCGCTAAAAATCGCCACTGCAGAGGCGTCGCCCGTCCGTGCGATACTGCTAAAAAGGGAAGATTAACTCCCGATTTAGACCTTTATACAGTCCCAATAATCGAATATCTTGCTGATATCGACAAACAGGCTTTCGTTTTCCACTATAACGAGCGAGAGTTTTTCCCTGACCCGAGTAATGCCCTGATAGAGCAGCTTTTCATAGAGATAGTCCGTATTCGGCTGCGTTTTTCCCCTCAGCTTCCCCTCCTCATCGTAGTAGAACGAGCCGTCGAGCAGGAGCATAATCTTGTCATATTCCTGCCCAATCACGTGATGGGCGTCAAAGTCCTCCCCGTACCCGAAGTAGGGACAAAGGTCGGTGTTTCCCTTTGAAAAGTTTATAAAGACATAGCCCTTTTTGCGCATGTATTCAAGGATATTCTTCGCCTCCTCCACCGTGTTTGCGTAAGAGAGGGATACGTTGGGGTAGTCCATCTTTTCGGTGGGTTTTTTATTGAGGTTTAGGACGTAATCGATGAAGGAGGACAGCTCCTTATTAGTTCTGACCTTCTCTGAAAGCCTGTGCTCCGATATGCCCTCGAGGGAGAATATCCTATCGGCTATATTTCCGCTCTCCTCCGCCTTGGACAGCACCTGATCGGGGTCGAAGGAGAATATGCCCGTCTGCTTTCCGTTTTCGATATGCTTACAGATGCAATCGAGCTGCTCTTTATGGATGCGCTGCGCCTCGTCTATCAGGATGTACCTAAAATCATCGAGGGCCTCCCCGCATTCTACGCTCCTAACCTCGGCAATCGTAAGGTTTTCGATGCTGGCGTTTAGCCTTCTCTGCCCCTCTAATAGCCTTCCGCAGTGTATTATCAGCACGGGTGAGTGCAGCGCAAGGTTTTTGGCAATATCGTACAGTAGGAGCGTTTTGCCCGTCCCGGGCTTGCCCGTGATGGCGTAGAACTTGGTTTCGCCCTCGGATATCTTTTTAATCACGGTAGCCTTTACGGTGTCCTGCGCCTGCGTTAAAAAATACTCGCCCCTTATGAATTTGTCGGGCGTATTCAAAGGCGAGACGAGAAAGTTTGATATGCGAAACATGGAGTCGATGTTGGACAGGTAATCGCCCGACATATCCCGTATTGCGCCTGCAATCTCAAAAAACGGAACCTCAACGGGTTCCCCCGAGCCGTCCAAGTGGTAGCAGGTAAAGTCGCTTGTAATTACCGTGTAATGCGCCGTCTGCTTTCCGAGGTGCGCAAGGTAGTGGCGGTTTTTTAACAGCTGCCGCCGAACCTGCTCCATGGGCACGGCTTGGCTTTTGTATTCGATGTTCAGGCATTTGCGCTCGTTGAACTTCAAAAGGTCAAACTCCTTGCCTATCTGCGGGATGTTATAGCCCAAGAAAAAGCCGTCGAGCTCGGTCGCTTCAAGTCCGTGTTCGCAAACCAGCTTATCGGTCAGTCTTTTAAGGGACTCTATCTCATGCACCTTCGTTTTTGAGCTTGCGCCCTTGCCCGAGGCGTGACGCTCCACACGGTTGAAGGAGGCCTCCTCCCTCATTCGGGATATGATGTAAAGGTTTATCGGATTCGTCATAAAACTCTCCATTCCCTGTCTTTTTTGCATCATACCACGGCAGAGGCAAAAGCGTCAAGGCAGGCCCCGCCCGCTTGATAAAAAAGGGCTTGACAAGCGCAGAGCAATATAATATACTATGCCACAATAACTATCGAGGAAAGGAGCCGCCATGATTTTTGTAAACGCTATGCTGATGTGCCGTTACGCTGCCATGATGATGTGCGGCGTTGTCTCCTTTTCTTGACGGCATACTGAGCTGAATTTTCGCGGGCCGTCGGGCTCGTTTTTATTTACCTACAAAAGCGGGCCGTACGCCCGCAATTTTTATTTTGGAGGAACTATGGACGAGATTATTAAGATTGAAAATTTGAAAAAGAGCTTTGGCAGTC
Organism: Clostridia bacterium; assembly: GCA_030526995.1. Taxonomy (GTDB): domain Bacteria; phylum Bacillota; class Clostridia; order Christensenellales; family CAG-138; genus JAQUTY01. The sequence goes on from JAUNBP010000005.1 coordinate 20,412, forward strand.
TCACGGTTTTGGACGGGGTGAGCCTCTCCATAGGCAGGGGTGAAATCTTTGGCGTTATCGGGCTGTCGGGGGCGGGCAAGTCCACGCTGATTCGCTGCATCAACCGCCTTGAAAAGCCCGACGGTGGGAGAATCGTAGTTGACGGGCAGGACCTTGCGCTCTTAAGTCCTTCCGAGCTTCAAAGGGCAAGGCGCAAGATGGGCATGATATTTCAGCAGTTCAACCTGCTCTCGCAGCGAACCGTGCTTAAAAATGTGCGCTTCCCTTTAGAGCTTGAGGGCATAAGTAGAGAAAGTGCGAACGCAAGGGCAAGGGAGCTTTTGGAGCTTGTGGGGCTTTCGGACAAGGAAAACGCCTACCCTGCCCTGCTTTCGGGCGGGCAGCAGCAGCGGGTGGCGATAGCCCGAGCCCTTGCTACCAATCCGCAGGTGCTGCTCTGCGATGAGGCGACGAGCGCCCTCGACCAGCGGACGACCCGCCAAATCCTCGACCTGTTGCAGTCCATCAACCGCAGGTTCAACATCACGATAGTGATAATCACGCATGAGATGCGGGTCATCGAAACCGTCTGCGGCAGGGTTGCAATAATCCACGAGAGCCGCATTGCCGAAGAGGGCGCCGTGGCGGAGCTTTTTAAGCAGCCCAAGACCGCAGCCGCCCGTGAGCTAATCCTGCCCGCTGCCAATCCCCTGTCCGCCCCGCTTTCAAATTCCTGCGTTCGCCTCGTCTTTGACGGCACGCAGACGGAGCGTCCCATAGTCTCCGAGATGGTGCTGTGCTGCGGCGCACCGGTCAACATCCTCTTTGCCGACACCAAGCAGATTGAGGGGCGCACCTTTGGGCAGCTGCTTTTGCAGCTCCCCGATGACCCGCAGGCGCAGGCCGCCGCCAAAAACTACCTTGTTCAAAACGAGATTCATTTCATTGAGGAGGTTGCCGTATGAGTTTTTCACTGTTCTTTGAGGGTCTTTTGCAGACGCTGTACATGGTGGGCGTCTCCACCGTCCTCGCCTACCTTATAGGGCTGCCGCTCGGCGTGCTGCTTACCGTAACGGGGCGCAACGGGCTCATGCCGCATAGGCTTTTGAACGTCGTGCTGGGCTTTGTGATAAACATCTTACGCTCGATTCCGTTTGTAATCCTGCTCGTTGCGCTGATACCCTTCACCCGCTTCATCGTGGGCACCTCCTTGGGCTCGACCGCCACGATAGTGCCGCTTGTGATAGGCAGCGCACCCTTTGTAGCCCGCATGGTCGAAAGCTCCCTAAAGGAGGTGGACTCGGGTGTTGTGGAGGCTGCACGCTCTATGGGCGCAAGCAATTTTCAGATTATATGCAAGGTTCTTATCCCCGAAGCCAAGCCGCAGCTTCTGCTTGGCAGCGCAATTGCAGCCGTGACCATACTCGGCTACTCTACGATGGCGGGCTTTGTAGGCGGCGGGGGCTTGGGCACGATAGCCATAAACTACGGCTACCACCGCTACGACACGGAGACGATGCTGATAACCGTTGCCCTGCTCGTCGTCATAGTTCAGATTATACAGGAGGCGGGCCTGCGCCTTGTCAACCGTATAGATAAAAGAAAAAGGAACACTTAGGAGGAAAATAACATGAAAATCAAAAACATCTTGGCCTTGGCACTCTGCCTGCTTCTGCTTGCAGGCGTAACCCTTGCCTGCAACACTGCAGACGATAAGACGATTCGGGTCGGCGCATCCGTCACCCCCCATGCGGAGATATTGAAGGTTGCGGAGGTTAGGCTCTTGGAAAAGGGCTATTCGCTCGAGATAGTCGAATTTACCGACTACGTTCAGCCAAACCTTGCCGTTGAGAGCGGGGAACTCGATGCAAACTTCTTTCAGCATCAGCCCTACCTTGACGACTTTAACGCAAACAACGGTACGCACATCGTTTCCATAGCCTCGATACACTACGAGCCGTTTGGCATCTATGCGGGCAAGCTGTCCTCCCTCGACGAAGTTAGTGACGGCTCCACGGTTGCGATTCCGAACGACGGAACCAACGAGGCCCGTGCCCTGATGCTCTTGGAACAGCTCGGCTGGATTAAGCTCAACGAGGATGCGGGCTTTTTGGCAACCAAATTGGACATTGCAGAAAACCCCTACAACCTCGATATAATCGAAATTGAGGCGGCGCAGCTTGCAAGATCCCTTGCCGACGTGGACTTTGCCATCATCAACGGCAACTATGCACTTCAGGCGGGGCTGTCGGCAAAGAGCGATGCGCTCGCAATCGAAAGCTCGGATTCCTTGGCGGCAACAACCTATGCAAACGTCCTCTGCTGCTTGGAGGGCAACGAAGACGACCCCGCCCTCTTAGCCCTCGTTGAGGCCTTGCAGTCCGCCGAGGTGCGCGAATACATCGAAGCCAACTATGACGGCTCGGTTGTACCGATGTTTTAGGGAATTCGGAATTCGGAATTTATATTGTATATTTTTGAATCGTTTTCGCCGTTGCTTCGGGGTTTTCGAGCATTGGGAGGTGGCAGCTTTGGGGGATGAAGGCTATGGTTGCGCGGGTTTTTATGTCGGGGGGCAGGTTCAGTTCTTTTTGAAGTTCGGCCTTGTCGTCCCTGCCCCTATCGCCGTAGAGCATACAGAGCCTGCCCCCGAACGCCCTTATAAGGTCGCAGTCGTCGAAGCCGTCCTTGAGGCTGTTTAGCAGCTTTTCGGAATAGAACGGGGCTTCCTTTTCAAGCATTGGCAGAACCTTAGAGCTCAGGCTGTCGTCGTACAGCAGGTTGCGAAACGGCTTGCCTGCGGGAACGGGGTTGCTCTCAATCAGGATAAGGCTTTTTGCGCTTAGTCCCATCTTCAAAAGGCGCAACGCCAAAAAGCCGCCCATGCTGTGCCCTATGATAAAGTCAACGCTCCCTTTGCCCACCCTCGGATAGAGCAAGGCGGCAAGCCCGTCAAGGCTGTCTGCCGCCTTCAAAATATCGTGTGGATAGCTTAATATTTCAATCCGTGCGGGTGAAAGCAGGGGGATAAGGCTATCCCATATGCTCTCATCGCATTTTGCTCCGCCCAACAGCAGTCCCGTCACGAAACTACCTCGGGGCGTTGACTACGGGTTCTTGCAAATAGGGGTCGTTCTCGTCGGGAACCGCCTCGCTCGTGCAGAACATAAGCACATCCGAGACCGAACGCTGCCCTATCATCTCGTTATAATTATAGCGAACTCGGCTTATCGATTCGCCCATGAACACCATGGAGGTGGAGTTGCCGCCGTCAAGGTTGTAAGCCACCGTGCAGCCGTAGTCCAAAAACTGCTGGGCAAGGTCGATATAGGTCATCCCGTACTGACAATGCGTTACGACGGAGATGAAGTGGTAGGGCTCCGCCATGCCTATCGCACTTCTCGATGTGGGGCGGTACTCCGAGTATTCCATGAGGTTGTCCGTGAATGCGCCGTCCTTTATGAGTACGGGCCAGAACGAAAAGCTGTCCGAAACGCCCTCAGCCAAGAGCTCCTCTGCGGTTATCGCCTCCTCTTGGAAGAACACCCGCATCGTGCCGTCGGGGAAGAATGCCATCGTGGAGGTCTTGTTCTCATCGTAGAGCAGCTGCCCCTGCCTTATCATTACGCCCTTGCGGTTGCCCCTATGCCCGATGTAATCGCCGGTCTGGGCAAAGACGGCATCGTTTTGCCTTGCAATCTTGGCGGGCAGGGCCGTCGTTTTCATTGTAAAATCCTGAGCCGCAAACGCTCCGTAGGGCAAATGCCCGTAGGTGCAGAACAAGTCCGCCCTCAGGGGGGACTTTTCAAGGGTGGTGTCGTAGCATATCGCTATGCCTCCTACTTGGGAGAGGTAGAACCACGGGCCTGCCTCGGTCTCGGTGCCGTATATGTACTCGCCCGCGCTCACAAGCTCCGCCTCGGCGCCGAACTGACCGTTGGTATTGGCTCCCACATAGTGAAGCTCGCCGTCCGCAGTCTTGACGACCGTGTGCCACGCTCCGCAGGCTGCGGCGATTACGTCGGTAAAGCCGCCTACCTCGCACTGGCCGTTGGCATTGTCGCCGCAGGCTATCAGCGTGTAATCGCTTTTAAGCCCCACGGTGTAGTTGGCTCCGCAGTAGACGGCGATTATATCCGTCCACTCCTCGACCTCGCACTGGCCGTAGCTGTTATCGCCTACTGCTACGACGGTTCCGTTATATCTCAAGCCCACCGTGTGATGCAGCCCTGCCGCAATATCGATAAGCGCACTCCACCCGTCAACCTCGCACTGGCCGTAATCGTTGCTGCCGACGGCTACGGCGTGCATGTTATGGGTTCTGCCCACGCTGTGCCACACGCCTGCCTCGACCTCGACGATGCCCGCCCAGTCCTGCGTGTCGCATTTTCCAAAGGTAAGGTTGCCATAGCCCGTGACCGTGCCGTCCCCGTGCATGAGCAAGAGGTGGTTTGCGCCTATGGCAAGCCCCGCAACGTCGGTCTCCGCCTCGATTTGCTCACGGCTGCCAAGGCCGCTGCCTATCATGCTGACCTTTCCGTCGTTTATGTAGCCAAAGCTGAAAAGCCCGCCGTACACGGCCTCCGCCTGAACGGGCGCAGCGGCCGTAGAGTACAGCGAATCGCCCCAAAACGAAGGGGTTTCTCCGCCTTCTGCGGTGTACCATGCCCCTGCCGCAAGCTCGTTGCGGCTGTCCTCAAAGCCCTGCTCAAGCTCTGCAAGCCGCTGCTCCAAAAGCTGTTCGGGCGAAAGCGTCGGCTCGGGCGTGGGCGTGAGGCTTGCGGTAGGTGCCGCCGTCTCAACGGGCGACGGCGAGGCTTCTGCCGCCTGCCTGTCGGTTTCTTTGCAGCCCACAAGCGAAACAATCAACAGTAGGCACAGGGCAATTTTCAAAATCTTCATGGATAACCCCCAAACTCTCATTTCTTAAATGGAAGTATATCACACATCCTCGTGCCATGGCAAGCCCCTGTGTGCCCCTTGCCAAGCGTCCCGCCCCCTTGGCTCAGCCTGCGCTTTCGGAGGTCAAAACGCTGACGTTTTCAGCCTTTTGTCCCGTCTCCCGAAGCACTATATCCAATATCTGGGCTACCTCCTCATCCGAAAGCGTCTCGGCGCCCACTATCACGTTTACGCTGCCCGCATGGAGGGACACTATCGCATCGGAAAAGCCCTTCGCCTTCAAAAGTCCCTCTACCGTAAGCTCGGTCTCCATGTTTTCAATCAGCGTCAGCTTCTGCTGCTGGGCATCCGAGAGCGTTTCATCGTCCGCACCCTGAGCTACTATCGCATCGAGGTAGGCAAGCTCCTGCGTGCGAACGCTGTCCCGCTCCAGCCTGTAAGCCTCAAAAAAGTTCTCGCTCCCTCCGCTTGAAACCTGCTGCGGCTCGTTCGTCTCGCCCGCGCTTACTTCCGTAGCCTCCTTCTCCTTGTTGTTGGATATGACCACGTTTGCGATAATCGCCCCGACCAAGAGCAGGCACACTCCCGCCATAGTCAGCACCCTCTTGTTCATTACCTTCTTGACTCCTTCAAATGAGATTCGTTTCATTCACTTATCCTCCTGATTTTTCTATATTCTATGATCCCCATGTCATTTCAAATACCTCAATACTGCCCAAAGGTACTCCGGTCACCGCAGCTACCGCCCTTTGCAAGTCCATCCTGACAGCGGGATCGGCTGCGCCCTCGGCTACGACTATCACGCCCCGCACCACGGGCTCTAACTCCGAGAGGATGATGGGCTCGGTGCCGCCCGAATTTGTCACGGTTGCAACCTCCGTTACCACCCGCCTATCCTCGTTGCGGGTTATTCCTGCCGAGGTCTCCGACTCCGAAACGCTCTCATCGGTCTGGTTTATCGTTGCGGTAACTATCTCGCCCCTCGTTTGATAGGTCACCATCACCTCCACCTTGCCCGCTCCTCGAATCTGTGACAGAACCTCGATAAGCCTCTTTTCAAGCTCATCGTTTGCATAGATCTGTGCCGTGCTTTCGGCTGTCTTTTCACCGTCCGGCTCCTCCCCTTGGCAGCTTATGCTTCCGCCGAGAAAGTAGAGCGCAAGCGCAAACGCCACCGCCCCGCCGTACACCCAAAGCGAAAACCGCTTGTCGGCCTTCATCCTTTTCAAAAACGCTTCCCAGCCCTTTTTCAAAGTAGATTCCTTCTGCAATTTATACCCCCCAATCGTTTATTAGAACCGCAATGTTGCTGACGATTGCCGCAAGATGCACAAAGCCCAAGCAGACCTTCGCCGTGTTTGAAATGCCGCCGTCGGGCAGGAGCTTACCAAGGATGCCCACCGCAACGCTCATCGTGACTATGATGAGGGAAATGTTTATCACCAACTTCATGTGCCGCCTCCGAGTCCGCTTACAAGTCCTACCGTTACTATGAACATCATCATTGCCGCAACTATGGAGCCGAGCAGCACCGAGAGCATATCGGCTATCACCGAGAGCGTTTTTGGGTATGCGCCGTCCATTATCGGGGCGCAGAGCGCTGCGGACAGCCTCAGCACCAAGATGTTCACCGCAAGCAAAAGCAGGGGTCTTATGACCCAATACAGCCCCAGCATTATCCCCGTTATGCCGACTGCATTTTTTACCAGCACCATGCAGCCGTATGCCGTATCCATGGAGTCCGCAACGAGCCTGCCCACAAAGGGCAATGAGCTTGCCGCAAACTTGCCGGTCTTTAACAGCACGCTGTCCGAGGCGTTTGCCGCCATCCCCCGAACCGTTGTGAATATCAGATACAGCGCCGAGCAGCCCGTTACCGCCCACTTGCAGAGCCTGTTTATCAGCTTTCCAAAGCCCGCAAACCGCTCCTTGCCAAACAGCATATCCATTATCCCCACTATCCCGCCTATCATTGCAAGCGGCATTACCGCCTTTACGATGATTCCGATTATCGAGCCCGAGAGCAGCGCCGACGCCGGTTGCATGACCGCTGCACTCCCGCCTGCGCCAAAGAGCAACAGCAGCGCCAAGAGCGTTGGCATCAGCACCTCGATAAGCGAGCTAAGCCCCAAGAGCGTGCCCTTGCACTCCTCGATGAGCGTCCAAAGCTGCGCCGTACAAAAGCAGCCCACCGCCGCACAGAACACGGTCTGCGTCGTTGAAAACAGGCTGCTGCTGCCCTCAAGCCCCTTGGTTATGCCGCCGAAGATTGCAAAGCCCACATACGCCGACAGCAGCAGCAACGCCGAGGGCAAGAGCGAATAGAGCGAGCCGGTGAGCGCATTTAGCAGCCCATCCGTTTCAAAGGCAGCCTTATCTCCCTCCCAAACGAGCGAATCGAGGTAGGCGGAGGGCGGTACCCCGTCCCACAGCTCCCTTATCTGCTCGGGCTGCTGAAAAAACCACTCGTCCCAGTCCGAAACGTCCACCTGCTCCATAATCTCCGATACTCCCTCCTCTACCGTGATATCCTCCTCCTCCCCTACGGCATGGGCCGTGCCGCTCGGCACGAAAAGAACGAGCAGCAGCGCCGCCAACAAAACCGCCCTCATGAGCCCAGCCTTGAAAGCAATTCCCCGCCCGCCTCTATAAGCCCCAACACGGCGGGGAGCGCACAGGTCATGATTAATATCCTGCCGCCAATCTCGAGCTTTGCGGCGATTGCGCTCTGCCCCGCATCCTTGCAAAGCGTCATCCCAAAGTGGCACAGATAGGCTATGCCCACGGTCTTTAGCATAATCGAAAGGTACTCCGTAGCTATGCCGTACTTTTCCATGATGAGCCTTACGGCGTCGAACAGGCCCGTAAGCTCGTCGGCTATCATTATCAAGAGTATGCCGCCCGTGACTATCGCAGAGATAGCGCCGTACTCCCTCCGCTCGCCCTGCAAAAACACGGTCAAAACGGTTCCTATCAGGGCTATCGTCAAAAGCGAAACTGCCTTCATGCGCCCACCTCAATATAGTGAAAACACCGATCTTACGGTGTCCAAAAGCTCCGTCACCATGGAAAGCATCATGAGCGTGCCCGTGACCAAGCCCATTATCACGGCAATCGTAGCCAACTCCTCCCGCCCGTTCTGCTTTAGAAGCGTTGCGATTATCGATGCAAGGATTCCCAGCCCTGCTATTTTGAACAGCATTGTGACGTCCATAGCCTCTCCTAAATAAGCAATATCGCAATCGCAGCCCCGCTTAAAACTCCGACCGCGCGGTACACCCGCCCCTTTTTGCAGCTCTCCTCGCTTGCAGCCTCATAAAGCTCCTCTATCGTGCGACATGCCCTGTCCGAAGCCTCCGAAAGCTGCCGCCCCTCCGCCGTTGCAAGCTCTGACAAAAAGCCTGCTACCGCTGCTTCCGCCTCCTTGCAAAGCCCGAAATCGCCCACCCGCTCCCAAGCCTTTTTAGGAGTCAGCCCCTCCTTTAAGCCCTTAGCATACGCTCCGAACATCTCGCCGTATGTGCCCTCCCTCTGCTGTTCGATGAGCCCCGCTATCGGCTTTTTGGTCAGAATTGCCCCGTCTGCAAGCTGCCTTATCGAGGTTAGAAGCCTTCTCAAGCTCTCCGCCCTCTGCTTTAGCCTCGACGCACTCTGCAGCCCGCAGAGCGTGCAGGACAGAAAAGCTATCGCTATGGCTATGTATCTGTACATACTTCGACCTCCCTGCCGTTCTCATCGGTTATGCCCGCTATCCTGCCCGTGCCCTTGAGCCTTACTACCCGCAAAAACACCTTCTCCTTTAAGAGCCGCTCCATAGGCTTGCGCTTTTTTATATCGGCTATGTCCGCCCCGTGCGCCGTGGCCAAGATGCTTATCCCGCAGGACTTTGCCGTAAGTACCGCCTCGATGTCGGAGGGGAATTGCAGCTCGTCCGTGGCTATTAGCTGCGGGTTCATCGTGGCCGTCATCCGCCGCATCGCCTGCGCCTTCCTCATACCGCTCATAACGTCCGTTCGAGGACCCACATCGAACTGTGGGATGCCCCGCACGCAGCCCGCAAGCTCGAACCGCTCGTCTATCAGCGAAACCCGCTGCGGCGCTGTGCCGCTGCCGTGTGAAATCAGCCGCACAAGGTCCCTAAGCAGCGTTGTCTTGCCTGCGCCCGGCGGGGAGATTATGAGCGTTGACAGCAGTCCGCCCTCCGCATCTGTAAGCCTTGGAAGCAGCCCGCTTGCGCAGCCCCTTATCTCCCTGACCACCCTGAAATTGAAGGAGCTTACCTCCGAAAACCGCTCCATATGCCCGTCGTCCTGAACCGCCCTGCCGCAGATGCCCACCCTGATGCCCCCTTGCAGCGTTACAAAGCCGTTTTTCAGCTCATCCGTCCATGCGTATATCGAGTTTTCGCAAATTCTGAGCAGGAGCCGTTCGCTGTCCTCCTCCCCCAACATGCCCCTGCCGCCGTTGCCGTATATCAGCCTGTCGCCGTCGGGATAGACGAGCTGGATTGGCAGGTTGCGCCTGAGCCTTATTTCAAGCAGGTTTTCGCCGTCCCCCACCCTTGCTATCGCCTCGCTCACCTTATCGGGTAAAAGCTCCAAAAGCGCATTCAGCCAATCAGCCCTCATCATTGCTCGTCCTCCCGCTGTACTCTATGTGAAATGCAAAACAAAAAGACCGCAATTGGTCTTGCTATTTTTGGACGATATTGTATAATGTTGCTATGGCAAGGCGAAATTTGACCTTTCTTATACAGGGAGCGGTGATAGCCGCCTTATATGTCGTTTTGACGTTCTTATCCAACGCCTTTGGGCTTGCAAGCGGCGTTATTCAGGTGCGCTTTTCGGAGGCGCTGACGATACTGCCGTTTTTCACGCCCGCTGCGATTGGGGGCTTGTTCATAGGCTGCTTTCTGTCCAACGTTCTCTCCGGCTGCGCCCTCTATGACGTGATATTCGGGAGCCTTGCAACGCTTATCGGAGCCTTTGGAACCTATTTGCTAAGGCGGTACAAGTGGCTTGCGCCGCTGCCGCCTATAGCTGCAAACACGCTTATCATTCCGTTTATCCTCAGCTATGTCTACGGTTTTTCGGGCGGCATCCCCTACTTTATGCTGACCGTGGGCATCGGCGAAGTCCTCTCCTGCGGGCTTTTGGGAATGCTGCTGCTGTTTGCCCTGCGCCCGCACGAAAAAATTATCTTTAACACCCAAGGAGAATCGAAATGAAACGCTTGATTATCTTCGTTCTAATCGCCGCACTTGCATTTGTGCTTGCGGGCTGCAACGGCTCTCAAATCTCCCAAGTTGCAACGGAGGCACCCGCTGCGGATACGCCTGCGCCTACCCCCGAGCCCACGCCCACCCCGCAGCCCCTGATTATAGATGCAGCAACGGGTACGCCCACCGCAACGCCGGTGCCCACGCCCACGCCGAATTGGTCGGAGCCCGCCAAGCAGGCCTTTTCGGATGCCTTGAACCTGAATTACGAAGAGTATGAGTCGTTCTTTACCGAGGTGGATTTTACGCTCTATGCAACCGTAGTCGAAAACACCGAGCATTTTAAGAACTTGACAAGCGATATAAACACCTCCGTTCAAAGCGCAATGCAGGCAGCCGCCGACAGCGCAAGCGCCCTTGTCAGCGAGCCTACGTTCAACTTTGACGGCTTTGTGTGGCAGCAGGTTGCGGGCTTTGTCCGTGCCTACGGGCTTGACTCCAAGGAGATGATAGAAAAGCACCTCTCCCTCACCACGACCGACGATGGCACCTTCTCCGTAGCCATGCCGCTCTACGACGTTATAATTGAAAGCGATTCGGAAAGTCAGGTTCTCACCGCCAAGTTCACGCTCGCCTACCTTAACACCGTGTACGACGATGACGGGGTGGAAAAGGACTATGAGTCCTACCCCGTCCCCGAGGACTATCTTCTGACCGTGGCAAACCCGGTTCCGGGCAACCATATGAAGGACGGCTGGTATCAAAATCGCTCCAAGGCTACGAGAAAGCACGTGGGCATGGATATAACCGGAAGGTACAAGACCCCGATTCTCTCCGTGACCGACGGCACCGTGGTCTATAGGGGCGGGGAGCATCCCACCTGCGGCTACTATATTGTAATTGAGGACGAGTACGGCTACGAGTACCACTACTATCACTTTGCCGAGATGACAACCCTACAGGTCGGAGACTACGTGAAGCAGGGCGATATTGTGGGGCTTATGGGCAAGACCGGCAACAGCGACGGCGTGCACCTGCACATTGCGATAATCGCCCCCGATTACAGCTACATAAATCCCTATGAGTTTTTTGAAAAGGCGGGGCTTACCGATTAGCCCTCTTGAGTCGGTTGAACGGGAGTTGGGACAGGACTACGGCTATGAACATGAGCCCGCAGCCCAATACCTCGTTGCCCGTCATGGTTTCGTTTAAGATAAGCCAGCCCGCAAGCGCAGCAAATACGGATTCCAAGCAAAATATCAGCGAGGATATTGCGGGATCCGTGTTTTTTTGTGCCACCGCCTCGAGCGTGAAGGCTATCGCACTTGAAAATACTCCGGTATATACTATCGGGAACCACATCGAAAGGATGTCTGCCCACACGACGGTTTCAAATATGAACATGCAGACGGCGGAGATTAGCCCGCAGACGAAAAGCTGTATCGTAGAAAACAGGAAGGTGTTGACACGGTTTGCGTACCTGTCCACAGCAAGGATGTAGAACGAATACGCCACCGCACAAACAAGCACGTACAGGTCGGGCAAGTCCACCGAAAAGCCCTCCTTGACGCAGAGCAGATACAGCCCTATGACCGCAATCAGCACCGAAATCCAGATTTGAAGCGAGACCTTCTTTTTGAAAATCATCCCGAATATCGGAACGAGGATGACGTACAGCGTTGTGATAAAGCCCGCCTTGCCCACCGCCGTCGTTCCGTATATCGCCGTGTAGCTCGTTATCCCGTACTGTTGAAAGAAGGCGCCCAAAAACATTAAACTTCCGCAGATGACCCCCGCCTTGACCGTTATCAGCCTGCCTTCCCTGTTTGCAATGCGCATAGCCTGCTCCGAGCCCTTCTTGGTAAACAAAAAGAAAATCGGAACCATAAACGCAGCGCCCACAAAGCTGCGAACGGCATTGAAGGTAAAGGCGCCGAGCACGGAGGACACGGCACCCTGCGCCACAAAGGCGGTGCCCCATATTACGGCTGTGAGCAGCAGCATCAAGCTGCTTACGGTCTGCTTGCGTTTCATGCCGCTTATTGTAATCTTTACAAGCAAAAAAAGCAACCGTATTTTTGTTGACAGCCAACTTTCCCGATGTTATAATTTGGGTGAACTTAATAGGTCGGATGATGAATTAGGGAGAGAATACCGCAAGGGTATCGCCGAAGGGGCAATTAAAAAACTCTCAGGCAAAAGGACCGAGTTCTGACGACGCTCTGGAAAGCACGCAAGTGCGCCGAAGGGGGAAATCTCTCAGGCTGATGCAACAGAGGCGCAACAGATTTATTCTGTGCGCCTTAAAATATTTTTTGGAGGATTTTATGGAAGAATTGACTACCCCGTTGTACTCCCGCCACGTGGATTTGGGCGGAAAAATCGTGCCTTTTGCAGGCTATCTCTTGCCCGTGCAGTACCCCTCGGGTCTCGTTAAAGAGCATCTTGCGGTTCGCAATCAAGCGGGCCTTTTCGATGTTTCGCACATGGGCGAAATTTTAATCAAGGGCGAGGACGCCTTTGCAAACGTTCAGGCCCTCGTCACCGTGGACGTTGCCGAGATGTATGACGGCAGCGTCAAGTACACCCCGATGTGCAACTGCGAGGGCGGCGTTGTGGACGATATTTTAGTCTACCGCATAAACGAAAAATGCTACTACCTCGTTGTCAACGCCTCGAACCGCCACAAGGACGTCGAATGGATTAAAAAGAACCTAAAGGGCGACGCCGCGATGGAGGATATCTCCGATTCCGTAGGTCAGATTGCCTTGCAGGGCCCTGCCTCTATCGAGATTATGAAGCGTTCCATCGATGACGACAAAAACCGTCCCAAAAAATACTACACCTTCACAACCGAGGGGAAAATTGCAAACCACCGCTGCCTTATCTCCCGCACCGGTTACACGGGCGAGCTGGGCTATGAGATTTACGCTGCAGCCGAGGATATAGGGGAAATTTGGGATCTTCTTTTGAAAAACGGCGAGGACTTGGGGCTTATTCCCTGTGGCTTGGGCGCACGCGACACGCTGAGGCTCGAGGCTGCCATGCCCTTATACGGGCATGAGCTGCTCGACGATATCACCCCGCTCGAGGCCTCGCTCGACTTCTTTGTAAAGCCCGACAGAAGCGACTTTTACGGGCGAGATGCCATGCTTAAAAAGGGCGTGAGCCGCAAGCGCGTGGGCTTGAAGGTAACGGGCAGGGGCATCATCAGGGAGCATTGCGACGTGTATTCGGGCGACAAGCTCGTGGGGCACGTGACCTCGGGCACGCTCTGTCCCTTTGTAAACCAAGCCGTTGGCATGGCGCTTTTGGATATAGACTACACCGCCGACGGAACGGAACTCGAAGCGGACGTGCGGGGCAGACGGGTGCCAGTCACCGTCATTCCCCTGCCGTTTTATAAAAGACCGACTACAAAATAAAAAATAATTGGAGGAAATCTTATGCTGTACTACGCAAAATCTCATGAATGGGTCTCCGTCGAAGCCGACGGAACCGCAACCATCGGTGTTTCCGAATATGCACAAAAGGAATTGGGCGACCTCGTCTTTGTCAACCTGCCCTTGGTGGGCGATTCGCTGGTTTCGGGTGAAGTCTTTGCCGACGTTGAATCGGTCAAGGCCGTCTCCGACGTCTACTCCCCCGCCACCGGTGAGGTTGTGGAGATTAACGAGGCCCTTTTGGACAATCCTGCCCTTATCAACGAGTCCGCCTTGGAGGCGTGGTTTGTCAGGATTGAAAACGCCGTTATAGGCGACGATTTGATGACGCAGGAAGAATACGACGAGTATCTTTCCACGCTGTAAAGGAGCATCTATGGGCAGCTACATCCCATCCACCCCCTCGCAGCGCAGGGAGATGCTTGAAAAGCTCGGAATGTCGTCCTATTCGGACCTCTATCGCGACGTTCCGTCCTCGGTGCTTCTAAACCGACCGCTAAACCTACCGCAGGGAAGGTCGGAGCTTGAGGTGCAGAGGCAGATGCAGCAGCTTGCACAGAAGAATCGGGTCTTTCAAACCGTCCTTCGAGGTGCGGGCGCCTACGACCACTACATCCCCGCCATAGTCAAGACTATTCCCCAAAAGGAGGAGTTTTTGACCGCTTACACGCCCTATCAGGCGGAGATGAGCCAAGGGATTTTGCAGTCGATATTCGAGTATCAGACGATGATATGCTCGCTTACCGGCATGGACGTGTCCAATGCCTCGGTCTATGACGGCGCCTCCGCCGCAGCCGAAGCCCTTGCCATGTGCCGTGACCGCAAGCGCACCGTATCCTTAGTCTCGGCAACCACCCATCCCGACGTTCTAAAGACGATGCAGACCTATTGCTTTGCATCGAACCACGAGCTTATCCTTGTCCCCGAAAAGGACGGAAAGACCGATATCGAAGCCCTAAATAAGCTGCTTTCCGATTCGGTGTCCGCCCTCTATATTCAGCAGCCGAACTTCTACGGCATATTTGAGGATTGCAGCGAGCTGTTTGAAATTGCACACGCAAACGGAACCCTGTGCATAATGGGCTGTAACCCGATTGCCCTTGCCATAATGAAAACGCCCGCCGAGTGCGGAGCCGATATTGCAACGGGCGAAGGGCAGCCCTTGGGTATGCCCCTGTCCTACGGCGGGCCCTACCTCGGCTTTATGGCTGCAACCTCAAAGCATATGCGAAAGCTGCCCGGAAGAATCGTGGGCAAGACCCTTGACAACCAAGGCAACACCGCCTATGTCTTGACCCTGCAGGCCCGTGAGCAGCACATCCGCCGTGAGAAGGCTTCAAGCAACATCTGCTCCAATCAGGCGCTCTGTGCGCTGACCGCTGCGGTCTACATGAGCACGATGGGCGAGGCGGGCATGAGGGAGGCTGCCCTGCAGTCGATGTCCAAGGCGCACTATCTCAAAGAAAAGCTCTGCGCCCTGCCAAACGTAAAGCCCGTATTTGACGCCCCGTTCTTCCATGAGTTCTTGCTTGAAATGCCCAAAAGCCGAGAGCTTTTGTCAAGGCTTGAAAATGAAGGCATCCTGGGCGGGCTGCCCACAGGCTGCGATAAGATTCTCTGGTGCGCCACCGAAAAGGCGAGC
Source organism: Clostridia bacterium (assembly GCA_030526995.1). Taxonomy (GTDB): domain Bacteria; phylum Bacillota; class Clostridia; order Christensenellales; family CAG-138; genus JAQUTY01. Next base: position 35,596 of record JAUNBP010000005.1, read on the forward strand.
CGTGAAGCGCTCGACAGGGTCGTTGAAATCTATAAGGAGGTGCTCACCGCATGAAGCTGATATTTGAACACAGCATCCACGGCAAGGCCTGTGACATCCTGCCTTCGAGCGATGTTCCTGCCGTAGAGCTTCCCGCAAAGTTTGCGAGATCTTCCGCCTTGAACCTGCCCGAGGTTGCCGAAATCGACGTTTCCCGCCACTACACCGCCCTCTCCAAGCGGGCGCACGGCGTGAACTGCGGCTTCTATCCGCTCGGCTCCTGCACTATGAAGTACAACCCCCGAATCGACGAGCAGATTGCGGCGCTTCCGCAATTTACCGAGATTCACCCGCTTGCGCCCCGTGAGTACACCCGAGGCTGCGATGAGGCCATAGCCCTGTGCAAGAGCCTGCTTTGCGAGATTACCGGCATGGACGCTATGACCTTGCAGCCTGCAGCCGGCGCACACGGCGAGTTTATGGGGCTTTTGCTTATAAAGTCCTACCATACGGAGCGCAAGGACTTTCGGCGCACGAAGATAATAGTTCCCGACTCCGCCCACGGAACCAACCCCGCAAGCGCTGCGATGTGCGGCTTTACGACGGTTTCAATTCCCTCCGCCCCCGACGGCTGCGTGGATATCGAGGCCTTAAAATCTGCCCTCTCGGATGAGGTTGCGGGGCTAATGCTCACCAACCCCAACACCGTGGGACTGTTCGACAAGCAGATTATCGAGATAACCCGTCTCGTTCATGAGGCGGGAGGCTTGGTCTACTACGACGGTGCAAACCTCAACGCCATCATGGGCGTTGTGCGCCCCGGCGACATGGGCTTTGACGTTGTGCACCTAAACCTGCACAAGACCTTTGCCACCCCTCACGGCGGCGGCGGCCCCGGCAGCGGGCCTGTGGGCTGCAAGGCCTTCCTTGCCCCCTACCTCCCCGATTCCGTGGTGAGAAACCCTGAAACGAAGCTGCAGATTCGCTCGTTCTACGGGAACTTCCTCGTGGTTATCAAGGCTCTGTGCTACATTTTGACCCTCGGTGCCGAGGGCATTAGGGAGGCGGCTCAAAATGCGGTTTTGAACGCCAACTACCTCATGCACCTGTTAAAGGATAGCTTCACCCCCGCCTACGACACGGTTTGTATGCACGAGTTCGTTCTGACCTTGGAGGACTTTAAGCACGAGACCGGTGTAAGTGCGCTCGACGTTGCAAAGACGATGATAGATTTTGGCATACACCCGCCGACGATGTACTTCCCGCTGATAGTTCACGAGGCGCTCATGCTCGAGCCCACCGAGACCGAGTCCAAGGAAACCCTCGAGGAGGCTGCAAAGGTCTTAAAGCGGATTTATGCTATGGCGCATTCCGAGCCCGAAACGCTCAAGTCCGCCCCGCACAATGCCCCGATAGGCAGGCCCGACGAGGTATTGGCAGCAAGGCAGCCCGTGCTTAAATACGGCTTTGAAAATGACCGATAGGCTTGTTTGCTGCATCTCGGGCGGGCTCAAGCCCTACTACAATCAGGGCTTGGAAAAGCACCTGCTGACCTCGGTGGGGGAAAGCACCAACCTGCTCTACCTGTGGCAGAACGACCGCACCGTCGTTATAGGCAAGAACCAGTGCGCAAGGCAGGAATGCAACGTTGAAAAGCTCCTGTCCCGCGGCGGCTTCTTGGCCCGAAGGCTATCCGGCGGCGGTGCAGTCTATCACGATAAGGGGAACTTGAATTACACCTTTATCTCAAGGGAGGAAAACTTTGACATTCAAAGGAACGTTAGGATTGTCCTCAACGCCGTTAAAGCCTTTGGAATAAGGGCGGAGGCAAGCGGGCGCAATGATTTGACCGCAGACGGAAAAAAGTTTTCGGGCACGGCCTATTACCTGACACGGGAGGGCTGTATGCACCACGGCACGCTCTTGATAGACGGCGACCTTGAGCTTATGGGCAGCTATCTAAACGTTCCCGAGGAAAAGCTGCAAAAGCACGCCGTAGCCTCGGTGCGCTCAAGGGTGGTAAACCTAAAAACCCTCTGCCCCAAGCTCAGCGTTGAGGCGATATCTAAAGGGCTTATCGAGGCGTTTTGCGCCGAATACGGGCTTGACTGCGAGATGATAAGCCCGCCCGAACGGGTGGAAGAGGAAGGCTTTTTCAGCGATTATAGCTGGATATACGGGGAGGACTTTGTCCCCTCCCTCTCGTTGAAAAAGCGGCTTTCATTCGGGAACGTGACCCTGCTTCTCCGTTCAAAGGACGGAATTATAACCGACGCCGCCTTCCACACCGATGCGATGGATGACCCGCCCCTTAGGCAGGCCGCAAAAGGGCTTAGGGGCAAGCGGCTGATGCAGCCCGATATGCTGACTGCGTTTGGGCAGACCCCCGAGGAAGCGGAGGTTTCAAATTGGCTTAAAGGAGAATTTACCGATGTATGATTTGATAGTTATAGGCGGCGGGCCCGCAGGCTATGTGGGCGCAATCAAGGCGGCGCAGGACGGGCTTGTAACCGCCCTGTTCGAGATGGACGCCTTGGGCGGCACCTGCCTAAACCGAGGCTGCATACCCACAAAGGCGCTCTTGCACTATGCGGAGCTGTACGCCTCGATAGGGCGATTTAGTGAATACGGAATCACGGTTGAAAACGCCTCCTTCGACTTTTCCAAGATGCACGAGAAGAAGGCGCAGACCGTAGCTTCGCTTCGCAGCGGAATAGAACAGCTTTTGAAGGCTAACAAGGTGACCGTGATAAGAGGCAGGGCAGAGCTTAAAGATGCGCATACGGTTTGCTGCAACGGAGAGGTCTATGAGGCGAAAAACATCCTGCTTGCAAGCGGCTCAACTCCCGCCATACCCCCGATAGAGGGTGCGGAATATGCGCTTACCAGCGATGACCTTTTGGAAAGGTCCGACCGCTTTTACCCTCGGCTTGCAATAGTCGGCGGGGGCGTGATAGGCGTTGAGATGGCGCAGGTCTACCGTGCCTTGGGCAGCGAAGTTTCGGTGTTTGAGGCGATGGACAGGCTCCTTCCGATGATGGATAGGGAGCTGTCGCAGAGCCTGAACATGGTATTAAAGAAGCGGGGCGTTTTGATTCACCCCGCAGCAAGGGTTCAAAGGATAGTGAAAAACGGCGACTTCCTCACACTTTTTTACAGCGAAAAGGGCAGGGATGAGTCCATAGAAGCCGACGGCGTTTTGATATGCACGGGCCGCAGACCCAATACGGCGGGGCTGTTTGCAGACGGCTTAAATATCGAGTTTAACGGCAGGGCGGTGGCGGTGGACTCAAAGTATCAGACCTCAATTAGAAACGTCTACGCCGTGGGCGATATCAACGGCATAATGCCGCTTGCCCATGCAGCCGAGGCTCAGGCTTTGGCCGCCGTTGCCTATATGCAAGGCAAGGCGCCTGCGATAGATCCCGCACTCGTCCCCTCCTGCGTCTACACCGACCCCGAGATTGCGTCGGTGGGCATGACCGCAGACGAGGCGAAGGCTGCCCAAATCCCGATAAGAAGCGGGAAGTACGTTATGGGCAGCAACGCCAAAACGCTGATAGAGGGCAGGGAGCGCAGCTTTATCAAGCTCATATTCCATGCCGACAGCGATAAGCTGCTTGGCGCACAGCTCTGCTGCGCCCACGCAACCGACCTTATCTCCGAGCTGACGCTTGCGATAGCCAACGGGCTTACGAGCGCCGAGCTTTTGAAGGGGCTCAGGCCGCACCCGACCTTTGTCGAGGGTATCACCGAGGCGATTGAAGCATCGCACGGACAAAATATACACAGTATGCCTACAAGGCGATAAAAAAAGGAGGAACCATGGCAATTTTAGATTTGATTGAAAGAGAACGGGAACGGCAAAACGACGGTTTGGAGCTAATTGCATCCGAGAACTTCGTATCCAAGGACGTTCTTAAGGCAGTAGGGAGCGTACTTACCAACAAGTATGCCGAGGGCTATCCCGCAGCCCGCTACTACGGTGGCTGCGAGGTGGTGGACGAGGTGGAGAGCGAAGCCATCCGCCTTGCAAAGGAGCTGTTCGGCGCCGAACACGCCAACGTTCAGCCGCACAGCGGTTCGACGGCCAACATGGCGGCGTATTTTGCGCTGCTCCAGCCCGGCGACACGGTTTTGGCAATGGACCTTAACAACGGCGGGCACCTGACCCACGGGGCAAAGGTTTCGTTCTCGGGCAAGATGTACAACTTCGTTCACTACGGCGTGGACGAGAACGGCTACATCGACTATGACGACGTTCTAAGCAAGGCAAGGGAGTTCTCGCCCAAGGCGATCGTAGCAGGCGCCTCGGCTTATTCCCGCATAATCGACTTTGCAAAGTTCCGCGAGATAGCCGATGAGGTGGGAGCCTATTTCATCGTCGATATGGCGCACATTGCGGGCCTTGTGGCAGCGGGCGAACACCCCTCCCCCGTCCCCTATGCAGACGTTGTAACCTCGACCACGCATAAGACGCTGAGAGGCCCTCGTGGCGGTCTCATCCTCTGCAAGGAAGCCTATAAAAAGGCGATTGACCGCGCGGTATTCCCCCAGATTCAGGGCGGGCCGCTCGAACACGTGATTGCGGGCAAGGGCGTGTGCTTTGAGGAGGCTCTGCGCCCCGAGTTTAAGGAGTATGCCAAGCAGATTCGCAAAAATGCCAAGGCCATGGTAGACGCCTTGATCGAGCGGGGCTGCAAGATAGTCAGCGGCGGAACCGATAACCACGTGTTCCTGCTCGACGTTATGTCCTCCTTCGGCGTGACCGGTCTCGATGCCCAGCAAAAGCTCGTTGAGCGCAAGATTACGACGAACAAGAACATGATTCCGAACGACACCCAAAAGCCCAAGTACGCAAGCGGCATCCGCCTCGGCACCGCCGCAATTACTACCCGAGGGCTTATGGAGGAGGACTGCGTGGAGATTGCAAACATCCTCTGCGATATCCTCTCCGATAAGGCGGACGAAAGCATCGACGCCCGCATTGCAAAAGTTGTTGCAAAGCAGACCACGGTTTGATTTAACGGGCGGATGATATCACGGGCGGCGGGCGGATGATATCACGCCCCTACGGAAAACAGGGCGTGAGGTTTTTTATGGAGCGAATAAGCAAGCAGAATTATTATCTTCAGATAGCGGCCGAGGTTGCAAAGCGGTCCACCTGCCTTAGAAGGCAGTACGGGGCTGTAATCGTCAAAAACGACGAGATAGTAGCCACCGGCTACAACGGGGCGCCGAGGGGCGACGCCAACTGCTGCGACGTTGGACGCTGCTGGCGGGAGCTTAACAACATCCCGCACGGCGAGCAGTACGAAAAATGCGTTGCCGTCCATGCCGAGTGCAATGCGATAATCAGCGCAAGCCGCAACGAGATGCTCGGAAGCTCCATATACCTCTTCGGCTGGGAGAACGGGCAGGCCATGGACGGGCCCAAGCCCTGCGAGATATGCAAGCGCATGATTAAAAATGCGGGCATCTCCATGGTGTATTCAAACCGAGGAGGTGAGCTGGTGTGAACCTTACCAAGGTTGGCGAGGGCAAGGTAGTTCTGATTGCCGGCGGAGGCAGGGTCTACACCGACCTTGCCGCAAGGTTTACCCGCTCCGAAAAGGGCTTGATTGAGCTTTTGGCTTCCGAACAGGACGCAAGGCTCATCCGTGCGATAATTGACAAGGGGCATCTTGCAGCCACCGAGTTCGACTACTTTCTGTTCGGCGTTGAGGGCTATTCCCGTGTGACCGAGGCGCAGCTGGTAAGAAAGCGCCTTGCAAGCTATCTTATAAAGAGCGGGCGCATACAAAAAAAGGGCAGGCGTTCCTTCGACGTCGTCTTGCCCGAGGGAATTGCGGAACATACCTGCCGCTGCAAGCTCAATAACGGCACCGAGCTTGAAATATCGGGCTATGATATTTTAACGCTCACCGAACAATGGTACAACAGCGGCGTTGAAAAGGGGCTTTTGGAGGAGGATCTTCGCTATCTAAAGCCCGAGGCTACCGAGTTTAAGGCGCTTATAGGCATGAACGCCCACGCCCTTTTGGACTGGTTTAAGATACGCTGCTGCCAAAACGCCCAAGCCGAGATTAGGGATATGGCGTGGAAGATGCTGAGACTTTGCAAGCAGGCAGCCCCCGACCTGTTCTATCAGGCGGGCCCCTCCTGCGTCTCCTTGGGCTACTGCCCCGAAAACGATTTTCAAAACAAGAACTGCCATGTCATTCGCAAGGACAGGGCCCTTGAAATACTAAAGCAATATAAAAACGAGGAGCCGTAGCGCCTAAGCTATGCCTCCCCGTCCTCTGTAACGCTCATGTCTATGTGCAGCTGCCCGTAGTTATCGGAGCTTACCTTGCAATATGCGACAAAGCAATAGCTGCCCCACTGCCATTTGTAGGTCTCACCGTCCTCCAAATGGCTCTCTATTTGCCCGATTATCGTTGAGGTCTGCCGCACGGAGCCGCCGTTTGTAGCGGCAAGCAGCCCATACAGCGCATCGAGAACCGTTCTCACCCTGTTTATGCCAAGCTCGTACCGCTCCCGAACGCTTTGCAAAATAACCGAATCTTCCTCGTTGGACAGGGCATCGAGGTAGAGCCCCGCTTCAAAGCTGAGCCCCGTCACCGCATTGCCCTCCTCGTACACGGACAGGCTCGCCCACTCCTCGCCGTTTTCATCGTAGAGCAGCCCGTTCTCCCATTGCATACCCGTGCGGGCAAGCTCGGTTTCTATCGTTGAAGCACTAAAGGCACTCGCAGCCCCGCCCCCGTCTCGGCTGCCGTCTGCCATGAGCCTTATGCCGATGAAGGTAGCAAGCAGCATTATCGCAACGAACGTGGTTATCCGCAGCAGTCTCTTGTACCTGTTCGCCCGCTTTGCCATGCTAAATTTATACGAGCCAGTCCCTGACTATCGGAACCCCTTTTAGTATGTAGGTGAACCCGTAGGTCAGCGCAAAGCAGAGAATTGCAACCAACGGGATTGCGGCTATCGGCGCAAACATCGTACCCGAAATCCCTATCATCGCCGCCGCCTTTATAAAGAAGAGGCTTGAAACATAGGAGCCGTAGGAGCACTGTGAAATCTTTTTTGCAACCTCTTCGCCCCTGTCCGAAACCTTGAGCTTGTCCAAAACGGTGCAGAGCAGCACGTAGACGCCGAGCCCGTAGAGGACGAAGTTTGCGGGGCATTGGTCAAACGCAATCTTGAACAGCCCGTAGCCGTCGAATAAGCCGCCCACGGTTCCCGCAAGCGAGAACGCCAACGCCAAGGCTGCCAAGGCGTAAATGATGCTCCTATAGAGCCGCTTTATCGGGTTTGCCTTGAAATAGTAGCCCGCAACGAGCATACCCGAATAGCCCATAAAGAGCGAAAAGTCCGTGAACGAAAGCAGGTATTTTGCCCTGTAAATCACGGGCAGCTCCGCTAACATCGGAATCAGCGACGCAGTGACAAAGGACACCGCCATGAAGTATAGGGATATCTTTTTGTTTGCCGCTATCATTCGCAGCACCGGAATGAACACGTACAGGCAGGCAAGCTGTAGCACGTAGCGCATATGCGGCAGCACCGTGTAGGCGGTTTTTAGAAACTGTAAGGGATGAAACTGCGCCTTATTTATAATGTACAGTGCCGATGTGTAGGCAACCGTCCACAGAAGGCCCGAAACGACTATCTTTATAAGGCCCAGCCAATGCTTTTTGAACGTGAATTCCCGCTCGGGGTCCAAAAACTTTGCCCCTAAGAGAAACAGAACAAGCGGCAGGCAAAAGCTCCCTATCGCCATGTACACCGTTGCCGCCCCGTCAATCACCCCGCCAGAAGTCGTCGTCCTCCAAGCTATTGCACTCAGGAAATAGCCGAAAATTGCTATCGGCATCATGATGTCAAACCCAACTTCGCGTCTCTTTTCCATTTCTGTTCTCCCCGTATTTATTTTTTATTTGCTGTCAAATCCAACCTTGTGATAGACCTTGCCCATCGTTTTCCTCGCTATCGCCCTCGCCTTTTCGGCGCCGTCTTCGGCTATCCTTAAAAGTGCCTTTCTGTCGGCAACAAGCTCGTTGTACCTCTGCCTTATCGGGGACAGCACCTCGATTACGGCCTCGGCTACCGCCTGCTTTAACTCCCCGTAGCCAAGGTTTTCAAACCGCTTGACGCACGCCTCCATAGGAAGATTTTTCATGACCGAATAGATTTCCAAAAGGTTTGCAACGCCCGCCCTCGTTTCGGGCTCGTAGGCTATTACGCTTTCGCAGTCGGTGACCGCCCTTTTAATCTTTCGCATTATGGCGTCCGGCTCATCCAAGATGTTTATATAGGCGTTTGGATTGGAGTCGGACTTGCTCATCTTCTTCTCCGGCTCCTGCAGGCTCCTAATCCTTGCGCCCGTCTTGGGAATGTAGGGCTCGGGTAGCACAAAGGTGTCGCCGTAGGCGTTGTTAAACCTTACGCAGAGATCCCTTGCAAGCTCCAAGTGCTGCTTTTGATCTATGCCCACGGGAACCAAGTCGGCACGGTACAATAAAATGTCCGCAGCCATCAAAACGGGATAGGTCAAAAGTCCGGCGTTTATATTGTCCTCGTGGCGGGCGCTCTTGTCCTTGAACTGGGTCATGCGCTGAAGCTCACCGATGTAGGTCTTGCAGCATAGCACCCAATTGAGCATTGCGTGTTCGGGGACGTGGGACTGGATGTAGAGTATGGACCTGTCGGGATCGACGCCGCAGGCGAGCAAGAGCGCAAGCGTGTCCAAGCTCCGCTTTCTCAGCACCGAGGCGTCCTGCTTTACGGTGATTGCGTGCATATCGACGACGCAGTATATGCAGTCGTACCCGTCCTGCAATTCAATCCAATTTCTGAGCGCACCGATGTAGTTGCCTATCGTGATGTCCCCTGAGGGCTGTATGCCCGAAAATATGCGCTTTTTTGACTCCATTCCAATTCCTCCCGAATATAAAAATTTTTGAGTAAGCCGTAAGCCGAGTTCTGTCGAGGACGATTATCTGTCTTGACCGAATGTTGCCATGCGGTTCATGCGATTACAAGGAGCGTAGCGGGACGCTATTTATTGCTCCCAATTCAATCTTGCACCGAGTGGGGTTTACAGGCCCGACAAGTCGCCATGTCGTCGGTGAGCTCTTACCTCGCCTTTCCATCCTTACCGCAAATGCGGCGGTTTATTTCTGTTGCACTGTCCTTGGAGTCGCCTCCACCGGGTGTTACCCGGCACTCTTCCCTGTGGTGCTCGGACTTTCCTCACCCTTGCGGGCGCAATCGTCTGACTTACTCAAAAAAACTATTTCATGTACAAAAGCCTTCCGCAATTCTCACATTCTGCAATTGCGTCCGGCGAGCTGAGCTTGCTCAAGGTTACCGTGGGCAGGGACATGTTGCAGCCGCTGCACTTGGAGTTAATCACGTTGACAAGGGGGTTGGGATGGTGCGCCCTTGCCCGCTTGTACCGCTTCATCATATCGGCATCAACAGCCTTTGCAAGCTCCTTCATTTCGGCTGTGCATCTTTCAATCGCCTCTGCGCTCGACCTTCTCTCCTCGTCGCAGACTATGCGCAGCGCATCGTATTCCTTTTTGACCTTGGATGCAATCTGGCGGGTGCGCTGGTAGTTCTCCTTAATCTTTTCGAGCCGAGGTTGAAGCGACTTTGCCTCCTTTTCGATTGCGCTGCCCTCCTTGCTCAGCTTTTCAATATCCTTGCGAAGCTCCACCATCTCCTCGCCCGTGCTCTCCTCGTCCTGCTTCAAATTGTCAAGCTCGGCACTCTCAAGCTCAAGCCGCCTTGCAAGCGCCTCGCCCTGCGCACTCAGGCGCAGAAGCACAGCCGCAATCGACTCCAGCTCCTCGGTCTGCTCGGCAATCGCCGCCTGCTGGTCCTTCAAAACCTTGTGCATCTTAGCAAGCCTCTGCCTGTTCTCGGTCTTTTTCAAGGCAAGCTCGAGCCGCTGATTCTCTAAATCGGCTTGCTGATATTCCAAAAGAGCTTCTATCCTACTCATCTTCTCCTCCGCCATAGCACTTTAGGGCTACTTTAATATTTCGACTTGGATAATATTGTACCTCATTTTTCTCCATCTGTAAACGGGAAATTAAAGATTCCATGACAATTGCTTCGGTTTCGTAATGCCCGCAGACTATTAGTTTGAGCCCGAGCGTGTTCGCTTCAATGCCCTGCCCGTACTTTGCCTCTCCCGTGATGAAGGTGTCCGCCCCCGCCTTCCATGCCGCAAACACGTCGCTGCCGCCGCTGCCGCCAATCACGGCTACCCGATTTACAGCCGCATCCAAGTCCCCGCAGTACCTGCAATTGCAGCCAAGCTCCCTCTCGCATCTTTCGATGAGCTGCTTTAAGGTGCAGCCCGCTTCCGCATAGCCTATCCTGCCCAGCTTGTCGGGCTCGAGCGGACTTACCTCCTTAAGCCCCACCCGCTCTGCAAGCACGTCGTTGACCCCTCCGTGAACTGCATCGAGGTTCGTATGCGCCGCAAACATGGCAATCCCGTTGCGGGCAAGGATGTAGGGGGCTGCGGTATCGGCGTTGTCGGGTCTGAAAAACGACACCGGCCTAAAGAACAGCGGATGATGGCACAGCACCAAGTCTGCGCCCGTTTGCACCGCCTCCCTTGCAACGTCCACGGTGCAGTCCAGCGCCACCAACACCTTTTTTATCTCCTCTCGGTCGGTTCCGACTAAGAGTCCCACGTTGTCGCCTTCCATGGCATAGGCCTTGGGCACTATGCGCTCCATCATGTCCAAAAAATCATACAGTTTCATATCTGTCCTCCCAAAGTTTCAGTATCGTTTTCATGTCGTTCAGCCGTTTTTTAAGCTCCTCCTCGCCGTAGGTTCCCAATGCCTCTCGGCACTGCTTTTCGTACTGCTCGATTCGCTCGCAAACGTAGTCCTTGTACCATCGTTCCCGCTTTTCAAGCGAGATGTAGCCCAGTTCATAGCAGTCCACAGGCCAGCCCGCCATGGGCTTTTGCGGCTCCTTATCGGCGGTTATCGAAAGCACCTGATAGTACCTTCGCCCCTCCTTGACTATCCTGTCCTCCTCTATGCAAAGGCCTTTTTCATGGAGGTATCTTCTAAGCTCCGCCTGCCCCCGCATAGGCTGAAGCACCGCACGCCTTGCGCCGTTTAGGGGCGTTTTGCACCCGTCCAAAATCCTTGCTATGAGCTGCCCGCCCATGCCGAGGATGAGCACAGCCTCGCACTCCCCCTCCCCAATCGCCTCAAAGCCGTTCCCCTGCCTAAGCTCCATCCTCTCCGCCAAGCCCAAATAGCTTGCGAGCCGCTCCGCCTTCTTCAGCGAGGGCAGGCTTATGTCGGTGGCGATGACCTTCCTGCATAGTCCCATTTGCAAAATCGCCGCCGCCACCCTTCCGTGGTCGCAGCCGATATCCGCCGCACGGTCGCAGCCTCCTAACAGCTCCACGGCGGTTTGAAGCCTCAATGACAACTGTATGCCCCGCCTCGCCATGCTAAACCCTTATCTCCTTTACGGGCTTGATTTCATCGATGGGCCCGCCGCCGAGACAGGTTTCGCCCTCGTAAAACACCGCCCACTGCCCGCAGGTAACCGCCCGCTGCGGAGTTTCAAACTCAACGTATGCACCCTGCCCCTTCGGGTGAACGGTAACAGACTGATCGGGTTGGCGGTAGCGGAACTTTGCCGTAAGCCTTGCGCCGTCCTTGGGGGCGTTTCCGCCTATCCAGTTCACCCTATCGCAAGACAGCGAGGTGGAATAAAGCTCGTCGTGCTCGCCCTGCTGCACTATCAACAGGTTGCGCTTTAGCTCCTTGCCAATAACAAACCAGCTCTCGCCCGAGCCGCCCTTTGTGCCGCCTATCCCAAGCCCCCGTCTCTGACCTATGGTGTAGTACATCAGCCCGTCGTGCCTGCCTATTATTCTGCCCCTTTCATCCACCATATCCCCGCCCTGTGCGGGCAAGTACTGCATCAAAAACTTTTTGAAATTGCGCTCGCCTATAAAGCATATGCCGGTGGAGTCCTTCTTCTCGGCGTTTGAAAAGCCCTGCTCTCGGGCTATCCTTCTCACGTCCCGCTTTTGCAAATGGCCTATCGGGAATATCACCCTTTGTAGCTGCTCTTGCGTAAGCCCCGCAAGGAAGTAGGTCTGATCCTTGTTCCCGTCCGCCGCCCTCGTTAAAAGTGAGGGCCCGTCCGCAGTTTTGAGCCTTGCATAGTGGCCGGTGGCGAGCTTTTCAGCCCCCGTCTTTAGGGCAAAGTCCAAAAAGGCGCGAAACTTTATCTCACAGTTGCACAAAACATCGGGATTGGGCGTTCTGCCCCGCCTGTACTCCTCAAGGAAGTAGGAAAAGACCCGCTCCCTATACTCCCTTGTAAAGTTCACCGAATAGTAGGGTATGCCTATGGCATCGCAGACGGAGCGCACGTCGTCGTAGTCCTGCTGCGAGGTGCAGACCCCGTCATCGTCCTTCTCATCCCAGTTTTTCATGAACACGCCTATCGTGTCAACGCCCGCACTCTTCAACAGGTAGGCGGCAACGGAGCTGTCCACTCCGCCCGACATCCCTATTACAACTCGTCCGTTTTGCTTGCAGTCTATCAAAAAAACAGCCTCCTATCGGCTTATTATACCACATAGGAGGCACAAATGAAATGCTTAACTCATCATTTGCAAATTATGACTTAGCAGCCACAGGTGCGGGTTGTCGTGTTGCAGCCGCAGCCACAGCCGCAGCTTCCGTTGTCCTCGCCGCCGCAATACTTGCTGAGCAGCAAAAGCCATATGAGAGTATCGCATCCACAGCCGCAGCCGTTGTCGTTGTCACCGAGAACGAGCAGCAGCACGAGAATCCACATTAAATTTGAACCGTTGGAATTGCAAAACATTGTAAAAGGTTCCTCCTAACATAATTTCGATTGCAAGCATCGATACTGCATAATACGCAAATCTCAGCATATGTGTGCCACTTAAAAAAACGGTTTTTAGGGGCGCAGGGCTTGACAAATTCTTTAATCTGCTGAATAATGATATGAATACTCTGGAGGCAATAATTATGGCTACAAAAGCAACTATGGAAAAAATCGTATCCCTGTGCAAGTCCCGCGGCTTCATCTTTGCGGGCAGCGAAATCTATGGGGGTCTCAGCAACACTTGGGACTACGGCCCGCTCGGGGTTGAGTTCAAAAACAACGTCAAAAAGGCATGGTGGAGAAAGTTCGTGCAGGAAAGTCCCTACAACGTCGGCATGGACGCCGCCATCCTGATGAATCCCCAAACGTGGGTGGCTTCGGGTCACGTTGGCAGCTTTTCCGACCCGCTTATGGACTGCAAGGCTTGCAAGGCGAGGTTTAGGGCGGACAAGCTGATTGAGGACTTTAATCCCGACCTTCACCCCGACGGATGGAGCAACGCCGAGATGGAGGACTTTATCCAAAAAAACGGCATCGTCTGCCCCGAATGCGGCTCAAAGGACTTTACCTCTATCCGCAAGTTCAACCTGATGTTCAAGACCTTCCAAGGCGTTACCGAGGATAGCAGCTCCGAGCTGTTTTTACGTCCCGAGACCGCACAGGGCATATTTGTAAACTTCAAAAACGTTCAGCGCACGACCCGCAAAAAGATTCCGTTCGGCATCTGTCAGGTGGGCAAGGCATTTAGAAACGAGATTACGCCCGGCAACTTTACCTTCCGCACGAGGGAGTTTGAGCAGATGGAATGCGAGTTCTTCTGCGAACCCGGCACCGACTTGAAATGGTACGAGTACTGGAAGGACACTTGCAAAAACTTTTTGCTTGCGCTCGGTCTTAAGGAGGAGAACATCCAGATGCGGGAGCACGACAAGGAGGAGCTTTCCTTTTACAGCAACGGAACTACCGACATCGAATACCTCTTCCCCTTCGGCTGGGGCGAATTGTGGGGCATTGCCGACCGCACCGATTTCGATCTCAAGGCTCATGCCTCTTGCAGCGGCGAGAACTTTGAGTATCAGGACCCCTACACCAACGAGAAGTACGTGCCCTTCTGCATAGAGCCTTCGCTCGGCGCCGACCGTGCCGCCCTTGCCTTCCTCTGCGACGCCTACGACGAGCAGGAACTCGAGGGGGGCGACGTTAGAACCGTCCTGCATCTGCACCCTGCGCTTGCGCCCTACAAGGCTGCAATCCTTCCGCTGTCCAAAAAGCTCGCCGAGCCCGCTCAAAAGCTCTACTGCGAGCTGTCCAAAAAGTTCATGGTGGACTACGATGAGACCGGCTCCATAGGCAAGCGTTATCGCCGCGAGGATGAGATTGGAACCCCGCTTTGCATAACCGTGGACTTTGAGACCTTGGAGGACAACTGCGTCACCATTCGAGACCGTGACACTATGGAGCAGGTTCGGGTTCCGATATCCGAGATTGAGTCCCACATCGGTGAAAAGCTGAACTTTTAATGGAGTATCAGGGGCTTATCGAATCGATAATATACCGCAATGCCGAAAACGGCTACACCGTTTTGAAGGTGGAGTCCCCGGACGGGGAACTCATGGCCGTCAACGGCATCCTGCCCCTTTGCAACGTTGGAGAACAGGTCTCCTTTAAGGGTGAGATACGAATCCACCCCAAGTACGGCCGCCAGTTCTCCGCCACCTCCTACACCGTTATTGCGCCCTCGTCCCTGCGCTCGCTCGAAGCCTACCTAAAAAGCGGAGCCATAAAGGGCATCGGTCCCTCGCTTGCAAGTGCAATTGTCGAGCATTTCGGCATGGACACGATGCGTATCATGGACGAGGAGCCCGAGCGCCTCACCGAAATTTCGGGCATAGGGAAGAAGAAGTACCGTGCCATAATCGATTCCTACAGGGAGAGTAAGACGATGCGGGAGATCTTTCTCTCCCTCGAACCCTACGGCGTAACCTTTAACCAAGCCTTCAAGCTCTACAAGATTTACGGCGACTACTGCCTTGCCAAGCTCCAAGAGAACCCCTACTGCATGATAGAGGACGTGGAGGGCATTGGCTTTATCACCGCCGACAGGATAGCAAGAAACATTGCGGGCTTTGAAAGCGATTCCCTCTCTCGAATATGCTGCGGCATAACCTTCGCCTTGGAGGACTCCAAGCGAGAGTACGGGCATACCTTTCTGCCCCGTGAGAAGCTCGCGGAAAAATCGCTCTCGCTGCTCGGCGTGTCCCAAGAGGCAATCTCGGATGCTATAGACTTCATGCTCGACGGGCTCGACCTTGTCGAGAGAAGGGTGGGCGAGTTTGAGGGCATATTTCTGCCCAGTCTCGACCGCATGGAGGAACGGGTGGCGCAAGCCCTTGTAAACCGACCCTCCGCCGTGCTGCAAAACCGTCTCTGGGATATCTCAAAGTACGAGCGGGAATTGGACCTCTCCCTCTCCGAGGAACAGCGTTATGCAATTTCGGAATCGCTTTCGGGCAAGAACCTTGTGATAACCGGCGGCCCCGGCACCGGAAAAACCACGATAGTCCGCTTCCTCGTTCACGCCTTTGAGGACGCCGATATCAAGGTCATGCTGACTGCCCCCACGGGACGGGCAGCCAAGCGGCTTTCGGAGGCCACCGATAGGGAGGCAAAGACGATTCATCGCCTGTTGGAATACAACCCCAACGAGGGCTTTGGAAGGAATAGGGACAACCCCCTTGAGACCGACGTTATCATCATCGATGAGATGTCCATGGTGGAGCTGCCGCTTATGAACGCCGTCTTGCAGGCCCTTCCCAAAAGGGCGCAGCTCGTCCTTATAGGCGACTGCGACCAGCTCCCGCCCGTAGGCTGCGGCGATGTTTTCAAGGATATAATCGAAAGCGAGGTCTTTTCGGTCATATACCTTCGGGAAATATTCCGTCAGGCAAGCCGAAGCAGAATCATAACCAACGCCCACCTCATAAACCGAGGCGAGCTGCCCATATTGAACGAGGCGGACTCTGACTTTGTGTTTGAGCCCTGCTACTCCCAGACCGAGGTCATAGACAGGCTGCTCTCGTTTTGCAAGCTGCAAAGCGGACCCAACCAGCACGGCATTTTAAGTATGCAGGTGCTGTCCCCGATAAAAAAGGGGCTCCTCGGCGTGCACAACCTCAATAAGGTCTTGCAGGCTGCATTAAATCCCCCTCACGGCAGCAAAAAGGAGCATATTTCGGGCGAAAGCATCTTTCGCGAGGGCGACAAGGTTATGCAGATAAAGAACAACTACCGCCTCGAATGGAAGCAGTTTTCCTCCTCATCGCTCGGCTCTGCGGAGGGCGAGGGCGTTTTCAACGGCGACTTGGGCACGGTGTATGGTATCAACAACGAGTCCCGCCTTATGACGGTAATCTTTGACGACGGGAGGGTTGCAGACTATGACTTTACCCAGCTTGACGAGTTGAGCCTTGCCTACTGCATATCCATCCACAAGAGCCAAGGCTGCGAATACGATGTTGTAGCCCTGCCCCTGCTTGGCGGCTCGCCAATGTTTCTGACCCGAAACCTGCTTTACACCGCCGTCACCCGAGCAAAGCGTCAGGTCTTTTGCATAGGCAGCGAACACGTTATCGCCTCCATGGTCAGAAACAACATTAAAAGGCGGCGCTTTACCTCCCTATCCCCCCGACTTTTGGAATATGCAAACCCGACATGAATAGGTTTGTGCAACTCTTGCGTGAGACGATAAGCCCCACAAATACGAGCTGCTACATCTGCGACGACGACGCCGTCGTGGGCGGGGACAAGCTCTGCGACACCTGCAGGGACAAGCTGCGGCTCTGCATAAATCCGCCCTCCTCCCCCTATCTCGACGGGAGTGATGCGGGGCTAATCTACACCTCGGAGCTGCATAGGCCCATGCACCGCTTCAAATACCGCGACCGCCTCGAATACGGTGCCTTCTTTTCGCAGTATATGCAAATCCCCTCGGACTGGGAAATAGAACTAATCTGCCCCGTCCCCCTCCACCCTGTAAAGGAGCTTTTAAGAACCTACAACCAAAGCGAGGAGCTTGCAAAGTATGTGAGCGCAAGGGATAAAATCCCCTATTGCCGAGACCTTATCAGGCGGACGAGATACACCAAAACCCAAGCTCGGCGCACTACAAAGCAGCGTCAAAAGAACGTTCGGGGCGCATTTTTGGCGTCCAAGGAATGCAAGGGGCTGTCCGTCCTGCTCATAGATGATATCTTTACAACCGGAGCCACCCTGTCCGCCTGCGCAAAGGCACTGAAGAGTGCGGGAGCCGAAAGGGTGTACGCCCTCTGCGCCTGTCGTGCCGAAGGCTAATCCCGCCCGTCCTTCAGCCGCTTATACTTTTCGCAGGTTGCCTTCCCGCCCCGAATATGCCGCTCCGCCTTGTTCGTATCCAAAATTCTGCGCACCTGAGCCGCCAAGGCGGGATTGCATCTTGCAAGTCTCGTCGTCACGTCCTTGTGAACCGTGGACTTGCTCGACTTTATTGCCTTTGCGGTGTCTCTCACGGTCGTGCCGTTCTCTATCATATAATGTGCCGCAAGATAAATTCTTTCTTCGGTATAATCCACAAAACAATACCCCCATGCATTTTGTAACAATGTATGAGGGCAAGCCGTGATTTAATGACTAATACCGTTCAATATTAACCGAATTGATAAAATCCGCCCTTACCGAGTCCAAAAACCCGTTGGCAATCGCCTGAAAACCCGTGTCGGAGTCGCTGACAAAGTATTCAACCTTCCCCTCACCTGAGGGGGCGAGGTTCAAAAGCCTTTTTAAGTCCTTTGCAAGCGCAGTGCCGATATCGATAAAGGTAATCTCGGGGGCGAGCCTTTTTAACGTTTGCTTGTAAAACGGATAGTGGGTGCAGCCCATTATCACGGTGTCCACCCCGCTGTCTTTGAACTCGCTCAAATACCTCTTGCAAGCAAGCTCCACTATCTCGTCGTCGGGCGCATGGCCGTTTTCAATCAGGGGAACGAGCAGCGGGCAGGCAACGCCGTAGACCCTTGCATCCCCGTCCTTGGCTTTTATAGTCCGCATATAAGCCCCGCTCCTTATCGTTGCTATCGTTCCGATTATGCCTATGCTCCGAGTTTTCGTCGCTGCAATTGCGGCGTTGGCAGCCGATTCTATAACCCCGAATATCGGAAAATCCAACTCCGATTTCAGGCTGTTTAGGGCTATTGCGCTGACCGTGCCGCAGGCTACGACTATCGCATCGACGTTTCTCGATTGCAAAAAGCGCACGTCCTGACGGGCATAGGCAAGGATGGTCTCATCCGAGCGGGAGCCGTAAGGCACCCTTGCCGTGTCCCCAAAGTAGCTTATCTCAAGCCCCCTGTTGTACTTACATATCTCATTTAGCACGGTGAGTCCGCCCAGTCCGCTGTCGAAAACACCCAAACGCCTAATCTCTTTCAAAGCAGCCGTCCTTTCCTTTTACCAACACAGTATAGCTTATTTGTTGCGATTTTGCAACATTCATTGCGAAAGCGCGACCGCCGTGATATAATTTTAGCAAGAGGTGATGGAAATGGATTACATGAAAAAATCTTTGGAAATGCATGAAATATGGAAGGGCAAGCTCGAAACCTGCCCCAAGATGAAGGTCGAGGACAAGACGGGGCTCTCGCTCGCCTACACGCCCGGCGTTGCTGCGCCCTGCGTGGAGATTCAAAAGGACAGGAGCAGAAGCTATGACCTCACCGGCAAGGGCAACACCGTGGCGGTCATCTCCGACGGCTCAGCCGTTTTGGGCTTGGGCAACATCGGAGCCGAGGCGTCGATGCCGGTCATGGAGGGAAAGTGCGTGCTGTTCAAGGCGTTTGCGGGGCTCAACGCCGTGCCGCTCTGCATCAACAGCACCGACGTTGATGAGATAGTTGACACGATATACAGGATATCCCCCTCGTTCGGGGGCATCAACCTTGAGGACTTTTCCGCCCCCCGCTGCTTTGAGATTGAGCGGAGGCTGAAGGAGCTCTGCGACATCCCCGTCTTTCACGACGACCAGCACGGTACCGCAATCGTGCTGCTCGCAGCCCTTAAAAATGCGCTAAGGCTCAAAGAGCTCCCGCTTGAAAACGCAAGAATCGTCGTATGCGGCGCCGGCGCTGCAGGCATGGCGGTGAGTAAGATTCTGCTCGATTCGGGTGCAACCGATCTTACCCTCGTGCGCAAGGAGGGCATAATCTGCAGAGGCGATCCCACGCTCGACCCCTATCAGGCGGAGATTGCCCTGCTTACAAACAAGCGGCTTTTAAGCGGCGGACTTGAAAAAGCCATCGAGGGCTGCGACGTCTTTATAGGCGTGAGTGCCCCCAATATCGTAAGCTCGGATATGATTCGCTCTATGAACCCCAAGCCCATCGTCTTTTCGATGGCAAACCCCGTGCCGGAGATAATGCCCGATGTGGCAAAAAAGGCCGGAGCCTACATAATAGGCACCGGCAGAAGCGATTATCCTAATCAAATTAACAACGTCTTGGCGTTCCCGGGCGTGTTCAAGGGTGCGCTTAAGGCTCGGGCAAGGGCGATAACCGAAAAGATGAAGTTGGCTGCAGCGGATGCCATAGCCTCCCTCGTCTCCTGCGATGAGCTTGCCCCCGATTTCATCATCCCGCCCCCGTTCGACCCTCGGGTGTCGGAGGCGGTTGCAGACGCCGTCTGCAAGATAGCCCAAGGCGGCGGGGATTAGGCCGTAGCCTTCTCCTCCTCCTTGTGGGAGAAGTTTGGAACCAACAGCTTTATCCTGTCTATCACATTCGGCTCGTTGGCTCGAGCCGCCGCAATCAGCTCTGCGACCTGCGTCATAAAGAGCTGATTGTTTATTTGCGCCGGATGCGTCTTGAATATGCGCCCGTGCGCAGTCTGCTCCATGTCCTCGGTTTCCTCGTCCATGAGCAGCTCCTCATACATCTTTTCACCGGGTCTGAGCCCCGTAATCTCTATCTTCATCGTCACGTTGGGCTCATAGCCGTAGAAGCGTATCATCTTCTCCGCAAGATCGTAAATCTTCACCGGCTTGCCCATGTCGAGGACGTAGATGGCGCCGGTTTCGCCCATGGAGCCCGCCTGCAAAACGAGCTGGGCGGCCTCCGGTATCGTCATAAAGTAGCGGGTGATATCGGGATGCGTGACCGTGACGGGGCCGCCGCTTTTAATCTGACGCTCGAACAGCGGAATTACGCTGCCGTGCGAGCCCAATACGTTTCCAAAGCGCACGGTCATGCACCTCATCCTGCTGCAGCGGGCGAAATCCTGCACAATAAGCTCGGTTATCCGCTTGGTTGCGCCCATGACGTTGGAGGGGTTGACGGCCTTGTCCGTCGAAAGCTGCACAAAGCGATCCACCCCGTGCTCCTCGGCGGATTTTAGCACGTTGAGCGTGCCCCACACGTTGTTCTTGACCGCCTCCTGAGGGCTGTCCTCCATGAGCGGAACGTGCTTATGCGCCGCCGTATGCACTACGAGCTGGGGCGAAAACTCCTCTATTACAGCGTCCACCCTGTCCTTGTCCCGCACCGAGCCAATCCGAATTACTACGTTGAGCCACGGGTGCCTGCGCTTGAGTTCGCAGTACAGCTCGTAGGTCGTGTTCTCGTAGATATCGAACAGTATCAGCTTGCTCGGGTAGAACAGCGCAACCTGCCTTGCAATCTCCGAGCCTATCGAGCCGCCTCCGCCCGTAATCAAAACGACCTTGTGGGTGACGTAGGCCTCTATCTGTTCCTTGTCAAGCTCGACCTCCTCCCTAAAGAGGATGTCCCCTATGTTTGTCTCCCTGATGTCCTGCATCGTAGGCTTTTCGTCCAAGCCCTGCATTCTGGGCAGCAGGCGCACCTTGCACTTTGTCGAAACGCAGATGCTGACTATCTCCGCCTTGCGCTTTTCGGACAGGGCGGGGATTGCAATGATAATCTCCTTTATCCTGTACTTTTCTACGAGTTGAGGGATATCGTCTGCGGTGCCCCGAACCTTGACCCCGCCTATGCTCATGCCCTGCTTTTGTAGGTCGTCGTCTACAAACACGGCAACATAGCTCGTTTTGCTCTCCTCGCCGCTCTCAATCTGCGAAAGCACGTAGCCGCCGAAAAAGCCTGCGCCGACAACCATTATCGGCTTTTTGTCGGAATAGCGGGTGTTGGTCATGCGTCGCCACATGCGTCTGATAATTCGATAGCCGAACCTGCTTGCAAAGACGAGTACCGCAAGCGCAAGCCCCGAAAGCCCAATGTAAAACTCCGACTGTATGTCCGCAAAAAATGCAAAATTAATAATTATGCATATCGTTGTTCCGAGCGCAACCGCTATGACTATGTTGATGGCTTCGCTCAATCCCGAAACGCTCCACAGGCTGCCGTACAGCTTGAACAGCGCAAAAACCATTAGGAATACGACGATGAACAGCATAACCGGCCATATTTGGAAGGTTTCATCGAACGGAAAATGATACGGATTGTCAAAATCCGCCGCCGTCTGCGCCCACGCTCCGAACATGAAGGCTGCAAAGATGCTCACAAAGTCTACGAGCATCAAAAGCATTATCTTCGGCGCCTTTTTTACTGCAAAATTCTTTACTCTCTCTCCCATAATCCCTCTCCCGTTATTTACTCCGTCTTTAACGGTCTTTCCATAAGCTCCTTTATCGCCTCCGACGGCGTTCTGTTGCAAAACAGCACTTCGTACATGCTCTCAACGAGCGGCATCTCAAACGAATAGTTTTTCAATTCGTCATAGATTACCTTGCAGCTGTATATGCCCTCGACGGTCTTTTTGTTGTTCTTCATGAACTTGGCAATACCATTTTCCCTGCCTATCGCCAAGCCCGCCTGATAGTTTCTCGAATGATAGGAAAAGCAGGTGACAACCAAGTCTCCGATTCCCGTAAGCCCCACGTAGGTCTCGGGTTTGCCGCCCTTTGCGCAGCCGAAGCGAATCATCTCGGCAAGGCCCCTTGTGACCAGCGCTGCCTTTGCATTGTCCCCGTAGCCCTGCCCCACGAGGATGCCCGAGGCTATGGCTATTATGTTTTTAATCGCCACGCCGTACTCCGCTCCCACCTCGTCGGTACAGATGTACAGGCGAATGTAGGAGTTGGAAAACAGCCTTTGCACGGTTCTTGCAACCTCCGCATCGGTGGAGACTGCGCATATCGCCGTGAGCTTTCTTAAAATTACCTCCTCGGCGTGGCTCGGCCCTATCACCGAGGCTATCGAGACATCGCCCCTGTCGTGCATGATTGCCCTTATCGTGTCGGACATTCGGCAGTTCGTGTTGGGATCAAAGCCCTTGCTCGCATTTACAATAATCGCACCCCGCTCGATGAAGGGCTTGACCCTCGTCAAAACCTCGCCCACCGCCTTTGTGGGGACGGCGATTACCACGACCTCTGCAGCCGAAAGCGCAAGCCTTGCATCGGAGCCCGCCACTATATCGGGGTGAATCTCGGTGTCGCCAAAATAACGGGCGTTGCGGTGATTTCGATTGATATCGTCAATCTCGTCCGCATCTATGCCGTACATGGCGACCTTTATTCCGTTGTCGCACAGCACTTGGGAAAGCCCCGTAGCCCAACTGCCCGTGCCAAGCACACAGCATTTCATCCTCGTCCTCGCTATTGTTCGTAGCCGTTTGGGTTTTTGCACTGCCAGTTGTAGGCTGAGGCGCACATATCGTGCAGGTTCAGCTCGGCTTGCCAGTTCAAAAGCTCCCTTGCCTTATCGGTTGCGGCGTAGCAGGTTGCAATATCACCCGCCCTGCGCCCGACTATCTTGTAGGGTATCTCCTTGCCGCACGCCTCGGAGTAGGCCTTGACAACCTCAAGCACGCTGTAGCCTACGCCGGTGCCGAGGTTGACGCACTCGCAGCCGCTTGCGCCGTCCAAGTATTTTAGGGCGTTAATATGCCCCCTTGCCAAGTCCACCACGTGGATGTAGTCCCGCACACCTGTTCCGTCGGGGGTGTCGTAATCGTCGCCGTACACACGCAAGTATTCGAGCTTGCCCGCAGAAACCTGACAGATATAGGGCAAAAGGTTGTTGGGTATCCCGTTGGGGTCCTCGCCGATAAGCCCGCTCTTGTGCGCTCCAATCGGGTTGAAGTAGCGCAAAAGCATCGCCGAGGCGTCCTTGTTGGCAACGCACCAGTCCGAGATTATCTGCTCCGACATGTACTTTGTCCAGCCGTAGGGGTTGGTGCACCACCTGTCGGCGTCCTCGGTAATAGGAACCGTCTTGGGGTTGCCGTACACGGTTGCAGACGAGCTGAAAACTATCTTGTTTACGCCGTAAAGCTCCATGCAACGCAGCAGGTTAATCGTGGCGTTTAGGTTGTTGGAATAATATTCCAGCGGCTTTTCAACGCTCTCTCCCACCGCCTTTAGACCCGCAAAGTGAATTACGGCATCAATCTTATACGAGTGAAACACCCTGTCGAGGGCATCATAATTGCAGAGGTCTATCCGGAAAAATATCGGCTGCTTGCCTGTGATTCTTTCGATTCGCTCCATGACCTGCTCCTTGCTGTTTCTGAGGTCATCTACGCAAATTACCTCATAGCCCGCATTCAAAAGCTCCACGCAGGTGTGTGAGCCGATATAGCCCGCTCCTCCGCTTACAAGTACAGTTTTACCGCTCATGCATTCTACTCCATTTTCCAAAGATAATTAAATTATACACTATTTATCAGCATATTGCAACAATCATATCTGCAAGATTGAATATTTTTAGAAAATTCACAGAAAATAAAACCAATTCATTTAAGGAGTATGCAATGAAAGCAACCGGAATTGTAAGAAGAATTGACGAATTGGGACGGATTGTAATCCCCAAGGAGATAAGAAGAACCATGAGGATTCGGGAGTCCGATCCGCTCGAAATATACACGGACAGGGACGGCACGATAATCCTAAAGCGGTACTCCCCCGTGGCAGAGCTTAAAACCCTTGCCGAGGGGCTTGCCGCCTCCATAGCCCAAGTATGCGCAAACACCGCCTTTATCAGCGACCGAGAAAGGGTGATAGCCTGCTTTGGTGCGCTAAAAAGGGTCTTAGAGGACGGAAGGCTCTCAAAGACCGTTCAAAATATCATTTTGCAGCGAAAGCCCTTTACAAGCACGCCCGACGCAATCGTGCTCACCGAGCTCTGCGAGGGTCAGGACCGAAAGTTTTTTGAGGTCTCCATCCAGCCCATCGTTGCAAACGGGGACGCCATAGGCGCCGTTGGCCTGATATGCACAGACCCCGCCACGCCCATCGAGGAGGGCCACCGCCAAATCCTGCGCACGGTTTCCCTGTATATCGGAAGGGAGCTGCAGGACTGACGCTTGCGCTTCGTCCCGTAGCTTGCCTGCATCGCCCCATGGTCGGCGGGCGGATGATATCCGCTCCTACACAAGGGAATCGGAGAGCGGGGGCATCGTCCTCGGGGAAGCGGGAAGATGATGTCCGTCCCCACGCAAGGAAACCGCCCAAAAGGGCAAAAAATCGGGCAAATTCTGCATATTTATTTATAAAAGTATTGTTTTTATGCCGTCATTCATGTTAAACTTAGTTGAAAGCTAAATTTAAGGAGGACGTCCCATGAAACGCACATTAGCAATCTTTTTGACCCTGTTGCTTATCGCAACCCTGCTGCCCGCATCGGTAGCGGAACAAGCGGTGGGCACAGACGAAGGCTATGAGCTGACCGAAAGCGAGCTTGAACCTTGGATAGAAGCGGAACGAGCTTTAAGCGCTTCCGAAAGCGAAGGATTAAACCAAGCACAAATCCCTATGGTCGAGTTTAAGGAACCCACCGAGCCGGTGGAAATCTGGGACGGCACAATAGCCACAGGCTACGCCGGCGGCACGGGCACCGCCACCGACCCCTACCTAATTGTCAACGGTGCGCAGCTTGCCTACCTTGCGCAGCAGGTGAACACGGGCTACAATTATTCAGACGGCAAATATTTCAAACTCACCGCCCACATTTGCCTCAACGACACAACGAACTGGCAAAGCTGGGCCACCTCCGCCCCCGCAAACGAGTGGGTGGTGATAGGCGCGTCACTCTCATATAGTTTCCGCGGCATCTTTGACGGCAACGGCTACTCCGTAAGCGGCATCTACATCAACAAAACAGGAGAAACCGATGCCGACAATTGTCAAGGCTTATTCGGCTATTGTTTCTCCGGTGCAACAATAGCCAACCTCGCCGTAAGGGACTCATATATAAAGGGTCATAATCAGGTCGGCGGCGTGGTAGGGTATATCTTTTTCGGCACTGTCACCAACTGCTACAACACGGCTACCATAAGCGGTATGCGCATTGTCGGCGGTTTGGTCGGATATAACGACTGGCATTCTGCCGTCACCGACTGCTACAACACGGGCACCGTAAGCGGTACGGGCGATGTCGGCGGCGTGGTCGGGTATAATAGCCAGGGCACTGTCACCACCTGCCACAACACGGGCAATGTAAGTAGCAACAGCAATGTCGGCGGCGTGTTAGGATATAATTCCCATGGCACCGTCACCACCTGCTACAACACGGGCACGATAAGCGGTACGGGCGATGTCGGCGGTGTGGTCGGAGATAACTATTGGAATTCCTCGGTCACCAACTGCTACAACATGGGCACGGTAAGCGGCACGGACTCTGTCGGCGGCGTGGTCGGAGATTGCGCTTGGAATTCCTCGGTCACCAACTGCTACAACATAGGCACGGTCAGCGGCACGGACTCTGTCGGCGGTGTGGTCGGGCGGAACTATGAAGGAACCGTCTCCAACTGCTACTACCTCGACACCTGCGGTGCAACTGCAGGAGTAGGAAGCCGTTACGAGAGCATAATAACCAACGTAATATCCCTCACCGATGCACAGCTTCAAGTTCAGGAAAACTTTGTAGGCTTTGACTTCCACAACGTTTGGGCAATAGAGCCTGTTACGGGCTATCCCTATCCTCAGTTTATGAATGGCTTGGATTCAAGCTACGGGGAGCTTTCTGCAATATGGGACGGAAGTGTTGCTTCGGGCTTTGACTCGGGCAGCGGAACGGAAAACGATCCCTATATTATTAAGACAGCAGCCCAGCTTGCCTGCCTTGCAAGCAGCGTGAATTCGGGAACTACCTACAGTGACCTATATATAGAGCTTGCTAACGATATAGAGCTAAACAACTACGATGCTAAGAATTGGATTGTTAATGCTACCCCTTGGATAGCTATAGGCACATCCTCAAATAGCTTCCATGGCAACTTCAACGGCAACGGGTTTGCAATAAGCGGCATCTATATCGACGGATTGGACAATCAGGGCCTATTTGGCTATTGTTCCGAAGCAACAATCACCAACATTTCCATAAAGGACTCCTATATAAAGGGCTGCTATTATGTCGGCGGCGTGGTCGGGTATATCTTTTCTTCCACTGTCAGCGATTGCTATAACACGGGGACGGTAAGCAGCACAGGTGATGTCGGCGGCGTGGTCGGGTGCATCGGTTCTTCCGCCATTACCAACTGCTACAACACGGGTATGGTAAGCGGCGCAGAATATGTCGGCGGCGTAGCAGGACGTTACAATGATTCCTATGTCGCTGTTTGCTATAACACCGGTGAGGTAAGAGGTATAGAATACGTCGGCGGTGTATGCGGAACAGGAAGCGTCTTTAATTGCTACAATGTAGGCACAATTAGCGGGGCAGGCTCATATGTCGGAGCTGCAGTGGGTTTCGGTTCGCAATTGAGCTGCTATTTCCTTGAAGGCAGCGGCAAGGATAACGGGTTTGGAACGGCTCTAACCGAAGCTGAACTAAAACTTGAAAGCAGTTTTGTAGGCTTCGATTTTTACAGTGCATGGGCAATAGAACCCGATACAGGCTATCCCTATCCACAGTTTATTAAGAACTTGGATTCAAGCTATGGGGAGACTTCGGCAATATGGGATGGAAGCGTTGCTTCAGGCTTTGATTCGGGCAGCGGCACACAAAGTAATCCCTATATCATTAAAACCGCAGCGCAGCTTGCCTACCTCGCAAGCAGCGTAAACTCGGGAACAACCTACAGCGGACTGTATATAGAGCTTGCCAATGATATAGAGCTTAACGACTACGATGCTAAGTATTGGATTCTTAATGCTACGCCATGGACGCCCATAGGCACATCCTCAAATAGCTTCCGTGGCAACTTTAACGGTAAAGGCTTTGCGATAAGCGGCATCTATATTGATTCGATAAACAGCTATCAGGGCTTATTTGGCTATTGCGGCTACGGAGCCACAATCGCCAACCTTGCTATAAAGGACTCCTACATAAAGGGCGATGATCATGTTGGCGGCGTGGTAGGGTGGAACTATTATGATTCCACGGTCACCAATTGCTATAACACCGGCACTGTAATCGGCACAGGCGACGAGGTCGGCGGCGTGGTCGGGTGTAACTTTGGCACCGTTACCGGCTGTCATAATGTGGGCACAATCATCGGTGACGATGGCGGCGGCGTGGTCGGGTTTAATCGGAACGCCGTCACCAACTGCCACAATACCGGTACGATAAGCGGTAGCGACGTCGGCGGCGTAATAGGGTGGAACTATGAAAATTCCACTGTCACCAACTGCTACAACATAGGCGCGGTAAGTGGTGGCGGAGCCGGCGGCGTGGTGGGGATTAACTCTGACACCGTCAGCAACTGCTACAACACGGGCACGGTTAGCGGCAACAGCAATGTCGGCGGCGTGGTCGGGGAAAGCTCCCGAGCCACCGTCACCAACTGCTACAACACCGGCAAGGTAAGTGGCGGTGACTATGTCGGTGGCGTGGCGGGGTGGAACTATGAAAATTCCACTGTCAACAACTGCTACAATGCGGGCATGGTCAGCGGTATCGGAAACTATGTAGGCGGCGTGGTAGGGCAAAACCTTGCGTATGATTCATCAGCCCCTGCAACGGTAAAAGACTGCTACTATCTTGACACCTGCGGAGTAACCGTCGGTGCAACAAACGGTGGCGGCGGAGGAACCGAAACTATTGAAAACGTTATCGCCCTTACCGATGCGCAGCTTAGGGTTCAGGCAAACTATGTGGGGTTTGACTTTGAAGGCGATTCTGCAAATGACATCGATCCCGTTTGGACTATGGAGGGCAACATCTATTATCCTTACGCCGAGCTTGCGGCGGTTCCGCACGATATGCCCGTTCCGGTATTGGGCATTGCGGCAACCGAAAGCCTTGAAATAGCCGTCACCGGCACAGCGGAGATTGAATACACTATCACACCTTCCGACGCAGCAAATCAGGCGGTAGCCTTTGCAACTGACGATGAAACCATAGCCACGGTCGATGAAAACGGCGTTGTAATCGGCGTTTCGGCAGGCACAACCAAGATTACGACCACAACCGAGGACGGAGGGTTTACGGCGGAAACCACCGTCACCGTGCATCCCGACTGCATCGTTACCTATACGGCGGACGGTGAAACCGTGGAAACCTGCACGGTGCACTGGGGTGATACATTGACGGAAATCCCCGACGTGCCCGCAAAAGCGGGCTATTCGGGCGAGTGGGACACTGACCTTGCGGGCGTTTTGATAAAGCAGGACTACACGGTTACGGCTGTCTACACCGAGAATTTTCTCTACGGCGACGCCGACTGCAACGGAAGCATTGAGGCGGCGGATGCCGCGGCGATATTGCGGTATGTGGTGAAGCTGCCAAACTCCGACTTGTCGCAGCTCGGCAAGGTTCAGGGTGATGTTGCGGAGGCCTTTGACGGCGAGCCGGATTCTTCGGATGCGGCGGCGATTCTGCGCTTTATAGTGAAGATTATCGACAGCCTTGGACCGTGATTAAT
>JAUNBP010000083.1 GCA_030526995.1 Clostridia bacterium
AGATTCTGACTTTGCCTTAACACCATTTTTGTGTCCTTAACTCCTAAAGTCAGGTTTTATTCCATACTCATTCTAACACAGGTTAAGGGTCTTGGCAAGCGAAAAAATGGAATTTAACAGTAAAAAGACAAAAAAGACGCAATTTTTTTTGCAAAAAGTTCCCATTTTTGCAGGCATTTACTGCTTTTAGGGCTTTTTTTATTGACGGGCGGGGCATTCTTACATATAATGGAAAAAAACAGGGAGGGATAAACTCATGATTGGCACAATAATAGGAGATATTGCAGGTTCCCGCTTTGAGTGGATGAACCACCGCTCAAAGGATTTTGAGCTTTTGAGTTCCAAGTGCTTCTTTACGGATGATTCCGTAATGGCGCTCGCCGTCTGCGATGCGCTGATAAAAACCAAGCCGCGCTACAACGATTTGGGCGCACAGGCCATTCGCTCCATGCAGACCATCGGGCGCCCCTACCCGCGCTGCGGCTACGGCGGCTCCTTCTACTACTGGATATACTCTAACGAGCCCAAGCCCTACAACAGCTATGGAAACGGCGCAGCAATGCGAATAGGCGGCTGCGGTTATGCCGCACGCTCCATAGACGAGGCAAAACTGCTGTCAAAGGCGGTCACCGAGGTTTCACACAACCACGCAGAGGGTATAAAGGGCGCCGAGTCGGTGGCTGTAGCCGTGTACCTCGCCCGCAGCGGAATCGGTATGGACGAGCTAAAGAAATTCATAGAGGACAACTACTATCCCCTAAACTTCACCATAGATTCTATTAGGGACACCTACCGCTTTAACGAGACCTGCCAAAACACGGTTCCGCAGGCCTTTGAAGCCTTCTTTGAATCGACGGACTTTGAGGATGCCATAAGAAACGCCGTCTCCGTAGGCGGCGACAGCGACACCTTGGCGGCGATTACCGGCACGGTAGCCGAGGCATATTACGGGGTTCCCGCCGAGCTTAGGGCTCAGGCGCTCGGCTTCTTGGACGAGCGGTTAAGGCCCATCCTCTCGGAGTTTGAAACCCTGTACCCCAATTAGGGCGGCAGCGGAGCCTTAAATAAAATTTGAAATGGCAGGGGAGGGGAGGTCAATCCTTCAAGTCCGCAATCTCACCCATGTTCGGCAGCCACACGGAGGAAGCGTCGATAAAGCCGCTTTTATCCTCAAGCTGCCCGCTTATCGTGGAGGGAATCGTGCCGTTTAGCTGCCCCCGAACGCTCTGCGCCCTGAGCAGGCAGAAATTCGTGATAGTATCCGCCCCCAAAAGAAAGTCCTCATAGGAGCAGAACGCCGTAGGATCCTTTTCGACATAGGGGGCTATCATGGCTACGGTGTCGGAAACGAAGGAATCAAAATAACCGCTCTCAAAATATTCGGCTATGAACATATCGAAGTATTCGTGATATTGCTCGTAATACTCGTTATGCTTCATGAGATTGTGGTACAGCGGGCGCTTCCTCATTATCTCCCCGCTTGCGGGCGTGTTTATCGGATAGTTCACATAGAGCTCGGCATCGTTTATCGGCTCGGGCATCCCCAAGGAGTAGGTGGCAAATGCAAGGTTGTAGTCCCAAGGCAGGATGCTGAGCACCCCGTCCTTCTCGTACAGAAAGTAATTATGCCCGGTCTTGCCCAAGTAGCTGTCCATGTTGACCACGAACACCTGCACGGTAAAATAGCGGAGCACCTCGTCCACGTCTATTGCAGTCTCCAAGTTTTCGCCCTCCGACAGGGTTTTTAGGGCCGCTATCAGCCGCCGCTTATCCGAGTCGGAAACGCCGAACTTTGCATTTTCAAAGATGTTGGTATAGCTTTCAAAGTTATCGTCCGTGTAGCGCAGGTGAACGTCGGCGTTCTCGGCGTTGAGCGATTTATAATCCGGCTTGTATATTTGCCCGTAATCCCTGCCGAAGTTTCGCATCGCAAAGGCCTCCTCCGGCTCCTCTATCGCAAGGAACAGCCCCCAGTCCTCACCGTTTACGCTGACCCACGTGTAGCTGCAAAGCGGGGTGGGCACGCCCATGTACCTCATCATATCGTAGGCAAGCCACGACTTTAGGTAGCTGTTGTCCTGAAAGGAGGAGTCTAAGGAGAACTTATCCAAGCCGTAATAGCTGCCGTTGAGATAGTGATCGAACTCGATTTTAAGGCTGTAACGGTCGAGCCCGTACCTGTTAGTGAGCCTCAAAGAGTTATTGCCCTTGGTGCGAAGCCCCACATGGGGGAAGGACTCTCCGTCGATAACGAGGGTGCAGTGCGTATAAACCTCGTCCATGGCAGTTGCCAAAAAGCCGTCCCAATCCTCTATTATAATGTCGATGGTATGCACGTAGGAGCGGTCAAACAGCCTCGTCTCATAGCCCATGCTCACGGTTTCGGCGGAAGCCTTCGGCAACCCGTAAAACAGGAGCAGCAGCCCCGTCAAGAGCAACAACAGGGCGAGGAGCAGGCAGCCGTGTTTGATTATCTCCCTATGCTTGGCCATCGTTCTATCTCACATCCGACGTAAAATAAAGGCGGCTCACACCGCATAAACCGTGTGAGTCAGCCTTAATATGCTCGGGTTTTTCCTTAGTCGTCATCGTCGTCATCG
>JAUNBP010000041.1 GCA_030526995.1 Clostridia bacterium
CTTGACTGCCCACCACTCTTTACTTAACTTTTCACGGAAAGAGGAAAAGAACCTGTCACTATTGTATCTTTGAAAAAAAGAGAGTATGATATAAAATAGTGAATTATGGAGGATTATTTCTATGACGATTTGGCTGGCACTGCTTTTGGGCATAGTGCAGGGCGTATGTGAGTTCTTGCCCGTTTCGAGTTCGGGGCATCTTTTGCTGCTTCAAACGATGTTCGGCATAGAGGCGCAGGAGGGGCAGCTCTTTTCGGTTATGCTCCACGTTGCAACGCTTATTGCGGTTTGCATCGTCTACCGCAAGCGGATATGGAACATCATCTGTCACCCGATTCAAAAGATATTCGGCTACCTTATCTTGGCTACGATTCCGACCGTCGTGTTTACGCTCATCATGAAAAAGGTCGAGCCCTTTGCAACGTTCTTTTCCTCTGCCGAGGGCGGTTCCTTCCTCGGTGCAGGCTTTTTGCTGACGGGCGCAATGCTGCTTTTGAGCGATTATCTTTTGCAGCGCAGCCGCCAACGCAAGCTCGGCTCCATGCGTACCCGTGACGCCCTCGTGATTGGCGGAATGCAATGCCTCGGCGTTTTCCCTGGCGTTTCCCGCTCGGGCTCTACGATAACGGGTGCCCTTATCAGCGGACTCGATCGCAGGGGGGCGGCGGACTTCTCGTTTTTGATGTCGATTCCCGCCATCCTCGGCGCAACCGTGCTTGAAGCCTATGACACGGTAAAGGCGGGCATCACGCTGTCGGGTTCCGATATTCTCTACATCATTGTCGGCATGATAGCAGCAGGCGTAACGGGCTACTTTGCAATTCGTTTCATGCTGAGGCTCATCACCAAAAAGCGGCTCTGGGGCTTTGCAATCTATGTCGGCGTGCTTGGGCTTGCCGTAATAGCGTTTCAGCTCTTCGGCGTGCTTGGATTTTAATACCGGTGCAAAAATGTCGCACCTAACTCGGAGGACTATATGAGACTGGACAAATACTTAAAGGTATCTCGAATAATCAAGCGGCGCACGGTGGCGAACGAGGCTGCGGGCGCAGGGCGAATCACCGTGAACGGCAGGGTGGCAAAGCCTGCAACCGACGTGAAGGCCGGGGATGTTTTGGATATCCTCTTGGGCGGGCGGCACTTGGTGGTGCGCATAAACGCCACGCCCGAATTTATAAAAAAAGAAGAGGCGGACGGCCTCTACACGGTTTTGGAGGCGCAATGACGAGGATTTTGGGCATACTGCTCTGTGCGGGAAGCTCCAATCGGATGGGCTTTTGCAAGCTGACGACCCCGCTTTTCGGTAAGACTGCCATAGAGAGGAGCGCAGACGCCCTGATGAGCGGCGGCGTTACCTCGCTCGTCTGCGTTGTAAACGAGAACACGCTCCCCACAGCTTTGAGCCTGCCCTATGAAAAGACCGTAGTATTCGGCGGAAAGCGGCGGCAGGACTCGGTCTTGTGCGGACTGCTTGCGCAGGAGGGCGACCTTGCGGTGATACACGATGCGGCACGCTGCCTTGTAAGCCCCGAGCTTGTGAGGCGCACGATTCAAAGTGCGCTCAAAAACGGCAGCGGCGTTGCAGCCCTCCCGCTGCACGACACGCTCGCCCGCAGCGGCAAGCCCGTAAGCTACCTGTCCCGAGAGGGGCTGTGGCAGATTCAAACGCCGCAGAGCTTTGACTATGCCCGCATACTTGCAGCCTACCGTAAGGCTACAGCCGATTTTACCGACGATGGCAGCGTGTTTGCCGCAAGCGGAAACGAGGTTGTCTTTGTCGAGGGCGAGCTGCCAAACCGCAAGCTCACAACCCTTGCCGACTGGAATTGGGCAAAGGAGCTGCTTTGCCGAGAAAAACGCTATGGCACGGGCTTTGATACCCACCGCTTGGTTGAGGGCAGAAAGCTGCTCTTGGGCGGGGTGGATATCCCGTTTTCAAAGGGGCTTTTGGGGCATTCCGACGCCGACGTGCTGCTCCATGCCGTCATGGATGCGCTCTTGGGCGCCTGCGCCTTGGGCGATATCGGCAGGCACTTCCCCGACACCGACCCCGCCTACTCGGGCGCCGACAGCCGAAAGCTGCTCCGTGCCTGCGTGGACTTGGTGCAAAAAAGGGACATGCGGATAATCAACATCGATTCGGTGATCATATGCCAAGAGCCCAAGCTATCCCCGCACATCGAGAGGATGCGGGAGAACATAGCACGGGACTGCGAGGTGGAGGTTTCGGCAATCTCGGTTAAGGCCACGACTACCGAGGGCATGAACGACGAGGGGCGGGGGAACTGCATTTCGGCGCAGGCAATAGCCTGTGTCGGCAGAACAAACTGACAAAAAAGACAGAGGATTTATGAAGGATATAGTAATCAAGGGTGCGAGGGAGCACAATCTAAAGAACGTAAACGTTACCATACCCCGAGACAAGCTGATAGTGCTAACGGGGCTTTCGGGCAGCGGCAAATCGAGCCTTGCCTTTGACACCGTCTACGCCGAGGGGCAGCGGCGGTACATGGAGAGCTTGTCCTCCTACGCCCGCCAGTTCATCGGGCAGATGGAAAAGCCCGACGTTGACAGCATTGAGGGGCTTTCGCCGGCGATATCCATAGACCAAAAGGGCGCAGGGCACAACCCCCGTTCCACCGTCGGCACGGTCACGGAGATTCACGACTATCTGCGTCTTTTGTATGCGCGATGCGGAATCCCCCACTGCCCAAAGTGCGGCAGGGTCATTGAAAAGCAGACCGTGGACGTCGTGGTGGACAGGGTTATGCAGCTTGAAAAGGGAACCAAGCTGCTGATTGTTGCCCCCTGCGTCAGGGCGAGGAAGGGCGAGCATCAGCGGGTTTTGGACAGGCTGCGCCGAGACGGCTATGTTCGTGTTCGCGTGGACAACGTAATTTACGACGACATCACCGAGGTGCCCCCGCTTGACAAGAACCTCAAGCACAGCATTGAAGCGGTCATAGACCGTCTCATAGTCAAGGACGGCATAGAGGGGCGGCTCTCCGAGGCGCTGGAGATAGCCTTTCACCTCGGGGACAACCTTGCGATAGTTGTGGAGTTGGACAGGGGCGAAACCCTCTATTCGCAGAACTACGCCTGCCCCGACTGCGGGATAAGCACAGAGGAGCTTACGCCGAGGGCGTTTTCGTTCAACAACCCGTTCGGCGCCTGCCCCACCTGCATGGGGCTTGGCATACAGATGAAGATAGACCCCAACCTTTTAATTCCCAACCCCCGCCTTTCGCTGTCCGAGGGCGCAATAACGCTGTTCGGCTGGAGCAGCTCGAAGGATGATACGATAGCCGCCATGTACTACAAGGGCATATGCGACCATTTCAACGTGTCCATGGATACGCCGTTTGAGGAGCTGCCAAACGAGGTGCAGCACGCCATACTTTACGGCACGGGCAGCACAAAGCTAAAGCTGCACTACCAAAAGGAATACGGCGGCGGGAGCTATTACGCCCCGTTTGAGGGGCTCGTGCCAAATCTTGAGCGCCGCTACTCCGAGTCGCAGAGCGAGTGGAGCAAGCGGGAGATAGAGGGCTATATGTCGCACAACCTCTGCCCCGACTGCCATGGCGCACGCCTTAAAAAGACGAGCCTTGCCGTGACCGTGGGCGGACTGAACATAAACGAGATATCCAACATGCCGGTGCATAGGGCGAGGGAGTTTTTGAAGGGCATGGAGCTTTCTGCTACGCATACCCGCATAGCAGCCCAGATTCGCAAGGAGCTCGACGCCCGCTTGGGCTTTTTATGCGACGTGGGCTTGGGCTATCTTACGCTGTCACGGGGGGCGGCAACGCTCTCGGGCGGCGAGTCGCAGCGCATCCGCCTTGCCACCCAGATAGGCAGCGGGCTCATGGGCGTTTTGTACATCCTCGACGAGCCGAGCATAGGTCTGCACCAGCGGGACAATGAAAAGCTGCTTGCAACGCTGAAAAACCTTCGTGACCTCGGCAACACCCTGATAGTTGTCGAACACGACAACGAAACCATGCTTGCAGCCGACTATATCATAGACGTAGGCCCGGGCGCAGGCGTTCATGGCGGGGAGATTGTGGCATGTGGCACGCCCGCCGAGGTTATGGCTAACCCCGCTTCGATAACGGGAAGGTATTTGAGCGGCAAGCTCTCAATTCCCGTGCCGAAAAAGCGAAGGTTGGGCAGCGGCAAGAGCCTTAGGGTGCGGGGCGCAAGGGTCAACAATCTGAAGAACATCGACGTTGAGATTCCGCTCGGCAAGTTCGTCTGCGTGACCGGCGTTTCCGGCTCCGGCAAGTCGAGCCTCGTCAACGAGATAGTCAAAAAGTCGCTCCTAAAGACCCTAAACCGTGCCCGAACGAGGGCGGGCGACCATGACGGCATAGACGGCGTAGGCGAGTTGGACAAGGTTATCGATATAGACCAAAGCCCGATAGGCAGAACGCCGAGGAGCAATCCCGCCACCTACACGGGGCTGTTCGACCTCGTGCGGGAGCTGTACGCCTCCACCCCCGATGCAAAGATGCGGGGCTACAAGGGCGGCAGGTTCAGCTTTAACGTCGTGGGCGGCAGGTGCGAACAGTGCCGAGGCGACGGAATAATCAAGATTGAAATGCACTTCTTGCCCGACATCTTCGTCCCCTGCGAGGTCTGCCACGGCAAGCGTTACAACCGTGAGACCCTCGAGGTGCATTACAAGGGCAAGAGCATCCACGACGTTTTGGAGATGACCGTAGAGGAGGCGTATGAGTTCTTCTCCGCCCTGCCAAAGCTCAAGCGCAAGCTGCAAACCCTGATTGACGTGGGCTTGGGCTACATCAAGCTCGGTCAGCCCTCAACAACGCTTTCGGGCGGCGAGGCGCAGAGAATCAAGCTCGCAACCGAGCTTTCACGCAGGGACACGGGGCGCACGCTCTACATCCTCGACGAGCCTACCACGGGCTTGCATACCGACGACGTAAAGCGGCTGCTTGCCATCTTAAACCGCCTCTGCGACGGAGGCAGCACGGTCTTGGTAATCGAACACAACCTTGACGTTATAAAGACCGCCGATCACATCATCGACTTGGGCCCCGAGGGCGGCGACCTCGGCGGCAGGCTTATCTGCTGTGGAACGCCCGAAGAGGTGGCGCAAAACGAAAAAAGCGCCACGGGACAATTTTTGAGGAAGGTGCTATGAAAACGATGCGAATAATTTTGATAGTCTTAGGCTCGCTGCTCATTGCCGACACAATCTTTGCCGCAACCCGCTGCAACATGAAC
Source organism: Clostridia bacterium (assembly GCA_030526995.1). Classification (GTDB taxonomy): domain Bacteria; phylum Bacillota; class Clostridia; order Christensenellales; family CAG-138; genus JAQUTY01. The sequence continues at coordinate 5,254 of JAUNBP010000041.1, forward strand.
TTGGGCGTTATCATGCCTGCAATCTTGGGGCTGCCGCTGCTGCTTATCGGAATCTTTCTTCCGCATATGGCGCAGGGCTTTTTAGCGGTTGTAAAGTGGGCTGTCTTTGCCTGCTACGGCATAGGGATTATAATTTTCATCGTGTGTGGAATTTTGATGGCAAGCGCAATCTCCGATAAGGAGCATACCGAGGCGGATGCCTTGATAGTCTTGGGCGCCGCCCTTCACGGGGACAGGGTGACGTGGGTGCTGTCCAACCGCCTCGATGCGGCGATAGAGTACCTAAACCTCCATCCCGAAACCGTGGTCGTGGTCTCCGGAGGTCAGGGCAGCGGCGAGACCCGTCCCGAGGGCGATGCCATGGCGGACTATCTTGTCGAACACGGCATATCGAGCGAGCGAATCATGGTTGAAAACCGCTCCACCAACACCAAGGAAAACTTTCTCCTCTCCATGGAACTCATAGAACAGCGGCTCGGAGCCGATGCCACCATAGCCTATGTCACAACGGACTTCCACGTCTACCGTGCGGGCAGGATAGCAAAGGCGCTCGGCATCGACGCCAAGGGCATAGCTGCCGACGACGTTTGGTACATTCGCATAAACAACTTTATGCGCGAGAGCGTTGGCATCTGCGTCTATGCGCTGCGGGGGGATATCTGAGCTTTAGAAAATAAGTCTGCAAAAAGCGACAGTTTAACTTTACATCGGAGGGCTCGTATGATATGCTCCGCTTGTAAAGTTTTTTGTTATAAGGAGGAAAGACGCCATGCCGAATGCAAACTGTCAAAAGATTAAGCTGCTGAAAATTATGGAGATGCTGCGACAGGACACCGACGAGGAAAATCCCATAACCACCTCCGAGATGGTGCGCCGCCTTGAGGCGATGGGCATATCCAGCGAGCGCAGGTCGGTTGCAAAGGATATTGCCGAGCTTAACAGGCAGGGTTACGAGGTTCTAATTACCCGCCGAGGCAAGGAAAAGGCGTTCTATGTCGAGGACAGGAGCTTTTCCGTGCCCGAAATAAAGGTACTCATAGATGCAGTGCAGGCGGCGAGCTTTATCACCGAGAAAAAGACCGCCGAACTCATTGACAAGCTGTCGGGCTTGGGCGGGAGCCACCGTGCCGAGATATTGAAGAGCAACCTCGTCTGCTTTAATACCCGCAAGCACAGCAACGAGTCTATATTCTATAATATCGACTGCCTTGAGGAGGCGTTGCAAAAGAAGTGCAAGGTCTCCTTCCTGTACTTCGACTTGGATATAAGGCGCAGGCGGGTGTACAGAAAGAGCAGGGAGCGGTATTCGGTGGAGCCGATTGCGCTCGTGTTCTCCGAGGACAACTACTATCTTTTGACCTACAACCCCAAGCACGAAAGCACCGTGGTTTACAGAGTCGATCGCATGGAGCAGGTGAGGCTTGAAAGCGAGGCGGTCTGCAAGGCGGCAAACATACGGCGCAGGAGCGTTTCAAGCTACACCTCCGAGGTGTTTAGGATGTTCGGCGGCGAAAAGCAGAAGGTAACGCTCTGCTTCGACCCAAAGCTAATCGGGGCGGTGTATGACAAGTTTGGGGAGGAGATAAGGCTGCAAAAGACGGGCGAATGGCTATGCGCCACCGCAACCGTGCAGATAAGCCCGCCGTTTTGGGGCTGGGTGTTCCAATTCGGGAACAAGATGAGAGTAACAGCCCCCGAATCCGCCGTTGAGGAATTTCAACGGCAGCGGGAGCTGATATTTGAAAGGGAGCGTTAAGCTCAGTTTTTAATTCGGTTCTTCGTGAAGATGTCGTACATCACGGGAATTACGAAGAGCGTCATTATCGTTGCATAGATTAGACCGCCTATGCAGACGAGGGCAACGGGTTGCACTATCTCCGCACCGGTGCCTATGCCGAGCGCAAGCGGCAAGAGCCCCAATATGGTCGTAAGTGCCGTCATAAGCACGGGCCTTAGGCGCAGGCGCACCGAGGCGAGGACGGCTTCACGCTTGTCCATGCCCTCGGAACGCAGGCGGTTTATGCAGTCGATCAGCACTATTCCGTTGTTGACGACTACGCCAATCAGCATGATAAAGCCTATCATAGCAACGATGCTTACTTCCATTCCCGTTATCCAAAGGGCCAAAAAGCCGCCCGTGAACGCCAACGGAACCGTGAACATTACGATGAGCGGGGACAGCAGCGATTGGAACTGAGCGACCATTATAAGATAGATTATGAGTATGCCGAGCAACAGCATCCAAACGAGGTCCTCAAGGGCTGAAAGGATGCTTTCGCTCTCGCCCTCGAATACGACGTTTACCCCGCTTGAAAACTCAAGCTCGTCCACGGCTTCTCGAGCCTCGCCGGTTACGAGGGTCACGTTGTAGCCGTCCTCCAAGGAGGCGGACACCGTGATGAACCTGCGCTGATTTATCCTCGTTATCGCCTGCGGGCTTAGGGTCTCTTCAAAGCTGACTATATCGGCGAGTTTGACCTTTGAGACCGTACCGTCCAAGGCGGTTGCGACAAGCTCCATATCGTATATATCGCTCTTTTGCAGCTCGGCGTCTGCGCCCGAAACTATCTCAACCGCTATCGAGCCGTCGTCCGATTGAACGCTCGTTGCGGTGGTCTGGTAGGAGAGCCGTTCGGATATGGCAAGGTAGACCTGGGCGGTGGTGAGGTTATGCTCCATGGCCTTGTTCTTATCCACCGTGATGTGCAGGGCGGTGCTGCTGTCCTCCAAGCCATCGCTTACGGTCTTTACGCCCTCAACCTGCCCTAACTTCTCTGCAATCTGCCCCGCCGTCAGCCGCATAAGCTCAAGGTCGGTGCCGTAGACGTTCACGGTGATGCCCTCGCTGCCGAGGGCGGTCGAATAGTCCATTGTGGACATGCCCGCCACCGTAATTTCGGCCTTGGAGTTGAGGTCTGCCATCGTCTCCTTTATGCGTTCGGAAACCTCGCCGCTCGTCACGCCGGAATTTTCGTCCAAGAGGGCGTATATCGTTATCGTGTTGGCCTCCTGAGAACTGCTGTCGGTAAGCCCGATTAGGCTTGCAATCCCGCCCGAGGAGAGGATGCCGCCCACGTCGGTGAGCTCCTCGAACTCGTAGAGCCTGTTTAGCATCTCGTCTGCAAGGGCAACGGTTTCCTCGTACTTGGTTTCATCATCCACGGTTGCGGTCACCGAAATCTGCGTGCCGCCGCTCGAGGGCATGTAGGAAAAGCCCTCTCTAAGCGTCATAAAGGCGGTGCCTCCGAGCATTATGAGCGCAAACGCCAAGCAAAGTATCCTGTGGCTCAAACAGAACTTCAAAACCTTCTCGATGCGGTCAAGGTTTCTTATGCTCCTGTCCTTCATCGGCTTGACTTCCTTTTTGAGCATTCCCTTGGACATGGCGGGGATTAAGGTTATTGCAACGATGAGGCTTGCAAGCAGCGAATAGGCTATGGTCAGAGCCATATCCGAAAAGAGCTGCCTTGTGATGCCTTGGACAAAGACTATCGGGGCGAACACGCAGATGGTAGTCAGCGTCGAGGCGGTTATTGCGCCCACGACCTGAACCGCACCCGAGACGGCAGCCTCCTTTACGGGCACGCCGTTGGCACGGAGGCGGTATATGTTTTCAATAACTACGATGGAGTTATCGACGAGCATACCTATGCCCACCGCAAGCCCCGCCATGGAGATTATGTTTATCGAAACGCCCGAAAAATACATCAAAACGAGGGCGAACATCACCGAGATGGGTATGCTGCACGCCACTATGAACGTTGGGCGCAGATCCCGCAAGAACAGGAGCAGAATCAAAATTGCCAGCACGCCGCCCATCAAAAGGTTTTCAACGACAGTGCCCACCGCCATGTTGATATAGTCGCCCTGATCGAAGAGCGTGGTAAACGAAAGCCCGCTATGCTCACCCTCCAGCTCCGAAAGCCGCTCGGAGATGTTTTCGGCAACGGTTGCAGCCGCATAATTCGACTGCTTTGTAAAGGTTAAAAGGATTCCGTTTTCCCCGTTTATCTTGGCGTAGGTGGAATCCGCATTGTCGGAGAGTTCAACCTCGGCAACGTCGGTTAAAAGTATGCTGCCCACGCCCTCGAGGTTGGGGTTGAACAGCACGAGGGAGCTCAACTCCTCCACGGAGCCAAAGCGGTCCCCTACCTGAATCAGCCAGCGGTCGTCCCCGTCCATGACATAGCCTGCGGGCATGGAAAAGTTCTGCGCCGACAGCACCTGCGCCACCATTTCCTTGGTTAAAATGTTGTGGAGGTTTGCGGACTCATATGCCGATTGAAGCTGCGAATCGGCAAGCTCCTTTGCAGCATCAAGCTCCGCCTGCCCGCTTTCCACCTGCTGCTGCGCCTGTGAAAGGGCTTCCTTGCCTGCCTCTATCTGCGACCTTGCAGAATTTAGCCTGCCAAAGACCTCGCTGCGCTGCTGATTGTACAGCTCGTAGCTTTCGTCAAGCTCCGCCTGTCCCTCGTCAAGCTGCAAAAGTGCAGCGTCTATCTGCTCCAAGCCCTCGGCAATCTCGGTGCGAAGCGCCCGTATCTCCATTATCTTTGCGGGCAAATCCGCCCGTGTAAGCCCCTGCTCCGAGAGGCTTGCGTCAAGCTCCAAAAGCCCCTGTTCGGTTGCAATGTACTGCTCGCTGTTCTTTATCTGAGCTATGCGCTCCGCCTTCTGCTCGTCGGTGAGCGTGGTGTCGGCCTCGATAAGCTCGATTGCGGCATTGAAAATTTCCTGTGCTGCCGTGAGCGCAACGGCTAAGGCCGTAGCCTCTTCAAGGCTGCGCTGCGCCGCTATTGCGGCGGTTTGCGCCTCGACAAGCTCCGCCCGCCTTGCCGTAAGCTCGCTTCTTAATGTGTTTAGCTCGGCTTGGGCGGCGTCAAGCTGCTCCTTTGCCTTGGCAAACTCACGGTTTGCGGCGCCCGTGCCGCTTTGAAGCTGCTGCTCGCCCTCCAAAAGCGCCGCCTGCTGCTCCTCTATTTCCGCCTGCCCCTCTATGAGCTGCTGCTCCGCCTCGTCCAGCTCCTGCGTCGCCTTTTCAAACTCCTCGTCTATTGCGGCAAAGAGCCTTTCGTTCACGGCGTCGAGCTTATCGTCGTCAATCGTTACGGTGAGCTGTCGGGTCAAAACGCCGGTCTTTACGACGGTTGCAACGCCCTCTATGCCCTCAAGCTCCATGGTTAGGCTCTCGGTTATAAAGTTGGATAGCTCACGGGTGTCCATCGTTGCCGAATGGACGGCTGCCACCGATACGGGGATGATGTTCGGGCTGAGCTTTAGTATCGTGGGCGTGCTGACATACTCATCCCAGCCCGCCGACGCCGAGTTTATGCCCTCCCTTATATCGATGGTCACGGCGTCCATGTTGACCTCGTCGCTAAACTCAATGCTGACTATCGAAACGTTCTCCGCCGAGGTCGAGCTTATCTCCCTAACGTTGGGCAGGGTTGCCACCGCCTGCTCAATGGGCCTTGTCACAACGGACTCGACCTCCTCGGGGGAGGCCCCCGCATAGACCGTGTATATCATCACGTACGGAAACTCCATTTCGGGCAAGAGGTCGGGCGTCATCCGAGTCACCGACACATAGCCCAAAACAAGTATCAAAAGCACCGCAACGAGCACGGTGAAGGGTTTTTTCACGCTGAATTTTGCAAACATAAGCGTCCTCCAAATTCTTTCAACCAATAATTATAACACCCTTTCATCTTTCGATTGTGAACGAAGGGTGAAAACTCAAGATATTTTTAGGATTATTCGCAAAAACGGCTCGGGTTGTGCTATACTGTATTTGTAAAAGTTTGTGCAGAAAATATTTGGAGGACAGTATGCTCGATATAGCCATCATCGGAGGCGGCCCTGCGGGGCTGAGTGCGGGAATCTATTGTATGCGAGGCGGGGTTTTGGCCCGCCTGTATGAGGAGATGTTCACGGGGGGACAGATAGTAAAGACCCACCGTGTGGACAACTATCCCGGGTTTTCGGAGGGGCCGGACGGCTTTGCGCTCGGCGCCGCCTTTGAAACCCATGCCGTAAAGCTCGGCTTAAACATTGAATATGCCCCGATTTTGAAGCTGACGCTCTCCGACGAGAAAAAGGTGCTGACGCTTCCAAGCGGGGAGGTTGAGGCCAAGTGCGTTATCCTCTGCATGGGGGCAAACCCCCGTCCGCTCGGAATTGATAGGGAAAACGACTTTGTGGGCAGCGGCATATCCTACTGTGCAACCTGCGACGGCGCCTTCTACCGCAACAAGACCGTAGCGGTCATAGGCGGCGGCGATACGGCGGTTTCGGATGCGATATACCTCTCTGCACTCTGCAAAAAGGTCTATCTCATCCACCGAAGGGAGCAGTTCCGTGCCTCTGAGCAGCTTCAAAAGACCGCCTTTTCCAAGGACAACATCGAGCTTGTGCTAAATTCCACGGTGGAGGAGCTTGTGGGCGAAAAGCAGCTTTCAGCCCTTACCGTAAAGAACAAGCTGACGGGCGAACATAAGACCCTTGAAGTTGACGGTGCCTTCGTTGCCGTGGGCATAGTGCCCCGCACCGAGCTTGTAAGGGGGCAGGTGGAGCTTCTGCCCGACGGCTCCGTCAAGACCGATGAGTTTATGCAGACCAACATCAAGGGCGTCTTTGCGGCGGGAGATATAAGGAACACCCCGCTTAGGCAGGTAATAACCGCCTGCGCCGACGGCGCAATTGCGGCAACGAGGGCAATGGAGCTATGTTGAGTCCCGAAAAAAGAGAAGCGGCGCTTGCGCTCTTGGAAGCTGCCTATCCCGACGCCGAGCCGGCGTTGGAGTTTTCCACGCCCTACGAGCTTTTGGTGGCAACTATGCTCTCGGCACAATGCACCGACAAGCAGGTCAACAAGTGCACCCGTGTGCTGTTTCAAAAGTACAACACGCCCGAGGCCATGGCAAAACTTTCCGAGGACGAGCTTGAGCCCTACATCCACAGCTGCGGCTTTTTCAAGACCAAGGCGAAGAACATTATAAGCATGTCCCGCACCCTTATGGAGCGGTTCTCGGGCGAGGTGCCCAAGACTATGGAGGAGCTTGTAAGCCTTGACGGGGTCGGCAGAAAGACCGCCAACGTCGTGCTGTCCAACGCCTTTCAAATTCCCGCAATCGCCGTTGACACCCATGTGTTTCGGGTCTCAAACCGCATAGGGCTTGCCGAGGCCAAGGACGTTGAAAAGACCGAAAGGCAGCTCATGGACAATATTCCGCGTGAAAAGTGGGGCAGGGCGCACCACTATCTGATATACCACGGCAGGCAGGTCTGCAAGGCGCAGCGCCCCGCCTGCAACACCTGCACCTTAAAGGAGGTTTGCTGCTATGCAGTTTGTAGATAAGCTAAAAATTTTCATCAAGGCGGGCAACGGCGGCGACGGCTGTGCAGCCTTTCACCGTGAAAAGTTCGTAGCCAAGGGCGGACCCTCCGGCGGCGACGGCGGCAGGGGCGGCGACCTCATCTTCGTCGCCGACCCAAGGCTGTCTACGCTTTTGGACTTCAAATTCAACCGCCACTACCGTGCCCAAAACGGCGAGAACGGCAGGGGCGAATTGCAAACGGGCAAGGACGGCGAAAGCCTCACCGTGCACGTCCCCGTGGGAACTATAGTTCGAGACGTTGAAAGCGGCGCCATCCTTGCCGATATGAGCGAGCCGCACCGTGAAAAGACCGTCCTCTACGGCGGCAAGGGCGGCAAGGGCAACGCCCGCTTTGCAACCCCGACCCGCCAAGCCCCCGAATTTGCAAGCAACGGTCAAAAAACGCCCGAAAGGGAGGTAGAACTCGAGCTAAAAACGATAGCCGACGTTGGCATAATCGGGCTTCCGAGCGTTGGCAAGAGCACGATTTTGTCGGTGCTGACCGCCGCCAAGCCCAAGATTGCAGCCTACCACTTTACAACCCTGACCCCCAATTTGGGCGTAGCCCAAAGGCATAGCAAGTCCTTTGTGCTTGCCGACATCCCGGGGCTAATCGAGGGTGCCGCCGAGGGCGCAGGGCTCGGACACGACTTTTTACGCCACATCGAGCGCACCCGCATCCTCGTCCACGTTCTCGATATTTCGGGCAGCGAGGGCAGGGACCCGCTCGACGATTTTGAAAAGATTAACCTCGAACTCTCCCGCTTCTCCGAGGGGCTTGCAAGGCTGCCCCAGCTCGTGCTTGCCAACAAGATGGATCTCACCGGCGCCGAGGAAAACTTTGAACGGGTGAAGGCGGAGGTCGAAAGCAAGGGCTATAACATCTTCCCCGTCTCGGCAGCCACCGCCAAGGGCTTTGACAAGCTGCTCGACTGCATCGTGCAAATGCTCGATATCCTCCCGCCCGTGACCGTCTTTGAGGAGGCGGAATTGGAGCTCGGCGGGGAGTACGGCAGCGGCTTTACGATTCACCGTGACGATTCGGGCGCCTTCGTGGTAGAGGGCGGCGATATCGACAGGCTCTTGGATACGACCGACCCCGAAAGCCAGACCTCGATGCGCAGGTTCCAGCAGCAGCTTATAAAGCGGGGCATAATCACCGCCCTGCGCGAGATGGGCTGCAAGGAGGGCGACACGATAAAGCTCGGGGAGTGGGAATTCGATTTTGTGGACTAACCGACTAAGGAGGATTTATGACAGGTAAGGAACGTGCCGAAAAGCGCAAGGAAGCCAATGGGCTCGAAACCATCTTTCAAATAGGCAAGGAGGACATTGGCGAAAACATGATTTCCGCCATCGATTCCGCCCTCAAAAAACGGGAGCTTATAAAGCTCTCCGTGCTGAAAAACTGCGCCCTCTCCGCAAAGGAGGCCGCCTCCGTCTTATCAGAGGAACTGAACGCCGAAATTATCCTGTGCATAGGAAGAAAGTTCGTGCTGTACAGACGGAATCAGGAGGAGCTTTAATTTATTCTGTGGGGAATACAATTCAACACGCAACTTGAGAGCCCCGACAGTGAGTAAACGGGAATGGCGGGCGGATAAAATCCGCCCCTACTTTTGCTTCGCCCCAAAACACCTCAAAACTCACCTTCATTTCACCTCTGTTCAACGAATGAAAGGTTGACTTATCCGAGAAAGAATAATATAATTATTACAGTTGGAAGCAGCCTTTACTGCTGCTCCGTCTTAGGTATGCGGGGAGCATCATTCAAAATGCGAGGAGGATTGGATTATGGAGGAACGCAGGCGTTTTTTATGCTTAACGATTACCGCCATCATATGCACCTTGGTGGGCTTGGTGGCAAAGCTGTTAGGCTATCTTGACAGTTGGCTGTATGTGGCTGTGGCATATGCAGCAGGTGCAGCACTTGGGGACCTGTTCTGCGGTCTTGAGATGAGCTGGATTCTTAGTTGGATAATAGCTCATCGTCAAGCGGGACGGGAGGTAGATGAGGAATATGGCACGGATGCCAACATTGCGTATCTTGCCGGAGGCGGGGGCGTTGGCTACCTCGCTGCCAAACTGATAAAACTACTGTTCAGATTGACCCTGCTTGCGTTTGTAATTGCAGGCGTCGCCATTTGCCTGCCCTTTCGAGCAATCGTCAGCCTCGTCAACGGAATAAGAGGAAGATAACTATTTGCGCCGTATCCGTTGCGCTCTTGGGCAGGGAGAAACCCGCCTTACCGTTTCTTCCTTGCAAGGTCTCGTTCTAAGAGGCCGAGTTCGTCGAGCATTGCGGACGCATTTCTCGCAGCCTTGAAATCAAACTGTCGCTCCGCTCAACGCCGCCGAGCCTGTACATCTCCTTTACCCTGTCGCAGATGCGGGACCAACGGCAAAGGCATCGGAAACGTTCTTCCGATGCCTCAGCCTGTCAAACAACCCCTATTGAGCGAGAGCGAAAATGGGGGTTGTTGCG
>JAUNBP010000042.1 GCA_030526995.1 Clostridia bacterium
CTACTTTTTCCCTCGTTGCACTTGATATGATAACGCAGGGCGGAAAGAAAAGAACCAAAAGAAACCGCAAAAAGAGCAAGATTTAACAATTCGCAATTCGGAATTCGTAATGTATAATTAACCCCTCGCCATTTTGCCACATGTCCGTGGCAAAATGGCGCCCTCAACCAACACCATACAAATTATAATATTATCTCTTTACCGCTTTTCTTTGCTTCGTTTCTTTTCGCGTCCGAAAAGAAATGAAGAAAAAAACCCCCGTGAGGGTAAAAACGGGTACAGCGGGCGGATGATATCCGCCCCTACTTTTGCTTCTTTATTTTCCCGCAAAAAGAAAGAAGATAAATAAAAATATAATTGTGAAAATAAACAAAAAACAACCCGTATCACACCACTCTCGACACGAGCGAGATGAGCAGGGCGGCGATTTCGGCGGGGGATTCGGGGTTTTCGTCATTGAGCCACTTACGGATTATCGCATAGCCCCCCTGACAGTAGAACAGTCGCACATACTCCTCCATGCGTTCGGAGTACTGCATCGGCGCATTCTCGCGCACCATCTCATGTATGCGCGGCAGCGCAAAGAGCTTATTGATAAACGCCTGATCGTCTACGGAGTTAATCAAAATCCGCCACTTGTCCCTGTCGGCCTCGAGGTACTCAATAACATCGCTCAACATTGCAAGATCCATGCGATTGGGTGCCAAGAGGTTCTCGTTCAGCTCGCTGAAAATATCGTTCTCAATGTCGGATAAAAGGTCGTACTGATTCCCGTAATACTTGTAAAAGGTCGTCCTGTTTATCTGCGCAACGTTGCAAAGCTCGTAAATCGTAATCTTTTCCAAGCTCTTCGTCCTTAAAAGCTCTATCAAGGCGTTTTTAAGCATCGTCTTGCTAAGCCTTACCCTCTGATTCTCCATATGCTCCTCCCTTATCAACCAATTTCGGCTCTTTTGTTGTTTTAACAACATGGACAAACTGTTTTGTCAGCAACTCAACACTTCGAAATCAACAGTTGGTTGACTATAAATCTCATTGTGCATTATAATATGGGAGAACAGAACTGTCAACACTTTTTTGAGGAGAGATTTATGAAGAGGATAGCGAGCTTTATTGTAAACAAGCGGTTTATCTTGGCGGGAATCATTGCGGCGATAGCGGTGGTTTGCGCCTTTTTGATACCGAGCGTTGAGATAAACAACGATATGACCAAGTACCTGCCCGATGATTCCTCAATGAAGCAGGGTATAGATTTGCTAACGCAGGAGTTCCCCGACACCGAGATAACGCAGACGATAAGGGTGATGTTCACGGGGCTTTCGGAGGAGGAGAAGCTCCCAATCAAGAGCAGGCTTGCCGAGATTGAGTATGTGGACAGCGTGACCTACGAGCCGGACGACGAGTCCTACAACAGCGGGGAGCACACGCTCTACGTTATAAACATGGTCTACGACTATGAATCCGAGGAGCACAAGGCGATTGAGGCCGCCCTTGACAGCGAGTTTTCGGAGTATAGCGTGGATTACATGGACGACAACACCGCCGCCTCCGAACTGGAGCCGTGGGTGGTTGCGCTCGCCATGTCGCTGCTCATTTTAATACTGTTCATAATGTGCGGCTCATGGTTCGAGCCGCTGCTCTTCCTTGCTGCCATAGGCCTTGCGATAGTCATAAACCTCGGCTCGAACATCGTAATGGGCAGCATTTCGGGCGCAACGTTTACAATAGCCGCCATCTTACAGCTCGTGCTGTCGATGGATTATTCGATAATTTTGATGAATCGCTATCGGCAGGAGCTGCCCTTGCACGAGGACAAGAGGGAGGCCATGAAGCAGGCGGTTGCAAGCGCAGCGCCCTCCATACTCGGCAGCGGGTTTACGACGGTAGTTGGGCTTTTGATGCTGATATTCATGAGCTTCAAGATTGGCATGGACGTTGGAATAGTGCTCGCAAAGGGCGTGCTTATCAGCATGATATGCGTGTTTGCGGTGCTGCCCATGCTGATACTGCTCTTTGACAAGGCCATAAAAAGAACCGAAAAGCGCTCGCCCCGACTTACGATGAAGGGGCTGTCCGCCTTCAGCTTCAAGCTCAGAAGATTCGTAGCCATAGGCTTTTTAGTTCTGTTTGTGGCGTCGTGCTTCCTAAAGGATATGGCCAACACAGTGTTCACCACCGAGAAAAACGGCGACAGGGTGGCGGAGGTGTTCACGCCGATAAACACAATCACGATGATATACGACAACGAGGACTCCGACGCCATAGAGGAGCTTGCCCGGAGGCTTGAAGCCGAGGCTGAAACGAGGAGCGCCGTAAGCTACCCCACGACGCTTGCAAAGCCCTACGATGCCGAGGGCATGGTGGGTGCCATCAAGGATTTGAGCGGGGAGGATGTGGAGGTCTCGCTGTTTAGGCTGCTGTTCTACTGCCGCTATTACGAGGGCGAGGAGCCCGTGATGAGCGCAGGCGAGTTCATCGACTACGTTTCGGAGCTTGCAAAGGACGATGAGCTTGTTTCAAGCTACCTAAGCGCCGACCTGCTTGAAAACATCGACCTGCTCGACAGCTTTTCCGACCCCGAAACGCTGACAAGGGGCATGACGGCGGCGGAAACGGCGGACTTTTTGGATATGGACGAGGCGGAGGTGCAAAGCCTCATGCTGTACTATTATACGCTTTACGGCGGGGTGGACAGCGGGAGCATGACGCTCTCGGACTTTGTAGACTTCGTTTCCAACGAGCTTATACAAAATCCCGATTATTCGGCTATGATAGACCAAGACGCAAGCTCGCAGCTCAACGCCCTTTCGACTTACACCGACGTAGGTGCAATGCAGCGACGGCGTTCAAGTGCGGAGATGGCGGAGTTTTTGGGTTTGGATTCCTCCGCCGCACAGCTTATATATGTATATTACTTTGCCCAAAGCAGCAGCTACACGCCGCAGGCGATGACCTTTACCGAGTTTGTGAGCTTTGTAAACGGCGTCTCGGCTAACCCGCAGTTTTCCGAGATGATGGATGCTTCGCTTGCTCAGCAGCTATCCGGACTTGCAGTCTTTTCCGACCCGCAAACGGTCACGCAGCCCATGGACGCCGCAACGCTGTCTCAATACCTCGGTATGGATGCGGAGGTGATGCAGCAGCTGATAATCCTGTACCACGGCGGCGACACTACTGCAACTTCGATGAGCCTGCAGCAGGCGGTGGATGCACTTTTGAGTTCGGGCATGGCGGATGCAACGCAGACGGCGCAGCTTCAGCTTTTGCAAACGATAATTTACGGGGGCATAAACGGAACGCAGTACGGATATTCGGAGCTTGCAACGCTCTTGGGCGCAGACGGCGGCTCGATGAAGTTCCTGTTCACGCTCCATGATGCCTATAACGGGGCGGACATGGGGCTGTCGGTTCAAAACGTAATAAATTTCATAGCCGACAACTCCGCTTCGTTCGGCTCCATGGTGGATTCGGCTACGCTCTCCTCCCTCGGCACGGCTCGAAGGCTAATCAACACGGCGGTTGCGGGGACGGAGTTTTCCGCAGCCGAGCTGGCGGAGTTTTTGGGCATGGACGGGCAGCAGACTGCCTCGCTGTACCTTGTCAGGATGCTGATGCAGGGGGACACCGACGGGTGGCAGCTTTCAATATCGGACTTTGTGGACTTTATCGCAGACGACGTTTTGAGCGATGAGGCTATGGCGGGGCAGATAGACGCCGATGCAGCCGAGACCCTCGTCTTGGCAAATGCGCTGATAAAGGCGGTGGTCTCCGAAAACAAGCTGACTGCAGCGGAGATGAGCGAGCTTTTGAGCGGCTTTTCTCCCGAGGCAAATTCAAACTCGATAGGGCTTTTGTACGTCTACTATGATTCAGCTCTAAACTATGATTCCTCTTGGCAGCTGTCGATTGAACAGCTCGTGGACTATCTTCTGTACGAGGCAGCCGACGATCCCCGCTTTGAGCTTGTGCTGACCGAGGCGCTTGAGGAGGAGCTTTGGAAGATGGAGAAGGAGCTTGAAAGCGGAATTGCGCAGATGAAGGGTGAAAACTTTTCGCTGTTCGTGCTGCAAACAACGCTCAAGGCGGAATCGGAGCGCACGAGCGAGTACATTGAAACCTTGGCAACATATTGCGATGAGCTTTTGTCGGGCGAGTACCACCTCATAGGCAGCTCGGTTATGAACTATGAGATGGAAGGCAGCTTTGAAAATGAGATGCTTTTGATAATGGCATTGACGGCGGTTTCCATCTTCATCGTCGTGGCCTTTACGTTCAAGAGGATTGCGGTGCCCGTCATCCTCGTGCTGCTCGTGCAGTGCGGCGTGTTCATAACGATGACGGCGAGCGGCGTGCTGAGCTTCGATATCTACTACCTTGCCCTGCTTATGGTGCAGTGCATACTCATGGGCGCCACGATAGACTACGGCATACTGTTTGCAAGCTACTACCGAGAGAGCAGGGCGACGCTCGATATAAGGGAGTCGCTGAAGGCGGCGTACAAGGGCTCGTTCCACACGATAATGACCTCGGGGCTAATAATGATAGTCGTCACGGGCGCCATAGGCTTCAGCCCCGCCGACCCGATGATAGCGCAGATTTGCCTTACCATATCGATAGGTGCGCTCTGTGCAACGCTTTTGATTCTGTTCGTGCTGCCGGGGCTGCTGGCGGCGTTTGACAGGCTCGTTGTCAAAAAACCGCTTGCAAAGAAGGAGCAAAAGCCGCTATAATCGAACCATGAGTGAGCCATATTGGGTGTACCTCCTGCGCTGTTCGGACGGGAGCTTGTACACGGGGATAACCAACAATCTAAAAAGACGGGTAGCGGCGCATAAAGGCGGCAGGGGTGCCAAGTACACCCGAAGCCGCCTGCCCGTGACGCTGGTCTATTTTGAGCGCAGGGCGGACAAGTCCGACGCCTTGAAACGGGAATGGGCTATGAAGCGGCTGCCGCACAAAACAAAGGAGCAGCTCATAGCTTCACATCAGAGCGAAGAAGTAAAGGATTGACAACCTCTTTAGCAGCGGCATGTTTTTAAGCTGAGTGCGGTAGCCTGCGAGGACGGAGGATATAGCCTCCCTTTCCTCGGAGGTCAGTTTGTGCTGCGAAAACCGAGCCTTGTTGGCAAGGACGGTGAGCTCGGGGCTTCCTACAAAGCCTCGCCTTATAAGCCTTTGCGCATAGTGATAGGCATAGAGGGCAAAGGCGTTGTTGTCCATGGCACGCATACGCCGCTCACGGTGGCTGCGGACTAAAAACCGCCTTGCAATCACGAGGGCAACGAGGGCTATCAGCCCAAGGAGCACGTAAAGGATGGGCGAGGGCGGCTCCGAAGGCTCATCGGGGGAGTCGGAGTCGGGCTCGGGGGTGGAGTCGGGGGAAAGCGTGGGCGCCAAGGTGGGCTCTTCGCTTTGCATCTGCTGCTCCGAGGGATCGAGCGTGGGCTGAGCCTCGGTGGGCTCGGGCGTAGCCTCGACAGGGGTTGCCGTAGGCGCCAAGGTGGGCTCGGGTGAGGGCGAGGGCGTGGTGAGGTTTTCGGGCGAGAGCTGCGAAAGGGCGAAGGTGGCCTCAAAAGGAATCCAGCCTATGCCGTCAAGATAGACCTCAACCCAAGCGTGGGCGTCGGAGGCGGTCACCTCGGTTGCAACGTTGGCGGCGGGAACCTGTATCATGTAGCCGCCAACGAACCTTGCGGGTATCCCCGAGGCCTGCAGGAGCGCAACGGTAGAAGAGGCGTAGTGTACGCAGTTTCCGGTCAGGCTCTCGTTCAAAAAATACATGACCGTGTCCACGCCGTCGGGCGAGGCTTCCACGGTGCGGCTGTAGGTGCAGTTGGAGCGCAAAAATTCGGTGATGATGCTCACTGCCGCAATTGGGTCGGTGGAGGAATCAACGCCTATGGCAAGGGCAAACTCCCGATGTTCGGGCAGGTCTGCCGTGTAATTTTCATAGACGTACTCACGGTAGGCGGCCTCCTCCTCGGCATAGTGCTCGGGCAGGACGACGCTTGAAATGGTTATGTCCGAATAGGGCGTAAAGTCCACAATGTAGCTTTGAATTCCGCCGAGCATCTCAATGCTGCCCTCCCCTATATCGAGGTCGCTCGAGAGCACCGCAAAGTAGGGCGTGTGAACGAGGTGGGCGGGGGCGGCATATTCCACGGTCAGCGCATGGGCGGGAAGCTCCGAGTAGGAGTAGCGCACGGCGGCAGAGGCGAACTGCAGGGGCATATCCGAGCCGGAATAGTGTCTTTCGGGCTGCTCAAAGGTCGTGCCGGTATAGGCTGCAAGCGAGTAGCCCCTAAGATAGAGCTGCATCGCAACGGTGGAGGTGACCCGCATCACCACCTCCTCACCTACATCCTGGCCCGCGTCGACAAGGTCGATAAAGTCGGGCGCATCGAGTTCGGAGTCCTCGTCACTGCTGCCCGAACCGGTGGACTGAATCATATCGTTAAAGAAGTCCGTTTCGAGCCAAGACAGGTCTATTGCCTTTGCAACAGGACGCATGAGCAGGACAAAGCCGAGCAAAAAGACGCACAAGAGGAGCGTGACAAAGCCAAAGCGGGGGTTTTCGCTCTGGTAGTACATCTGCTGAAGCGGCAAAAGGCAGAGCGAGAACACCATAAACACTATGTGGTCGGTGTCGGGCGGGGAGTCGAGGTAGAGCATCGTAAAGACCGCCAGCGGCAGGGCTATGATATAGGATAGCATCGGCGTCCGCATCAAGTTGCAGCAGCAGCAATAGTAAAACGTGATTACAGCGGAGGCGGCAGCCCAAATGAACATTCGCCCGTTTTGCGCCATCTGTTCGGTTGCCGAAAGCGACAGCTCAATGCTCTCGGCAAGGTTAAAGCCAAAGCTCTCATCCACCGAGGCGAAGATGCTGTACAGCCCCGAGCGCAGCGTGTCCTGCGACCAAAGCCCAATGGCGGCAAGCCCCAAAAATATCAGCAAGCAGACGGGTATGCGAACCCATTTCACCTTCAAAACAAGGGTGAACAGCATTGAAAACAGCAGGCCGAACAGAATGATATAATCCTCCGAGTCGGCGGGCAGCGAGTAGGCGGAGGACAGGCAGAACAGGGCGCTTATGCACAGCATTGCGGGCCCTACTATCTCCATGACAACCGTAAAAATTTTGTGAGGGAGGAGCTTTTTCATCGGGACTTCTCCTTGACTGCGGGCGTTATCCTAAAGCAGATATCCGAGGAGGACTGTATCAGCCGCTTGGGTTTTGCATAGCCGCTTGCGCCCCTCTGACTTAGGAGGGCTCTGATGTATTCAAAGAGCTGGGTTTCGTTGTCGGGCGTAAAGACACAGAGCTTTTTCGTGGGCGCATAGGGGTTTAGAATCTGGTGCTGCAGACCCCTTTCCATGAGCGATTTTGAGAGGGAGATGAGCTGGCCTATAACCCTGTCGAGGGCGGAGGGGCTGCCCTTCAGCTCTATTAAAACGGATATGCGCTTGCGCTCTATCTCCATGGGCTCTCGGATTATAAGCTCATCCCACTTCGAGGAGAGCTTCCAATGCACGTTGCGGATAGGATCGCCCTCACGGTAGGGGCGCATCTCATGCTCCTCCGAAAAGCCGCCGCCCCGCTTGGGCACGAGACGGAGCTTGAGGTTCTTGAGCGTTATAAGCTCATGTTCGGATTCTATCGGGGCGGGGTAGACGTAGCAGCTGACGGGCTTTGTGCCTCGCACCCGAAACGCAAACAGCCCCATGCAGTCGGTGCAGTAGCAGCGAAGCGGGGTAAAGGTCATCCTGCCCGAGTGGGGCAGCTCGACGGGTATGTTTATCCTGTCCGTCCACGCCCCGTAAAAGCCCTCGGTGGCGCCGTTTGCAACAAGGCCCGTAAAGGCGTTTTCGGTGCGCAGCTTAAAGCGCACGAGGCCGGCGGGAATCGGAGAGCGGTTTATAAGATGAACCGTGACAAAGGCGGGCTGCCCTGCGGTATAGCGGGGGTTTACCGACAGCCGCAGCTTGACCGTGAGCATTGCATAAAGGCTCAAGAGCAGCGAGAACAGCGGTAAAAAGCACACGACAAGAAAGATATACTTGGACATATCCGAGTCGTACACGAGGTGAAGTATGAGCGTCCCGATTATTGCGGACAGGTAAACGATACGAAACCGCCACATTTTACTTGATGCGGGGCGGGCTTATCGACTTTAGAATGGCGGCAAGCACCTGCGCAGCGCTCGTGCCGGAGGTTTCTGCCTCGGGGGTTAGAATCAACCTATGCTCAATGGTCACCGGGAAGATTGCAATAACGTCCTCGGGCAGCACATAGTCCCTGCCCGACAAAAAGGCTGCAGCCTTTGCCATGGAGACTACGGCTATGGAGGCACGGGGGCTTGCACCCTGCAAAATGCTGCCGTGGGTGCGGGTGGCATTGGTGAGATTGACTATATATTGGAAGATAGAGGTGTGTAAATATACGCTTTCGACCCTGCGCTGCATGTCCAAAAACTCCTCGTGGCTCACTACCTGTTTAACCGAGGCAAGCATGTTTCCCGCCTGCTTGCGGGCGAGAAGCTGCACCTCCTGCTGGGGGCTCGGGTAGCCCAAGGAGAGGCGCACCATAAACCTGTCCATCTGCGAGTCGGGCAAAAGCTGGGTTCCGCTTGCGCCGGTGGGGTTTTGGGTCGCAATGACAAAGAAGGGCTGCGGCAGCGGGTAGGTGTTGCCGTCAACGGTTATCTGGCTCTCCTCCATGGCCTCAAGCAGGGCGGACTGGGTGCGGCTCGTGGCACGGTTGAGTTCGTCCGCCAAAAAGAGGTTGCAAAGCACGGCACCGGGGCGGTACTCCATGAGCTTGGTTTCCTTATTATAGACCGAAAAGCCCACGATGTCGGAGGGCAGCACGTCGGGCGTAAACTGCACCCTGCCGTAGTTTAGGGCGAGCGCCTTGGAAAAGGCGAGGGCGAGCGTGGTCTTGCCAACGCCCGGCACATCCTCCAAAAGCACGTGCCCCTTGGACAGGAGCGCACAGAGCGTCATTTGAATTATCGCACTCTTTCCTACTATCGCCTTTTGTATCTCGGCAACTATCGCACTTGAACGGGATTCCATAAAGTCCTCTTTTCAATTTATTTTAACAATAGCAATCATACATCAAAAGTTTGTTTACGGCAAGCCGCTCAAAAAGATTTCGCATTAATTTGACAATTTGAAATTTTCGACAAAAAAAGTCCATATTTTTCTTGCAAAACCCGTCCGAGTGCTGTATAATGTAAGCGGTATATCTATACACGATAAAACAAGGAGGAATACGAATGAAGAACAAGAAGAACAAGAGATGGATTTTAGCTCTATTCATGGCACTGTTAATGGTTATAACCACGGTTATGCCGGCATTTGCCAACGATTCGACTGAACCCGACCTCGGAACCGAAACTGTTTCCACGGAAGAAAAGACCGGAGAAGCAGTGGCATCGAAGGGCGACGGAACAACGAAGATAGAGCAGGCTATGGCGGAGAGAGGCAACACTCTCGAAGATAGCAGATTTGAATCCTTTGAGATCGAAGCAGACCAAGAGGTGAACGCAATCATCGTCTTTGGTATGGACGGCGCAAATGCGCTGGACGAAGATCTCACTTCGGAAAGAGCGATTGCGTCTCGCGATGCAATGAGGGCGCAGCAGAATGCGTTCTTCGCATCGATGACACGCAAGATGGACGCAACCCTTACAAACAACTATACCGTTTTGGCAAACGCCATTGCGGTAAACACGGCGTTTGGTAACCTTGAGACCATCGAGCAGATGGAGGGCGTTGAGGCTGTTTACATCTCCAACACCTACTCCGTTCCCGAGATTACCTATGAGGACCCCGAGTCCGCAATGGCTGCGGCAATTACCGGAAACCTCAGCATGGATAACTACGAGGAGAACGGCAAGGGCATCACCGTGGCGGTTTTGGACACCGGTATTTTGACGACTCACGAGGCGTTCCAAGACTACGGCCTTACCGAGGAAGTCATAACCCAAGAGATGACGGAGGCCCTCGGCGGCACCTACCTCTCGGAAAAGGTTCCCTTTGCTTACGACTATATAGGTGACGGCACCTACCTCAACCCCATTCCGGACGGTGACGTAACCGATTACGAAGGCCACGGCACGCACGTTGCGGGCATCGCGGTAGGCTACACCGAGGACGGCATGGAAGGTGCAGTCAGTTACATCGGCAGCGCACCTGCGGCACAGCTCGTAATGATGAAAATCTTCTCGGATGCAGGCGGCTCGACGAGCTCAAACGTTTACTTCTCGGCGTTGGAAGATGCCTTCCTCCTCGGAGTAGACGTTATCAACATGTCGATAGGTTCGGACAGCGGCTTTACCTACGATAGTGACCTCGAAGATGAAGTTTTTGGCAACATCTACGAGAAGTTGGAGAATGCGGGAATCATCCTCAGCATTTCGGCAGGCAACGACACCAACATGGCGTCTTACAACATCAACTTTGCAGCTATATATCAAATCTATGGCTACGAGCTCCCGTTTGCGGATTACCCCGACTACGGTGTTGTGGGCTCCCCCTCCACCTATAATGGCAACCTTTCGGTTGCAAGCATGAACAACTACGCCTATCCTTCGTCGGTTATCTCCGTAGACGGTGTAAACTATGGCTACACCGATACCTGCACCGACGGTGTGAACGGCTGGTATGACAATTATGTGGGTCAGACCCTTGAATACGTGCTGATTGACACCTTGGGCGGCACCGTAGCGGAGTACGAAGATGCGGGCGTTGCAGGCAAGGTAGCGGTCGTTCAGCGCGGAACGGAAAACTTCCAGACCAAGGTTGACAATGCGGCAGCGGCAGGCGCAATAGCCTGTATCGTCGGCAACAACCAAGCGGGCATGATTAACATGTCGATTAACCCGTTCCCGATTCCGGCTATATTTGTCTCCCAAGACGCATTTAATGCATTGAGTGCATTGCAAGACGCTACAACCGAAGGTCTCCCGACCCTTACGGTTGAAGAAGGTTTGGGCTATGTCGAAGGCGACGGCGCGATGAGCTCCTTCTCCTCTTGGGGCGTAACCCCCGATTTGCAGCTCAAGCCCTCCATCACCGGCATCGGCGGAAACGTTTACTCCGCATCGATAGCAGGAGATGATGAGTACGAGCTTATGAGCGGAACCTCGATGGCGGCTCCGAACGTAACGGGTTCGTTTGCAACCCTGCTCTCGTACCTAAAGACTGCGTACCCCGGACTTTCCAAGGTTGAGTATGCCGAGATGGCTGAAGGCCTTGCCCTGTCCACGGCTGATATACAGACCGATTCCTATGGCTACCCGCTTCCCACAAGGCAGCAGGGCGCAGGCTTGATTGATATCGAGGCAGCTACCGAAGCTCTCGCATACTTCTCCGAGCCGATTCAAAATCTGTATGACAGCACAACCGGCACCTTCACCTTCGAATACGAGGTGGTAAACCCGACGAACGTCGATACGGTCTATGAAGTAGATGTTGAAGCCTATATGCCGTATTATGCATCTTTGACGAATCCTCTGTTTGACAACGAGACATATTTTGATGCGCTTGAGCTGGATTATTTGTATTGTGACATCACGGTTGAAATCGACGGTAAGGAAACCACCTACCTTTACGTTCCGCGCAACGGCACCGAGACGATAAAGATAACGATTCAAACAGACCCCGATTTTATTGCATATCTGGAGTATATGGAGATAGCAAACAACGGCTTCTATGTAGAGGGCTTTGTCAAATTGAGTCCCTTGGCGGCAGGCGTTGAATACTACGAGGTCGAGTTTGAAAATTCAAACGAGGTCATTTTGGTAGAAAACGGCGACACCCTCGAGGACTATGTTCTCCCCGAAATTCCCAAGCTCTACGGAACCCGTGGCGGCGAGTGGGATGTCGATGTAACGGAGGTTGTCCCCGGGGATATGTTCGTTAGTGCAAAATATGACTACATCCTCTACGGCGACGCAACCTGCGGCGGCGAAGTCGATGCAGCTGATGCAGCGGGAGTTCTGCGCCACATCGTCAAGATTGAAGAACTCACGCCGGAAGGCATTGAAAACGCATCCGTCACCGCCCCCTACGATCAGTTGAAGGCAGCTGACGCAGCGGCAATCCTGCGCTATGTCACCTTGTTGATTGACAGGTTCCCGATTGAGGAGCGCAACGACGAGATGAACGCTCTCGGCCTGTATGCGGACCGCAGCGAGTACTCAATGTACAAAGAGGAAGAACTGGAAGACCTGCCCGTGATACACGGAACCTTCTTGGGCTTCTGTGGCGACTGGACCGAGGCTTCGGTACTCGAGCCGATGACCTCCTTCGACTATCTCGATTTGTTAGCGATTGGTTATCAAGGGTACTATCCGTATTTCTACGATATTATGACGGGCTATAGCAAAGCATATCTGACTGACTCCACAACGGGAGACAGCTTCTGGTTCGGCGGAAACCTCTGGGAGGATGAAGGCTACAATTCGGTCTACAACGCATTTACGATTGCGGACGAAACCGACGCCGACTTCTTCTGGGGCGACGGACTCTATGTCAATCCGCACCAGCTCAGAAACGCGCGTCACCTCATTATGACGGTCTACGATGCGGAAACCGGCGAAGTCTACTATCAGGATGATACCGAGTGGCTGCCCAAAGCAAGACCCGTTCTCAACAGTGCAGGTACTTCGTATGTCTATCAGTCGTATGGCAACTTCGCTTGGGACGGCTATGACTACAACGGCGGCATGACCGACAGGGGCGACCCCGTACCGAGCGGCACCGAGGTAATCGTGGCATTCACAGCCCAGCTCCACTACGATGATGCTCCGATGAGTATGGAATGGTGGTTCCCGGTAACGGTTGACTACACCGCTCCGACGATTGAGATGTCGTATGACAGAGAGACGAACGAGGTTACCGTCCATGTTTCCGACAACGACGGCATTGCCTATATTGACATCTACGATCAAGATTGGAATTCTGTATTAAACGAGTACACCGTGGACGGAATCGCAGCAGTTTCCAATCCCGACGGCAGCATCACCTACACCTTCACTCCGGACGAAACAGTCGAGAACATCACTGTTGATGTTCAGGACTATGCCACCAATGTCATATCCGGATACTTAGAGGTTGGCACGACCCCGCTCGAGGACGTTATTGCCGATTTCGAAAACGAAGTCTACGGTGAGTACACCACAAGGGGCGTTGTCCATACGATAGATTCAGACGGCGGCTTCCTTATCCAGACCACGAATGCCGCAGTTAGCGCAGGTCAGGCGCTTGTCGGTTTGGCTGTAGCCTTGGATTCTACGGTAACAACCGAGGTCAAGGTAGGCGACATTGTCAAGCTCACAGGTGAAACCGAGCTTATGCTGCCCTATCCGTATATGGTTGCCACCGAAGTCGAAGTTACGGACACCATGGCATCCGAGGATATATACAGCACGCAGCTTCCCGAAGATGCGGAGCTTGTAGCTCCGATACTCACCAGGGTAAGCACGGGCGAGCCTTTCGATACTACCGGCTTGGCACAGGTAACACTCGTAGCACATGATGTCTGGGGTGACGGCTCCGGCTATCAGCTCCTGCTTGACAAGGATGCAGTGATCTACGCAGGTGTAGAAAGCGACGAGGACATGACCTATGCAGCTCTGTACGGTGAAACCGACTACAGCATCCCCGTAGGTGCTGACTACAGCCTTGAGGACGATAAGATGGTCATTGACGGCGAAGTATCGATATATGTACCGGCGGGCACATACGATTATATACTGACTAATCCGACTCCCGGCGACAGGATATATATTGTCGGTGATAACGGCCCCGACTTACCCACCGCCACAGGCTTTGTACTTGAAGAAGGCAAGAACTACATCTTCACAATGGCAAAGTACAGCGGCGGCGACGGCGTTGAGATTACCGAAGGCGAACTGGTGGCTCCGGCTTTCTCCTCGCTTACGCTAACGAAAGTTGATGCTCATCCGCAGGGCGGTTACATCTGCTCGGGCACCTATGCCGGAACGCAGAATATGAGTATCTTCATTCAGGACGTCACCTATCTCGATACAAACGGCGATCCTCAGACGAGGGCTCCGTGGGTAGGCGATGTTGTGTACGGTCTGTTTGCAACGTTTAACGATGCACCGGATATCGGTTCGGGTATCATGCACTTCTATGCCAACCCGGGCGAGATTTACCTGCTCACCGCAGGCACGGAACCGACCCCGGAACCGAGTGAGGACCCGGTAGAACCCTCCCCGAGTGAGGACCCGGTATACCCCGCCCCGAGTGAGGACCCGACCCCCACTCCCAACCCGACCCGGGCACCGGGAATTACTCCGGGCACCTACTACATCTCGGTCACGCATAACGGCACGACCTATTACATGAACACGCTTGGAAACAACAGGTTCACTGTAACGTCGAATATCGCAAATGCGGACACGTGGACGTTTGCGGTAAGTGGCGATGGATACACGATTAAATCTGTACTGACAAATCTCTATGTCTCGGCAACTGCGGATTCAACATCTATCACCCTTAGCGAAACAGCTCAGGTGTGGACTTGGGATGACACGAACAACTGGCTTCGTTCTACGGTCAGTTTGGACAGAGCGCTTGGCTATCAACATGCCGATGGCGGCGGAGTGTTCAGACACTATGCACATAGCAATGCATCGCAGTCCAACTACTCATTCGCAATCACACTCACACCCGTAACCTAACAAAACACCAACCCAAAAGGAACGGCACCCGCCGTTCCTTTTTTAATGTGCGCCCGCCATACCCGTTACCACCCTTGTGGCGCATACCACCCGTAGGGGCGGCGCATCCGCCCGCTGTGCCCGTTATTGCCCTCACGGGGATTTTTTTCTTCATTTCTTTT
>JAUNBP010000043.1 GCA_030526995.1 Clostridia bacterium
GGGTAAAAAAAGAGTTTAGGACTTGGGTTGGGCTGGTATTTCTTTTTTCCGCATTGACCTGTGCGTTAGTCAATTTTTTGGTGGGCGGGAAAGCATGGAGTGTTGTGGCGATTTGGTCAATGTGGTTGGTTTGGACGCAGCTTGTGTCGCCGGACATGGTGGAATTCAACCTCATCAGCCAAACCATAAAGCTAATCATTAATTCCTGTATTCTTCTGTTTCTTATCGAATGCTTCCTTGCCTCCGGATGGGCGGTGGAAGTCTTGCCGATTATCGGCTTCTCAGCGTTAATCCTGATAGGCATATTGCTCTTTGCCGATTTAGAGACGCAGAGGCAAAACATGTTCCCCATGTTGTTTTTCTGTATAGCTTGTCTTATTGGCGCAGTTGTTGGTATAACTTCGATACATGAGAAAGGAAGCTGGGCGTTTATCGTAATGGGTGTCGTAGCTCTTTCTCTGCTGATAAGCTGCATAGCAACACTCGGAAGAAGATTCTTGCGCGATTGTAAAAAGTATTTTGGCACGAAGTAAAGGTCTCGCTTTAGCATAACGTGAACAACGGCTTGCAGACCGCAGCCCATTCTTTTAATTGCATCTTGAATTTTCATACAAATTTTCCCTGTTTTTATTCTAAATACTCTTGCATTTTCTTGATATCTTTGATAGAATAAAAAAGGAATCCATAATAATTACGGAAGGAGAAAACTTTATGAAAAAACTGTTGGCACTTCTTTTAACCCTTCTGCTTGTGGCAACCCTGCTACCCGCAGGCCTTGCTTCGGCAGAAACCGACGGCGACTATGAGTACACGGTTACAGACGGCAAAGCCACGATAACCGGCTACACCGGCGCAGGCGGAGACATCACAATCCCCTCCACGCTGGGCGGCTATCCGGTAGTAAGCATAGGAGATTGGGCATTCGCTTGGTGCAACTCGTTGACCTCGGTCACGCTTCCCGAGAGCCTCGTTTCTATCGATGAATCAGCATTTGAGCTCTGTGAAGCACTGACGACAGTTAATATCCCCAATGGTGTTGAAAGTATAGGGGATATGGCATTTTATGCTTGCAATGCGTTGACCTCGATTTCAATTCCGATGAGCATTGAAAGCATAGGGAAGAGCGTGTTTGCAAGGTGCGGGGCGTTGACGGCTATCGATGTGGATGGGAACAATCCCAATTATCGGGACGCAGACGGTGTGTTATTCGACAAGGAGGGAACGACAATAATATGTTATCCTGCGGGCAAGAGCGGGACGAGCTATGCAATTCCCGTCGGGGTTACGCATATAGATGACAGCGCCTTTTTCTATTGTGCATCGTTTACCTCGATTACCATTCCCAACACCGTAACCGACATAGGAGATTATGCGTTTGGCCTCTGCGGCAAACTGACTTCGGTCGAAATACCCGACGGCGTGTTGAGCATAGGTGAGGGAGCCTTTGCTAATTGCGGATCACTTGCGAAGATTGAAATACCGAACAGCGTAAAAACCATAGGCAGGCGCGCATTTGATTGGTGTTCGGCAGTAAAAACCGTAACCATCGGAGCTGGAACGGAGAGCATAGGGGAAAGCGTCTTTGCCTCCTGTGAGTCTTTGACCGCTATCGATGTTGATGAGAATAATCCCAATTATCAAGATATTGACGGCGTATTATTTAATAAGGCGGGGACAACCCTGATTCAATATCCCATAGGCAGAACCGATAACAGCTACGATATCCCCGACTCGGTGACAAGCATAGGGGATTCGTCATTTGCAGGTTGCCGCTCGCTGACGTCTGTTACAATTCCGAACTCGGTGACAAGCATAGGGGAGGGGGCGTTCAATTCCTGCCGCTCACTGACCTCTATTACCATACCCGATTCGGTAACAAGCATAGGCGATAGTGCGTTTGCTTACTGCTTCTCGCTGACCACGGCTATCATCGGCAGCGGAGTCACAAGCATAGGAGATGGTGCGCTTGACGAAACCGGATGGTATTACAACCAGCCCAACGGGCTCTTATACCTTGATAAGTGTTTGCTTGGATATAAAGGCGACATGCCAAGTGGTGAGCTTGCTATAGCTGCAGGAACAAGGCTTATTGCCGATTATGCATTCTTTAGCTGCAACTCGCTTACCTCCGTCACAATTCCCGATTCGGTGACAAACATAGGCGATTGGGCGTTCAATGATTGCATGTTGATTACCACTGTTACAATTCCCGATTCGGTGACAAACATAGGCGATTGGGCGTTCTCGGGTTGCATCTCGCTTACCACTGTCACAATTCCCGATTCAGTGACAAACATAGGCGAAAATGCGTTCAGCAATTGCTACTCATTGACCTCGGTTACCATCGGCAACTCTATCACAAGCATAGGCGATTATGCGTTCTTTTCTTGCGACCCGCTGACCTCCGTAACCTTTGAGGGGGCACCGCCGAGTGAGTTTGGCGGATGGGCTTTCTATACTGACGACTCTGAAACATGGGAACCCGTCCCCCTCGACGTCACCCTCTACTACTATTCCGATTACGCACACCTTTGGGCGCCGAACGGGGAGACGACTTGGAACGGGTATAAGATTGAAATGCTGATTAGGGAGTACACGCTGACCTTTGTTGCGGACGGGGAAACGATAAAGACGATTACCGTCAATGCGGACAACCCGTTCAATATAGAGGATGTGCCCGCCGTGCCCGAAAAGGCAAACTGCTTTGGCTGGTGGGACGTCACGGACTTTGAGCGAATCAATAAGGACACGACCATAACCGCAGTCTATCAGGAGCTTATGATTGCCGACGGCAGGATAATCAACGTTCCGCCGAACACGAGCGAGGCGGAGCTTATGGCGAAGCTGGGAGCCGACGGCGGCAGCAGCGATAACCTTGCAACCGGCGACACCGTTACCGCAAACGGAACGCAGTACACCGTGGTCGTCATGGGCGATGTCAACTGCGACAGCGAAACCGACTCCGTCGACGCCTCCATGATTTTAAGGGCGGTGGTAAAACTTGAGGACCTAAACGAACTCCAAGCCCTTGCCGCCAACACCCTATTCGCAGAAACCTACGGCGCCTCCGACGCAGCCGCCATCCTCCGCTTTGTAGTCAAGCTCCAAGCCACGGTGGGGAAGGTTGAATAGGAATTAGGAGTTGGGAGTTAGGATTTAGGAATGCAAAAAAAGTCGCTCGAAAGGGCGACTTTTTCAACATTTCCACTCTCCACTCTCCACCGTTTCCCAACCTCCCGTAGGGGCGGATATCATCCGCCCGCCGCCCCAAACCCACCCAAACCGCCCCACATACCCGCAATTTTTGCCGCTATGAGGGAAAACTTTCGCACTTTTGCAGGAAATTTTGAAAAAAACCTCCCTTTTTTCAAAATTTGCGGTTGACATCTTGACAGGCAGGTGATATTATTTCAAATTGCATTATGATGGCTTATCTGTGGTATTATGCCCAAAAATCCGTGTTTTAGGAATTAAGATGCGGGGAGGGGGGATAATACCGCCAAGATATGCCGCTAATGAATAATTGAAATAGGATGCGAACGCATCGGCAAGGAGAGCGACACGGATATGATGCATGACGTGAAGATGGGCAGAAAGTCGAGAAAGAGCTTTTCGAGGATTTCGGAAGTTCTGGATATGCCGGATCTAATCGAGGTTCAGAAGAATTCCTACTACAGATTTATCAAAGAGGATTTGAGAGAGGTATTTAACGATATCTCCCCGATAGTGGACTATTCGGACAAACTTGTTTTGGAGTTTGTAGACTACCGCATCGATTTGGATAAGCCGAAGTATTCGATAGAGGAGAGCAAGGAGAGGGACGTGAACTATGTGGCTCCGCTTCGTGTTACCGTTCGCCTTATAAATAAGGAAACGGGCGAGGTCAAGCAGCAGGAAGTGTTCATGGGCGACTTCCCGCTCATGACGCCGCAGGGAACCTTTATCATCAACGGTGCGGAGCGGGTCATCGTTTCGCAGCTCGTCCGTTCTCCGGGCGCCTACTATTCCTCATCCACCGACAAGATGGGCAGCACGCTCTACTCCAGCCAGATTATCCCGAACAGGGGCGCATGGCTCGAGTACGAAACCGATTCCAACGGCATCCTTTACGTCAAGATAGACCGCCAGCGCAAGGTGTTCATAACCGCACTTTTGAGGGCGATAGGCTACGGCACCAACTCAGAGATATTGGAGCTTTTGGGCGAGGACGAGAGGCTTGGTGCGACCCTGCAAAAGGACCCGAACCGCACCGTTGCGGACGGCCTTATCGAGATATACAAGCGGCAGCGCCCGGGCGAGCCTCCGACGGAGGAGAGCGCAAGGTCGCTTCTGCATTCGCTGTTCTTCGACGTGCGCTATGATTTGGCGAGGGTCGGAAGATACAAGTATAATAAGAAACTGTCGCTCAAGGCACGTATAGCAAACCGCATTGCGGCGGAGAACGTTATAAACCCCGACACCGGAGAAATCGTGCTTGAGGCGGGCGAAACTATAAGCCGCGAGAAGGCGAATGAGATTCAAAACCTCGGCATCAATGCGGTCACGGTGGTAACCGACGACGGGCAAATCAAGGTCGTGGGCAACAACTTTGCTTCGGCAGCGGGCTTTTTGGACTTTGCACCGATAGAGGCAGGGCTCAATGAGGACGTACACATCCCAACGCTAAAGGCCATGCTCCCGCAGCTTGCGGACATGAGCGAGGACGAGCAGAAGGAGTATCTGTCTGCGCATTACTACGATTTAATCCCCCGCCACATCACGCCGGACGATATCGTGGCCTCGGTTTCCTACCTCATCGGACTTCCGCACGGGATAGGCAAGACCGACGACATCGACCACTTGGGCAACCGCAGAATCCGCTCGGTGGGCGAGCTTTTGCAGAACCAAATTCGAGTGGGACTTACCCGCTTGGAGCGTGTCGTTCGCGAGCGCATGGGCTTGCAGGACATGGATGTTGTCATGCCCTCAAACCTTATAAATATCCGACCCGTGACGGCAGCTATCAAGGAGTTTTTCGGCTCCTCGCAGCTATCGCAGTTCATGGATCAGACCAACCCCCTGTCCGAGCTTACGCATAAGCGCCGTTTGTCGGCACTCGGCCCGGGCGGCTTAAACCGTGACCGTGCAACCTTCGAGGTTCGCGACGTTCACTATTCGCATTACGGCAGAATGTGCCCGATAGAGACGCCGGAAGGCCCGAACATCGGACTTATAAACTCGCTGTCCACCTATGCGAGAATCAACGAGTACGGCTTTATCGAAGCCCCGTACCGCATGATTGACAAGGCTAAGCATAAGATTACCGACGAGATTATCTACATGACTGCCGACGAAGAGGACGGCATGGTTATCGCACAGGCGAACGAGCCTATAGACGAAAAGAGCCACTGGTTCAAAAAGGACCGTGTTATCGCAAGGTACTTGGATCAGATTATAGAGGTAAAGAGCACCGAGGTCGATTATCTCGACGTTTCCCCGAAGCAGCTCGTTTCGGTCGCAACGGCGATGATTCCCTTCCTCGAAAACGACGACGCAAACCGTGCCCTGATGGGCTCGAACATGCAGCGTCAGGCGGTTCCGCTTCTAAAGCCCGAGGCCCCGATAGTCGCAACCGGCATGGAGCATAAGGCGGCTTACGATTCGGGCATCGTCGTGCTTGCGCAGGAGGACGGTGTTGTCTCCTACGTCTCGGCGGACAAGATTATCATAACGAGCACTGCGGGGGTTCCGCACGAGTATCAACTGACCAAGTTCAGGCGTTCCAATCAGGGCACCTGCCTAAACCAGCGCCCCGTTGTAACCGGTGGCATGGAGATTAAAAAGGGCGACGTTATCGCTGACGGCGCATCGACCGACGAGGGCGAGATTGCGCTCGGAAGAAACATCCTGATTGGCTTTATGACTTGGGAGGGCTACAACTACGAGGACGCCGTCTTGATATCCGAAAAGCTGGTCAAGGACGACGTTTACACCTCCATCCACATAGAGGAGCACGAGCTTGAAGCCCGTGACACCAAGCTCGGGCCCGAGGAGATAACGAGGGACATCCCCAACATCGGTGAGGATGCGCTTGCGCAGCTCGACGAGCGGGGCATCATCCGTCCCGGCGCAGAGGTTCGCTCGGGCGATATCTTGGTGGGCAAGGTCACGCCGAAGGGCGAAACCGAGCTGACCTCGGAGGAGAGGCTTTTGAGGGCTATCTTCGGTGAGAAGGCAAGGGACGTTCGAGACACTTCGCTCAGGGTGCCCCACGGCGAGGGCGGCGTGGTCGTCGACGTCAAGGTCTTTACAAGGGAGAACAAGGACGAATTAAGCCCCGGCGTGAACCAGATGGTTCGAGTTTACATAGCTCAAAAGCGCAAGATTTCGGTCGGAGACAAGATGGCGGGACGCCACGGCAACAAGGGCGTTATCTCGCGCATACTTCCCGAGGAGGATATGCCGTTCTTGCCCGACGGTACGCCGTTGCAGATAGTGTTGAATCCCTTGGGCGTTCCCTCCCGTATGAACATCGGGCAGATTTTGGAGCTGCACCTCGGCATGGCTTGCAAAAACCTCGGAATAAGGATTGCAACGCCGGTATTCGACGGCGCAAGCGAGCAGGACATAAAGGACTTGCTCGTAGCCGCAGGCTGCGACGAGGACGGCAAGACCGTTCTGTACGACGGTAGAACCGGCGAACAGTTTGAAAACAGAGTATCGGTGGGCTACATGTACTATTTGAAGCTGCACCACTTGGTAGACGACAAGATTCACGCCCGCTCCACGGGCCCGTACTCGCTCGTAACGCAGCAGCCGCTCGGCGGCAAGGCACAGTTCGGCGGTCAGCGCTTCGGAGAGATGGAAGTCTGGGCGTTGGAGGCGTACGGCGCAGCCAACACCTTGCAGGAGATACTGACGGTCAAGTCGGACGACGTTATCGGCAGGGTCAAGACCTACGAGAGCATAGTCAAGGGCGAGAACATCCCGCCCGCAGGCGTGCCCGAATCCTTCAAGGTTTTGATAAAGGAACTGCAGTCGCTTGCCCTCGATATCAAGGTGCTTTCCGACACCCGCGAGGAGATTCAGATTACCGAGGACGACGATGACGATATCCGTTCGCTCGGCATCAATATCAGCGGAGTCGAGGAGCCGGAGGTCATTATAACGATGGACGATGACGACGACGAGGACGACGAGTTCGGCTTTGGCTTCGGCCTGCGCAAGGCAAAGGCCCCCGTCGAGGACGACGAGTTTGAGGACGATGACGAGTTCGAGGACGAGGAAGATATGGACGAGGATCTTGAAGAAGACCCCGACTTGGACTAAGAGTGCGGAAGGAGAAAAAGAATGTTTGAACTGACTAATTTCGATGCTTTGCAGATAGGGCTTGCATCTCCGGAAAAGATTTTGGAGTGGTCACACGGCGAGGTCAAAAAGCCGGAAACGATAAACTACCGCACCTTAAAACCCGAAAAGGACGGTCTGTTCTGCGAGCGCATCTTTGGGCCTACAAAGGATTGGGAGTGCCACTGCGGCAGATACAAGAGGGGCAGATATAAGGGCATCGTCTGCGACAAGTGCGGTGTTGAGGTAACGAGGGCAAAGGTTCGCCGCGAGCGCATGGGCCACATCGAGCTTGCGGTTCCGGTGAGCCACATCTGGTACTTCAAGGGCATACCCTGCCGCATGAAGATGCTGCTGGACATGAGTCCGAAGGAGCTGGAGCAGGTTCTCTACTTTGCTTCGTTCGTGGTCATAGACCCCGGCGAGACCAACCTGCAGCCCAAGCAGATTCTGAGCGACAGGGAGTACCGTGAGTATCAGGAGCATTACGGCCCCAAGGCGTTCAAGGCAGGCATGGGCGCAGAGGCTATCAGGGAGCTTTTGATGCAGCTCGACCTAAACGAGCTTGAGCATCAGTTGAGGGAAGAGATAGACAGAAGCAGCGGCCAAAAGCGCATCAATGCGATAAAGCGTTTGGAAGTTGTAGAAGCCTTTATAAAGAGCGGCAACAAGCCCGAATGGATAATCCTGACGGTGCTGCCCGTAATCCCGCCCGAGCTTAGGCCCATGGTTCAGCTCGACGGCGGCAGGTTTGCAACCTCCGACTTGAATGATTTGTACCGCAGGGTTATCAACCGCAACAACCGCTTAAAGAGGCTGTTGGAGCTGAGAGCCCCCGACATCATAGTAAGAAATGAAAAGCGTATGCTCCAAGAGGCAGTGGACTCGCTTATCGACAACGGCAGGCGTTCCCGCCCCGTAACGGGCCCGGGCAACCGTCCGTTAAAGTCGCTCTCCGATATGCTTCGGGGCAAGCAGGGCAGATTCCGTCAGAACCTTTTGGGCAAGCGTGTTGACTATTCGGGCCGTTCCGTTATCGTCGTAGGCCCCGATTTGAAGATGTATCAGTGCGGCCTGCCCAAGGAGATGGCGCTGGAGCTGTTCAAGCCGTTTGTAATGAAAAAGCTCGTCAAGGACGGCATGGCGCAGAACGTCAAGGGCGCAAAGCGCATGGTCGAAAGAAACGACACCGTGGTCTGGGACGTCTTGGAGGAGGTCATAAAGGATCACCCCGTGCTGCTTAACCGTGCGCCTACGCTGCACAGGCTGGGCATACAGGCGTTTGAGCCGGTGCTTGTAGAGGGCAAGGCGATAAGGCTGCACCCGCTCGTATGTACCGCTTTCAACGCCGACTTTGACGGCGACCAAATGGCGGTTCACGTTCCGTTGTCGGTAGAGGCGCAGGCGGAAGCGAGATTTTTGATGCTCGCATCCAACAACATATTAAAGCCTCAGGACGGCAAGCCCGTGGTTTCGCCCACGCAGGACATGGTCATAGGCTGCTACTATCTTACCGTTGACCGTGCGGGAGCAAAGGGCGAGGGCAAGGCGTTTTCGAGCGAGAACGAGGCTGTAATGGCATATCAGACCGGCGAGATTGCCCTGCAGGCAAAGGTCAAGGTTCGTATAGCAAGGCAGTGGGAGGGTCAGACCTACCACAGGGTGATTGAAACGACCGTGGGAAGGCTGCTGTTCAACAACGCAATCCCGCAGGACCTCGGCTTTGTCGCAAGGGAGACGCTTGACGATATGTTCAAGCTCGAGATAGACAGGCTGGTCATTAAAAAGGACCTCGGAACGATAGTCGACAACTGTTACAGAAAGTACGGTTCGACGGTCACGAGCGAGGTTTTGGATAAGATAAAGAAACTCGGTTTCTCCTACTCCACGAGGGGCGGAATCACCGTAGGCTTCCAAGATATTCAGGTTCCCGAGGAGAAAAAGACCTTCATAGCCGAGGCGGAGGAGCAGGTTGTCGAGATAGACGAGCTGTTCAGAATGGGCTTGTTGTCCAACGCCGAACGCAGGCAGCGGGTCATCTCCGTATGGGATAAGACGACCGTAAACGTCACCAATGCGTTGATGGATTCTTTGGACCCGTTCAACCCGATATTCATGATGGCAAACTCGGGCGCCCGCGGAAGCAGAGCGCAGATTCGTCAGCTTGCGGGTATGCGCGGACTCATGGCAGACCCGAGCGGTCAGATTATCGAGGTGCCTATCCGTGCAAACTTCCGTGAAGGTCTGTCGGTTCTGGAATTCTTCATCTCGTCGCACGGCGCAAGAAAGGGCTTGGCGGATACGGCGCTCCGTACTGCGGACTCGGGCTATCTTACAAGAAGGCTCGTCGATGTTTCGCAGGACGTCATAGTCCGCGAGGAGGACTGCTTTGCCGAGCGTGACGATACGCCCAAGGGCATGATGATAACCGAGATTCGCGAGGACAAAAAGCTCATAGAGCCGTTGAAGGCGAGGGTAATCGGAAGGTACGTAATTAACGACGTCGTACATCCCGAGACCGGCGAAATAATAGTCCCCGCAGACACTATGGTAAGCTACGAGCAGGCGGAGGCCATTGAGCAGGCGGGAATCACGGGCGTCCTTTGCAGGACGGTGTTCACCTGCCGTTGCGAGCACGGCGTATGCGCCAAGTGTTACGGTGCAAACCTTGCCACCGGCGGTCACGTCGATATCGGTGAGGCGGTGGGCATCATAGCCGCACAGGCGATAGGCGAGCCGGGCACGCAGCTCACGATGAGAACCTTCCACACCGGCGGCGTTGCATCCACCGAGGACATCACGCAGGGTCTGCCCCGTGTCGAAGAATTGTTCGAGGCAAGAAAGCCCAAGGGCCTTGCCACGATAACCGAGATTTCGGGCACGGTCAGCTTTGACGATACGCAGCGTCATGCGATAGTTACCAACTCCGACGGCGAGAGCGAGAGCTATCTAATCCCCTACGGCTACAAGATGAAGGTCAAGGAGGGCGACTACGTCGAGGCAGGCGATGAGCTTACCGAGGGCTCGGTCAACCCGAACGACATTCTTAAGATTAAGGGCGTCAAGGGCGTACAGGCCTATCTTTTGAAGGAGGTTCAGTCGGTTTACCGCTTGCAGGGCGTTGAGATTTCCGATAAGCATATCGAGGTCATCATCCGCCAGATGCTGCGCAAGGTTCAGGTAGAGGATGCGGGAGATACCAACCTGCTTCCGGGCGAGCTTTGCGACATCTTCCGCTTCGAGCAGGAGAACGAGCGCGTAGTGACCGAGAACGAAGAGGGCAGGCCCGCAATTGCAAAGCGCAAGCTGCTGGGCATCACCAAGGCTTCGCTTGCCACGGATTCGTTCCTGTCGGCGGCATCCTTCCAAGAGACGACGAGGGTGCTTACCGAGGCAGCCATAAAGGGCAAGATTGACCCGTTGGTAGGTCTTAAGGAGAACGTAATCATCGGCAAGCTGATTCCCGCAGGCATAGGGCTTAGGCGGTACAGGGACGTTGTAGTCAGCGAAAACGAAACCGCAGAGCTTGAAGCCGAGTAGCATAAAGCCTAAACTCAGGCTCGATAAAAAGGAGAGACGATGAAAGAGACCGTTGAGTGCAAACTAAGTCAAAGTCGCACCTGTGCGATGCTGAACATGGGCGAGTGTTCCCGCTGCCCGCTGAACAATGTCAAGACCGACAATTCGGCGCTCAAAGAGGACGTCGAGCTGTTTGAAACGCTCCTGCCCGAAGAGGGGCTGTATTCCCTGTTTGAAACGGACGAGTGTCAGCTCTGCAAGGGCGAAAACAAGGAAAAGAAGGCGGGCTACGCCATCTTGGACATGGGACATTCCGAGCCGAAACGCCTGCAGCGCAAGAGCAGGCTGTTCGGGAGCGGCAAGACGGGCTTTTTGGCGCCGCTGCAGTTTGCGGTCTGCAAAAAATGCCGCAGGCGGCTGCTCGCACTCGACTATATCCCGCTTATCTGCACCGTGATAACGACGGCGATATCCCTTATTTTCGTCGTGGACGACCATCAGCGCATGGGGCTTAACGGCACGGCTCTGGGCTTTGCCCTGCCTATGGTGATAGTGCTTGCTGCGATTTTGATTGGCTACATCGGCGGAAGAATAGTCCGCAATCAGCTCAAAAAATCGTGGTCAAGCAAGAGCTGCCTCGATTTGACCGAGCATCCGTTCACGCAGAAGATGCTTGAAAAGGGCTGGTTCTTCCTGTTCAACGATAAGAAGGCAAAGCCGATATTCTCGCGAAAGCTCATAGAGCGGGGCTTGGGAACTGCAACAAAAGAAGTTTATTCAATGCTTGACAACAAAGAAGAAAGCTGATACACTACATTTTTGCAGGCTTTTTGGACAATATCCTCTACAAGGGTTGCAGAGGGATTGAAATATAGAAATAAAAAGAATTAAAAGAAGTAATTTAGGAGGAAAACACAGAAAATGCCGACCATTAACCAATTGGTTCGCAAGGGCAGAGAACAGACTCAGTACAAGTCCAATGCCCCTATTTTGAAGCAGTGTCCGCAGCGCAGAGGCGTTTGCACGGCCGTGCGTACAATGACGCCGAAAAAGCCGAACTCGGCATTGCGTAAGATTGCCCGTATCCGCTTGACCGACGGTCTTGAGGGTACTGCATACATTCCCGGAATCGGACACAACCTGCAGGAGCACTCGGTCGTCTTGATAAGAGGCGGCAGGGTCAAGGATCTGCCGGGCGTTCGTTACCACATCATCCGCGGTGCATTGGATACCGCAGGCGTTGCAAACCGTCATCAGAGCCGTTCGCTCTACGGTGCGAAGCGCCCGAAGAAATAAGGGGGTAAAGGACTATGCCGAGAAGAGGATTTATACCCAAGAGGGAAGTTTTGGCAGACCCCATTTACAAGAGCGTGGTAGTTACCAAGCTGATAAATCAGGTCATGCTCGACGGCAAGCGCGGAGTTGCCCAAAAGGCAGTCTACGATGCGTTTGACCTTATCGCACAAAAGACCGGCAGGGACGCTTTGGAAGTTTTCGAGCAGGCGATGAACAACATCATGCCCGTATTGGAAGTCAAGGCACGCAGAGTCGGCGGCTCCACCTATCAGGTGCCGATTGAGATTCGCCCCGAGCGCCGTCAGACGCTGGGCCTGCGCTGGTTGGTATCCTACGCAAGAAAGCGCGGCGAGCGCACGATGCGCGAGCGTCTTTCGGGCGAGATTTTGGATGCAGCCAACAACGGCGGAAACGCAGTAAAGAAGAAGGAAGACACGCATAAGATGGCGGAGGCGAACAAGGCGTTCGCGCATTACCGCTGGTAATTAACATGAGGGATACCACCTTAGAGCAAACAAGAAATATCGGCATCATGGCGCACATCGATGCCGGCAAGACTACGACAACCGAGCGAATCCTGTTCTATTCGGGCAGGATTCACAAGGTTGGCGAGGTACACGAGGGTGCGGCTACCATGGACTACATGGAGCAGGAGCGTGAGCGCGGAATAACGATAACCTCCGCTGCGACCACGGCGTACTGGAACGGTCACAGGATAAACATCATCGACACCCCGGGGCACGTCGATTTCACCGTAGAGGTGGAGCGGTCGCTTCGGGTGCTCGACGGTGCCGTTGCCGTGTTTTGCGCTAAGGGCGGCGTTGAGCCCCAGTCGGAAACGGTTTGGCATCAGGCAATGCGGTACGGGGTTCCGTGCATAGCCTACGTCAATAAAATGGACATAACGGGCGCAGACTTTTTTAATGTTATGGACATGATGCGAACCCGACTCAAGGCCAACCCGATTGCGATTCAGCTACCGATAGGCAGCGAGCTGGACTTTTGCGGCATCGTCGACCTTGTCACGATGAAGGCGGAGGTCTACTACAACGACGACGGAACCGACATCCGCGAGGAGGAGATTCCCGAGGCGTTAAAGGACAGGGCAAGGGAGCTTAGAGAGACGCTCTTGGATGCGGTCTTGGAGCAGGATGACGAGGTCTTGGAGCGTTACTTCGATGGCGAAATGCCCACCGAGGACGAATTGAAACGCTGCATAAGAAGGGCCACGATAAAGGGAACCGCCGTTCCCGTGGTCTGCGGCACCTCGTACAGGAACAAGGGCGTTCAGCCGCTTATCAATGCGATAGTGGACTATCTGCCCTCCCCCTTGGACATCCCACCCGCAAAGGGCACGGACAGGTACGGCGAGGGCGAGATTATTGCCGAGCCCGACGATACGGCTCCGTTTGCAGCCCTTGCCTTCAAGATAGTCACCGACTCCTTCGTGGGCAAGCTCGCATTCATCCGAGTGTACAGCGGCACGCTCAAGTCGGGCAGCTACGTGTATAATGCGACCAAGCAAAAGCGGGAGCGGGTAGGAAGGATACTTCTAATGCACGCCGACGCAAGAACCGAGGTCGAGGAGATTCATGCGGGAGACATAGCCGCAATCGTGGGCTTAAAGGATACGACAACGGGCGACACGCTCTGCGTTGAGAACCGCCAGCTGCTTTTGGAGCGGATGGAGTTCCCCGACCCGGTCATTCAGGTTGCGATAGAGCCCAAGACCAAGGCGGGGCAGGAGCGCATGGCTCAGGCCCTGCAAAAGCTCGCAGAGGAGGATCCGACGTTTAGAACCTACGTCAATCAGGAGACGGGACAGACGATTATCGCCGGCATGGGCGAGCTGCACCTTGAGATTATCGTGGACAGGCTGATTCGGGAGTTTCGAGTGGAAGCAACCGTCGGCAAGCCGCAGGTGGCATACAAGGAATCGCTCACAAAGGTCGTCAAGGCGGAGGGCAAGTACGTCCGTCAGACCGGCGGCCACGGCCAGTTCGGCAGATGCGTCGTCGAGTTTTCACCCCGAAAGGCGGGCGAGGGCTATCTGTTCCAAAGCAAGATAGTCGGCGGCGCAATTCCCAAGGAGTTCATCCCCGCAATCGACAAGGGCATCAAAGAGGCGCTGCAAAGCGGACCCCTCGGCGGTTACGAAATGGTCGATATCTGCGCAACGCTGTTGGACGGAAGCTATCACGAGGTCGATTCAAGCGAATTGGCGTTCCAGATTGCGGGCTCGCTCGCAGTCAAGGACGGCATAGGCAAGGGCGATTGCAAGCTGTTGGAGCCCTTCATGGACGTGGAGGTTTTGGTTCCCGAGGAATACTTGGGCGATATCATGGGCAACCTGAACGCACGTCGGGGCAGCATCAACGGCATGGAAACGAGGGCTGCCAACACGGCAATCTCGGCAACCTGCCCGCTGTCGCAGATGTTCGGCTACGCAACCGAGCTTAGGAGCAAGACGCAGGGACGGGGAACGTTTTCAATGCAGTTTGCAAGGTATGAGGAGGTTCCGCAGTCCATAGCCGAGGAAATCTTGGGCAGATACAATTATTTGTTTTAGAAATACCGAAAGTGCTTGCAATTTTTGAATACAGGTGTTAATATGCTTTCGGAAATTAAGAAAAATACAAAATTTTAAGGAGAAAATTAAGAAATGGCAAAGGCAAAATTTGAG
>JAUNBP010000044.1 GCA_030526995.1 Clostridia bacterium
TCTGTCCATTTTCTTGATCTTTGTGTCCAGTTTCTATTGACAAGTGCAAAAGAAAGAAGTCGTACCCACCCAAAACTCAAAAACCAGCCCTCGCTCCCCCACCAAATTCCTAACTCCTAATTCCTAATTCCTAATTGAGTCCCGCACCCTGCACCTGTCAAAAACTTTTCGAAGGTACGGAGCATGAGCTTTTGTCCGTTTTCATTGGGGTGGATACCGTCCTCGCAATAGAGGTCATGGATATGGAGACGGGCGAGGAAGGCGCCTCTAAGGTCGAGGCAGGGACAGTTATTTTCGAAGGCGAGGCGGTCGATGGTACGGGAATAGCGTTCCTGATATCGGTATATGGCATTGACATCCCCGAGCCACTGCAGGATTCGGCTCTTATCCAGCCCGTCACGGGTAATCCAATTGAGGTAGCGGTCGGCGCAGAGCGGGGGCAGATTGACCAAGACGGGACTGATATTGTGCTGTTTGAGTATATGAAGGAGCTGTTGATACAGCTGTTGGAACCTGGGCAGGGGGGTAGCGGGCAGATGCTCGCAGGTGGGCTCGGCGGCGACCTCGGCCCATTGGAAGTTGGAATCGTTGCCTCCGAACTCTATCACGACGGCATCGCAGTCGGGGCCTTTATCGAGCCAACGCTCTACGGCAGCCATGCCCTTTTCAATGGTGCTGCCAAAATGGGACAGGTTGACGAGCGAAACGCCCCGCTTTTGTGCGGTTGCCTCGAGGTCAAACTCCTTTGCGACACGGTAGCGCCTGTTTTGCGGGTTCAAAACCACGCCCTTTAGCAGAGAATCTCCAAAAATCGTCAATTGTTTCAGCATATTCACAGTTTCTCTCCTTGCCAAATATATTTGTTACGGTTATAATATCAGCAGTGGCTTGCAAAAGCACCCTACCCTTGCTTTTTGCGATTCTACTTTCAAAAATGAGTACTCTACTGTCGGTAGAGTCAAGGAAATTGGCGGGAAACATGACTGAAATCGAGCTGCGGGAGCGTCTCGCAAAAAATCTCATCTATTACCGCAAGCGTGCAGGATTGACGCAGGCTGCGCTTGCCGAGCGCATAGCTTATACCGATAAATCCGTCTCAAAGTGGGAGCGGGGCGAGGGCGTCCCCGACTCCTATGTGCTGTCTCAACTCTGCAGGCAGCTCAACGTGTCCGCCGATAGGCTGCTGTTCGGTGAGCCGCCCAAGCGGCTGCCGCCCACAAGAAGGATGCAGCTCCTGATAGGCCTAATTTCTGTCGGGCTCGTGTTTTTAATTGCTACCGTCACCTTCTTCGTGCTCGGGCTTTGCCTGCCCGAGTCCGAGGTGCTCTACCTCTGCTTTATCGTGGCCATCCCCGTAAGCGCAGTAGTTGCAATCGTCTTTTCGTGCCTGTGGTGGGGCCCGATTGCACAGGGCCTGTCCGTTACAGCCCTTATCTGGTCGCTCGCCGCCTGTATCAATATCGCCTTCACCGCCCCTAACCTCGAATATGCCTACCTCATAGCCGGCGTTATGCAAATTCTCACCATCCTCTGGTTCATCCTGATAGGCAATCGAAAAAACCGCAATCTATAATTCATAATTTGTAATGAATAATTTATAATTGAAATCCCCCTCGCCATTTTGCCACATGTCCGCGGCGAAATGGCGTACTCAAGTTGCGTGTTAAGATTCATTATCTTGCTCTTTTTACGGTTTCTTTTGGTTCTTTTCTTTCCGCAAAAGAAAAGAACAGAACAAATCAAAAAACTCCATCCATAACTTGTAAATACTACCAAAAGGCGGTATAATAAAGGGAACAAGTGAAAGGAGAACGGTATGGAAAACACAAAAAAGACGTTCAGGGAGCTTTTGGACAAGATTCAGGCATACGGTCATGCGATGAGCAAGATGTATTATGACAGCGTGACGGTCATGCCCAAGCGGGGCAACGAGGCTGTGGGCAGGACTCTTGGCGTATTGAGCGAGGAGGAGTACAAGCTATCCACGAGCGAGGAGCTTAAAAGCTGCACAAAGGAGCTTTTGGCGCACAAGGACGAGCTTGACGCTATCACGGCACGGGAGGCAGAGCTGACATGGGAATCGTTTTCCAAGCTCGAAAAGATACCGATGGACGAGTACGTTCAGTACCAGATGGACGTCAACACGGCGCAGGGCGTATGGCACGAGGCGAAGGTCAAGAGCGATTTTGCAATGTTTGCGCCGCATCTTGAAAAGCTCGTGAAATTCAACAGGAACATGGCCCGCTATATCGACCCCGAAAAGCCGCCTTATGATGTGCTTTTGGACGAGTACGAGAAGGGCATGACCATGGAAAAGCTCGACGAGTTCTTTGCAAAGGTCAGGGCAGGCGTGGTTCCGCTTTTGAAGGCGGTTATGGAGCGGGGCAGGAAGATAGACGTGTCGTTCTTGGAAAAGGACTTTGCCATCGATAAGCAGAGGGAGTTCAGCGAGTTTTTGATGAAGCTGATGCGCATGGACAAGGAGCGCAGCGCAATAGGCGAGACCGAGCATCCGTTCACGATAAACTTCACTAAGAACGACGTTAGGATTACCACGCACTATCATGAGGACATGTTGCTTTCGAGCCTGTATTCGGTAGTACACGAGGCGGGCCATGCGACGTATGAGCTTAACATAGGGGACGAGCTGGCAATGACGACGCTCGGAACCGGCGTGAGCATGGGCGTTCACGAGTCGCAGTCGAGGTTTTATGAGAACATCATAGGCAGGAGCCGTGAGTTCGTGGGCCTCATCTACGGCGAGCTCGTGCGGCTCTTCCCGCAGGAGATGGAGGGCGTGACGGAGGAGCAGCTATACCTTGCGGTCAACAGGGCACAGCCCTCGCTGATAAGAACCGAGGCGGACGAGCTTACATACGCTCTTCACGTTATGGTTCGCTATGAGATAGAGAAAAAGCTCATCGCAGGCGAGATAGAGGTTGCGGAG
The DNA here is from genome assembly GCA_030526995.1 of Clostridia bacterium. Lineage (GTDB taxonomy): Bacteria > Bacillota > Clostridia > Christensenellales > CAG-138 > JAQUTY01. Next base: position 2,948 of record JAUNBP010000044.1, read on the forward strand.
CTTCCCAAGCTCTGGAACGAGCTTTACAAGGAGTATCTCGGCGTGGACGTGCCCGATGACAAGAACGGCGTCTTGCAGGATTCACACTGGTCGGGCGGCTCGTTTGGCTACTTCCCCTCCTATGCGATAGGCAGCGCATATGCGGCGCAGCTCCTTTCGGTGATGGAGGAGGAAATGGACGTGTTTGCGCAGGTCAAGAGCGGCGACTTGCAGCCTATTATCGATTGGCTGACCTGTCGCATCTATAAGTTCGGCTGCCTGAAAAAGCCGGGCGAGCTAATCGAGCAAGCCTGCGGCAAGCCGTTCGACCCGCAGTATTACATAGACTATCTGACAAAGAAGTTCACCGAGGTCTATAAACTGTGACGGAACGGCTCAAAGGCGAAATCCTCCGCCTGCTAAAGGCGAGGGACAGGGTTATAATTGGAATAGACGGAAACGCTGCGGCAGGCAAGAGTACGCTTGCCGCAGCCCTTTGCGACAGCCTTGACGCAACGCTCATCCACATGGACGACTACTTCCTCCCGCCAAGCCTGAGGACGCAAGAGCGGCTTTCGCAGGCGGGCGGCAACATCCACTACGAGCGGTTCACGGACGAGGTAATAACGCCGATAAGGGAGGGGAGAAGGCTGAGCCTTCGCAGGTACGACTGCCACGAGGGCCTGCTTTTGCCCGCAAGAACGGTGGAGCTGAGGCCCGTTGTGATAATCGAGGGCAGCTACGCCCTGCACCCGCTGTTTTCGGACATATACGATATAAAGCTCGTGCTGTCCATAGACCCCCTGAAGCAGCGAAAAAGAATAGAGCAGCGAGAGGGCAGGGAGGGCGCACAGGCGTTTTTCGACAGATGGATCCCGCTTGAAAACGCCTACCTTGCCGAGCTAAAGCTACCAAGGGACAAAATCGTCACAAGATGACAAAATTTGGCAAGAAAAACCCCGTTTTTCATATTTATACGCATTTTGCATATTTATTCCGCCAAAAATATACACATTTACAACGAAACTTGTTAACATTTGCACAACCGTTTATTCAAAGCCCTATGTTATAATGGCAAAGATGGATCAGTATGGGGTTGTATTTTTATTCGCAGAGGGGCAAAAACCACCCCAACATCTTGATGAAAAGGAGAGATCTATGCGCAAAATACAGACTGCAAAAAAAGTTTCATGCATGATTTTGATTTTTTTGCTGGCCAATTTATCAATTTTTTTCGGATGCCAAAACAATCGGGGTTCCGATGTATTAATTATCCCGTCCGAGGGTGAAAGCGGTGAGGACCCGTCCGATGTGATTATCATCGAGCAGCCAACGCCAACGCCGACCCCCGAACCCACACCCCCCCCCCAACCCACCCCGACACCCGGTTCGACCCCCCCTTACAACGCAAAATCCGACCCCAACCACTGGGGGCTTACCACCGCTAAAATGGTGGACAAAATCGAGACTGGCAGCTATCAAAGGGCTGATGAGATTGAGTTTTCAAGCGGCAGCGACTACACCGAGCTTGCGGGGGTTATAGGCTTTAGGAGCAATAATTACCGCCAAAACGCCGCCTACGGGACGGCACAGGTAAGCTCACAAACGCTGAGCGAGATTTGGAACGTTCCTACCGGCGAGATGCCCAAGGGCGAGGGCGGCAGCGGGACATGGACGGGCAGCGGCTGGACGGGACAGCCCATCTTGGTCGAGTGGCCCGAACAGACCCGTCAGATTATGAACATGTACGACTGGGCAAAGGAAAAGGACGGGCTTGTCGAGGTCATCTACGCTACGATGGACGGCTACGTGTACTTTTTGGACATAGAAAGCGGGGAAGCCACCCGCGACAGCCTATATATCGGAATGCCGTTCAAGGGCGCAGGGGCGCTGGACCCGAGGGGCTACCCGATTTTGTACCTCGGCAGCGGCGACAGCTATCCCGACGACGATTCCAAGATAACGAGGGCCATGGCATATTCCCTCATAGATTTTACGAGGCTGTTTGAGTTTGGCAAGAAGTCGGACTTCTTCTCGCTTCGTGCATGGCACGCCTACGACAGCAGCCCGCTTGTAGACGCCGAAACGGACACGCTGATATATCCGGGCGAGAACGGAATCCTCTACACGGTACACCTAAACACGGTCTACGACGAGGAAGCGGGCACGCTTTCAATGAACCCCGACGAGATAGTGAAGTTTAGGTACAGCGCAGCCCGCACGGGTGAAACCGCCTACTGGCTCGGCTACGAGGGCAGCGCAGCGGTGTGGAACGGCTTTATCTACCTTACCGACAACAGCGGGCTCTGCCACTGCGTTGACCTCAACACGATGCAGGTCAAGTGGGTTCAGGACGTGGACGACGATGTAAACGCCTCACCCGCCCTCGAGGTCATATCCGAAACCGAGGCATATCTCTACTTTGGCAACACGCTCGACAACACGATAGACGCACACAATCAGGGCACGACCTCCATATTCAAGATTGACGCCATGAACGGCAACATCGTATGGAAGTACAGCAAGACGATAGGCACGACAAAGAACGTTACGGGCGGCGTCATGGGCAGCGTAATCTTGGGCGAGGGCGACATATCGAACCTTGTGATAACGAGCTTTGCAAGCTACGACGGCGAGACGAACGAGGGCGAAATGGTTGCGCTCGATAGGGAAACGGGCAGCTTGGTCTGGTCGAGGCAGCTTTCCGCCTATGCGTGGAGCTCCCCGATAGCGATATACACGAGCGAGGGCAAGAGCTACATCGTGCAGGGCAACAACCACGGCAACCTCTATCTCATAGAGGGCTCTACGGGAATGATTTTAGATACTTTGAGGCTTGGCGGCAATATGGAGGCATCTCCTGCCGCCTTCAATGAGTTTATTGTAATAGGGACGCGCAGCAAGGGAATCTTTGGAGTGCGCATATCCTAAAAAACGGAGGACTACATGGAGAGGAAACGGAAGAAGCGCAGAAAGCTCGTAATACACCCAAAGTTTTACGCAGTGCTTGCGCTGGGATTATTGTTAATAGCGGCGGTTGTGCTGTTGATTATTTTGCTCATATCGGCACTCAACGGCAACTGCAGCGGGGAGTCCGAAGTGGAAGCTACGGCGATTCCGACCGCTACGCCCACGCCCGAGCCCACGCCCACGCCCGCCCCCACACCCCATGCGGTTGGGGCAAGCGAGCCGTCCAACTACGGCTACATCGGGGTTATCGAGGTTGACGGAACCGAAACCTCAACCTTTTTGCCGCTGCAAAGGCTTAGCAGCACCTCGGTGACAAACCTCAGCACGCTGTGGAAGGGAATGTTGAGCGAGACGAGGATTAGTTTTCCCGAAGGCGAAAACTACACCGAGCTTGCGGGCATCACCACGTTTCGGGGAGATAACTACCGCTCCGGCGGCGCCTACGGCACGGCGAGCATAACCGAGCAAACGCTGACCGAGGTCTGGTCAAACCCGCTCGGCTCCCTGCCCCGCAACAACAGCGACAGGGAATGGACGGGCAGCGGCTGGACGGGACAGCCCCTGATAGTGCAATGGCCCGACGAGGTGAGGCAGATAATGAACCTCTACGACTGGGCAAAGCAGACGGAGGGGCTTGTCGAGGTAATATTCCCCACGATGGACGGCAAGGTACACTTTTACGAGCTATCCTCAGGCAGGGAAACGAGGGATGCGCTCGACATAGGTATGCCGTTCAAGGGAACCGGCTCTATAGACCCAAGGGGCTATCCTATCCTCTATCTCGGTAGCGGCGACCAATATGACGATGAGAGCCGCAAGGCGAGGGCTATGATATACTCCTTGGTAGATTTTACCAAGCTGTACGAGTTTGGCGTTCAGGGAACCGACTCCTTTGCAAAGAGGGTGTTCTACGCCTACGACAGCGCCCCGCTTATCGATGCCGAAACGGACACCTTGATATATCCGGGCGAAAACGGCGTGCTTTACACGATGAAGCTCAACAGCAGCTTTGACGGGACGACGGTCTCGGTAAACCCCACGAACATCGTCAAGCTGCGCTACGACGGAACGAGGTCAAGCACGGGCATAACCGAGGGAACCGATTTGTACTGGCTCGGCTACGAGGGCAGTGCGGCGGCGTGGAACGGGTTTTTGTACCTTTCCTCGAACGACGGACTCTTCCAATGCATCAACCTTACCACGATGGAAACGGTCTGGATTGCGGACACGCTCGACGACACCAACGGCTCACCCGTTTTGGACGTAATCTCCGACAGCGAGGCCTATCTCTACGTTGGCACCTCCCTGCACTTTACAAAGGATACGAGCACGGGCAGGGGAGTAGCACCGTTTTTCAAGATTAACGCCTTAACGGGTGAGATTGTGCAGCAGTACGGGCTTACCGTATATACCGAGGCGGGCGTATCGGGCGGCATACAGGCCACGGCAGCCCTCGGCAGAAACGATATGGAGGGACTGGTGCTGATAACGATAGCCCGCTACCCCGACCATTCGCAGGGCGTTTTGGTTGCCCTCGACAAGGAGAGCTTTGAGGTGCGCTGGACGTTCTCAATGGACTATTACTCCTGGAGCTCACCGGTCATAGTCTACACGCCCGAGGGCAAGGGCTACGTGCTGCAAGCCGACTCGGCGGGCAGCCTCTTCCTGCTCGACGGTGTGAGCGGAACGCTCTTGAACACGCTCAAACTGGACAACTCCAACTTCGAGGCGTCGCCTGCGGTATTCAACAACATCTTGGTGATAGGCTCAAGGGGTCAAAAGGTGTTTGGAGTGCGAATCTCTTAAAAATACCGACAGCTTTTCAGCTCGTCAAAAAACTGTGTTTTTTGACGGATGCCAACCGCAGCTTGCCTGCACACTGTGATCGGCGGGCGGATGATATCCGCCCCTACGCAAGGTAACAGCCCTAAAGGGCAATCCGTTCCGACGTACCCCAAGGGCACTTTGTCGCAACTTCGTTGCTCGGGCGCACCCCAAGGGCACTTTGTCGCAACTTCGTTGCTCGGGCGTCACACGCCGCCGAAGCCGGATTATGGTCAAGGGGTTGCGACCCCTTGAGAACCCCAAAAGGCTTTTTTGACAGGCTGAATATCGACAGCTTTTGGAATAATTCTTAATTTATTCACGATTTTCGATAAATTTCGAGACTCAAGGGTCTTTCATAAGACGGCGTGAATTGGTATAATCGAGAAAACTAAGGAGGGACTTTAATTAATGGTCAAAGAAAGATTTTTACGCTATGTTCGCATAGCAACCGCAAGTGCGGAGGGCGACAGGACCTTGCCGAGTACCGATAGTCAGTTTGTGCTGGGCAGGCTCTTGGTAGAGGAACTAAAGCAGCTCGGAGTTGAGGACGCAAGGATAGACGACAAGTGCTACGTCTACGCATCCCTGCCCGCAACGGAGGGCTTGGAGGACAAGGCTGCAATAGGCTTTATTGCGCACATGGACACCTCGCCCGACTTCAACGGCGAGAACGTCAACCCGATAATCCACGAGAACTACGACGGCAAGAACGTCGTCTTAGGCGATTCCGGCAGGGTTTTGAAGGTCAATGATTTCAAACACCTAAAGAAGTTGGAGGGCAGAACCCTGATTACGACCGACGGGACGAGCCTGTTGGGCGCAGACGACAAGGCGGGCATTGCCGAGATAATGACGATGGTGGAGCGGCTGCAAAAGGAGCAGATTCCGCACGGAAAGGTTTGCATAGGCTTTACCCCCGATGAGGAGATAGGCTCGGGCGCAGACGGCTTTGACGTCAAAGAGTTCGGCGCAGACTTTGCCTACACTGCCGACGGCGGCGCCGAGGGCGAGCTGCAATTCGAAAACTTTCACGCAGCCAGGTTAAAGGTGACCCTCAACGGCTTTAACGTCCATCCGGGCTCTGCCAAGAACACGATGATAAACGCTTGCCTGCTTGCAATGAAGTTCAACGACATGCTGCCCAAGGACGAAACCCCCCGCAACACCAGCGGGCATCAGGGCTTCTATCACCTATGCGACATGCAGGGCAACGTTGAGAAGGCAGTGCTCCATTACATCGTTCGCGACCACGACAGGGGCCTGTTCATGGATAAGATTGACAGGGCATGGCGGATTGAAAAGCTGCTGCGTCACGAGTACGGCATGAAGGCCTGCAAGTGTAACGTTGCCATGCAGTACAAGAACATGGAGGAGATGATAGAGGACCATTATCACCTCGTAGACAACGCAAAGGAAGTCATGGAGAGCTTGAATATCAAGCCGAAAATCGTTCCCATCAGGGGCGGCACGGACGGAGCAAGGCTCAGCTTCATGGGGCTTCCCTGCCCGAATCTCGGCACGGGAGGCTATGCCTACCACGGCCCCTACGAGCACATCACCGTTGAGGGCATGGAGGCTGCAACCGAGATACTATTAGGCATAGTCAAAAAGTACGCACAGTTCAATCTTGAGGATATAGAGGACACGGAGGATTAATTAAGGAGGCTTACCATTGTCGGGGCAGAGGCGAAGAAGAATATTTCAGCCGAGGTTTTTCCTGTTTCTGGCTGCAACCTTGCTTTTGATTGCGGGGATTATCATCCTTGCGGTCGTAATTGCCAACAAGGTCAAAAGCTGCAAGGATGAGGAATCGCTGGACCTCATTCTGCCCTCGACAGCCGACCCCCTGTCCACCAATGACCCGCTTGCAACCTCGGAGTCGGTATCATCGACCCCGCCGCCGCTGTCCGGCTCCGCAACCTACACGGTCAGCGCAGTCACCGAGGCCTCCGCTTCGGCTTACGGCTTTTCCTATCAGATAAGGCGCAACAATGAGAGCAACGAACTCAGCTCCAACCCCAACGAGTCCTCGATTTCGTTCGGCAGCTACGACGAGTACACGGACGTCGCAGGCATCATCACCTTCGGCTCCAATCACTACCGCAACAGCTTCTCATACGGCTATGTGACCGCAACGATGCAGGAGGTGAGCCAGCAGTGGCAAAAGACCGTCGGCGGGCTAAACGAGTTCTACGGCGTCAGCGGCTCTGCGCTCATAGTGCAATGGTCGGATGAGGTCAAGCAAACGCTCGGCATATCCGAGACCTACAAGGCGATGGAGGGCTTTACCGAGGTGATATACGCAAGCTCGGACGGCAACATCTACTTTTGCGAACTCGAATCGGGCGCACAGACCCGAAACCCGATAAACTTGGGCGTTCCCCTTAGAGGCACACCCACCCTCGACCCCAACGGCTATCCCATGCTCTACGTGGGGCAGGGTATGCCCACCCTGAACGAGCGCGGAAACTATGCCGCCTACGTCTACGCAATAGACCTCATTCAAAACATGAACGTCAAGGAGTTCATCGGCAAGGACTATTTCACCTACCGCAGCGATTGGACGGCCTTCACCTCCTCGCCCCTTATCTCCGATGACACGCTCATCTTGCCGGGCGAGGCGGGCGTTATCTACTTTATCAAACTCAACACCGTCTTTGACGCTGCTGCAGGCACGATAACCATCAATCCGGGCGACAGGATAAAGTATCGCTACACCGGTTCGGGCTATTCCGCCTCCGATGCCGCCAACGCACGCTGGTACGGCTTCCAAGGCTCGGCAGCCGCCTTTAGAAACTACCTCTACATAGCCGACAACGGCGGCAGGCTCCAATGTATCGATGTCAACACGCTCAGGCTACAGTTTGTCGTGGACCTCGAAAGCGACACCGACGCAACCGTCATAATCGAAGAGGACGGCAACGACAACACCATATACCTCTACACCGTCAATCAAACCCAGACTCAGGCAGCCTCCCTTCCCGACGGCTGGGGTTACAGCACGGTTCGCAAGATTAACGGCTTGACCGGCAAAGTCGTCTGGATGCAGCAGATTCCCTGCCTTATAAGCATAGGCGAGACAAACGTCAAAAGCGGTGCAAAAGGAACACCCCACATAGGTCAGGGCGAGATTGCCAACCTCTTGATTTGCTCCTTCTACCGCAGCGGCATTCCCGTCTATGATGAGGCGGGCAACCTCAACTATGAGATAGGCGGCACCATCCTCGCCCTCGATTGCGACGACGGCAGCATCGTTTGGAAGCTCGAACAGTCGGACGGGGCAGGCTACTATTCCTCACCCCTCGTCCTCTATAACTCCGACGGCAATGCCTACCTCATCGCCTGCGACAGAATGGGCCTTGTCAAGCTCTATGATATCAATAACCGCACCGGCGGCGTAGCCCTCGGCAAAACCGTCGACCTCGGCGCCGAAATCGAAGCCACCCCCGTAGCCTTCGGAAACTACATCGTCGTAGGCACCACCGGCCGCCAACCCGATGGCCAGATAGGCCCCTCCGCCTTCTATGGCCTGAAACTCGGCTAAACCCCAACCCCAATAAACCGCCCACTCGGCGGTTTTTTTGCGTTATAACGGGAGACCATGTAGGGGCGGATATCATCCGCCCGCCGTACCCGTTATTGCCCTCACGGGGGAGGGGTACCCTCCCTTTCTTTTCACGAGAAAAGAAAGGAAGCAAAGAAAAGCGTAAAAGAGATAATATCATAATTTGTATGGTGTTGGTTGCGTGCGCCATTTCGCCACGGACATGTGGCAAAATGGCAAGGGGATGTTCAATTTGGGTGCGCCTACTTTCTTTTCGCATTCGTCCTTCCTCCGTAGGGGCGGATATCATCCGCCCGCCGTACCCGTTACCAACCCCAACATGGGCAAATACCACCCCACCCGTAGGGGCGGATATCATCCGCCCGCCAACCAAACGTCAATGAAAAAGCTCCCGATTTGCCATCTATTCATGGCAAATCGGGGCTCTCAAGTTGCGTGTTGAATTGTATTCCCTTACCCTTTTACGGGTTCTTTTGGTCCTTTTCTTCCCGTAAAGAAAAGGACGGTACCTTTTAAGAAAAAGAAAAGAACAAAACAAATCCCCTGCCACAAACGGGCACAAAAAAAGAGGGCTTGCGCCCTCTTTAATTTAGTGCTTAGTGATTGTATCTACGGCGGACAACGAGTGCCAGACCGAGGATTGCGAGGATTGCGATACCTGCGAATACGAGGTAGGTTGCAGTCTCACCGGTGATGTAGTAGATTGCACTTGTGATTGCTTCAACGGCCTTATCAATCATGTACTGCGTTGCTTCCGGATTATCGAGCAATGCCAAAGCTGCTGCGATAGCTGCTTCGTAGGCTGCCTTCTCTTCTTCGGTAGCATTCAGATAGTCATCACCCTCTCTGAACTCATCTGCACCTTCGATGTAGGTGTTCAGGGTCGTCCATATGAGCTCAACGACTGCGGGCTGCTGGAAGGCTGCCAAGAGTGCGTCGTATGCTGCATCGACTTCTTCCTGAGTTGCATCGGGGTCATCGATGACTGCCTGTGCCGCTGCCAAGGCTGCGACGTTGGCGTCATGCTGTGCCTGAGTCAGCCACGGGGTGCCCTCGGGCAGGTTCATGCCGTCTGCTGCAATCTCGAGGTCCTCATCTGCCATGATTGCATCATAGTTCGTGTCGAGGGTAATAAGAGCGGACTTATCAACCGGCTTATCGCCTGCGATGATGTAGCCGTCATAGGTGCCAACGGTCTTGTCGTCAATGTTAATGTTGGCTTCGGTCTTGTCTACGAGGGTGAGTTTGAACTCATCAAGCCTGATGTCAATCTGAGTTCCGTCCTCAACGCCGTCCTTAACCTTGAACTTGAGGGTAAGAACTATGCCATCCTCGGGAGCGACCATGCCGTAGCTCGTCGCAATTGCGTATCTGGTCCAACCTACATCCGCATCGTTGTTGAGGGTCGGAGAGACAGCGGACGACTCACCATCCTCATCGGGCTGAGTATTGAGAGCGATTCCGTTGCGGCTTGTTCTGATTTCCAACTGCTCAGGATTCCAAAATACCGCAAACTCAAGTGCGCTGATGAACTGTTCATCGCCAAGATCGGAGAGCTTAACGTTGTACACGAGGTAGCCGTTCTCGTCCACTTCAAAGTCGGCCTCATAGCCCTTGTCTGCTTCTACATAGTAGTCATACGCCGAGAGAATGGTGATTCTGCCCTGGCCGTAGGGATCGGAGTAATCTTCGGTGACTTCGCCGTTGAGATTCTGCTGCAGGTAGTTGATGAGTACCTGGTTGTCAATCATGACTTCGTCACGGAGAATCGTTACATTGTCCGTACCGAACATTGCATAGCCGTCGCCACCGTTCTTCAACATGTAGTTGTGGCTTGCGAGGGTGTAGGTCTTTGTAAGGTCAAGGGCTACGCCGCCTACTAAGACGTTGGAGACTCTGTGGGTGCCTTCATAGCCGGTCCACATGCCGTCCTCATCTCGGGTGACGCCGGAGGGAATGTTCGGGTCTATCGTGTAGGTAATGCCGGATACCTGGAGGAAGCCGCCGAGTTCGCCGGTGCCGTCAAGGGTAACGCCCTGTGCGCCCCACTCGAGAGCATCGAGAATCTGCTGGCCGGTTACTTCAACCAAGCAAGCCATGTTGCCGTACGGATGTACAGTCAGAACCTGGCCGTAGGTGATGTCGCCCGCAGCGATAGTTGCACGGATGCCGCCGCCGTTTACAAACGCAATGTCGGCGCCGAGCTGTGCGCGGTAAGCGTCTGCGCAGAGGTCACCGAGGTTGGTTTCACGGCTGCGAATGATTCTGTTGCCGGTGGTCGGATCGTTGATTACCAAATCATAGTCGGTATGTGCAACAACGGTCTGAAGGTCTGCATCGAACTCCTCAACGATATCGTCGATGAACGCCTTGGTGTCGGCATCTTCTGCAACATCGTCGCCCAATGCGATAAGCTCGGTGGTGATGCCGTCGGCGGTGATAACCATCTTACCGACGTTTGCGAGCTTCGTGCCGGTCTGGGTAAGGATAACGTCGTTGTCGTCCTTGTCCTTAACGGTGTTGCCCGCCATTACGGTGTGGGAGTGACCGTCGATGAACGCATCGAGTCCGGACAGTTCTGCAATTAGCTCGGTGGAGGTCCAGGGGGAGGACGATTCGTCAACGCCCATATGACCGAGAGCTATAACATAGCCGTCAGCACCGACTTCTGCCGCTGCAGCATCGATTGCAGCCTGAACTACCGGAACCAAACCGGCGAGGCCGTCGCTGTGCGCAAAGCCGTAAGCCCAGTCGCCATTCTCATCCTGGAAGTAGGTCGGGGTGGACTTAAACAGGGATTCGGGGGTAGCAATACCTACGAATGCGACCTTGACGTCGCCCGCATCGATTACCTTATAGGCTTCGAGTACGGGTTCCGCGGGATCCGTGGTAAGATCCATAAAGTTCGCCGCAACGAACGGGAAGTCCGCCAGAGTGATCAGTTCAAAGAGGCGGGTCATGCCATAGTCGAACTCATGATTGCCGATCGTCGATACGTCGTAGCCGACATAGTTCATGATATCAATCATGTATTCGCCGGTCGAAATGGTGCCGATGGGCGCACCCTGAATGCTGTCGCCCGCATCTACGAGGATGACGTTGTTGTAAGCAGCTTCCGCAGCCTTCTTCAGCGTTGCGAGCTTGGGATAGTTCTCATAGCCGCAATGTACGTCATTGGTGTAGAAGATGACGATGTCATCGGACTTCTCTGTCGGCGGGGTGGGTTCAGCGGACTCGCCCGGAGTGGGTTCGGCGGACT
>JAUNBP010000006.1 GCA_030526995.1 Clostridia bacterium
CGTGGACCTCTGCGATGTGAACACAGCGCTCTAACCTGCTGAGCTACATCCCCGCAGAGGGTATTGTAAACCATTTTCGCCCGCTTTGCAAGATTTTTTTTGAAAAATACTTTTTCAAAATTTTATCAGGGCATATCCCACCAGTTTCCGCCGATTTGATCGTCGCCGTTCGTTCCGCCCCATTCGGGGTTGCCTCCGCCGTAATCTGCGCCGTTCCATGTGTTCGAGGACGTGATGATGTCGCTCGGGTCAAAACGGGTGCAGTCGCAAAGCGGCTTGGAATATTCCTGTTTTTTCATTACTCGTACACCTCCCAGATAAGTTGTGGTTGCAGTTCCTTTACCGGCGCATACTTTGAATAGCCGTTCAACGCCGTCTGTTCCGTTACGCCCTCATTCAAAACGCCGAAATTTTCATAGTTGTAATGATTGAATATCCGTGTTGCGCTGTTCGCCTTTTGGTGGGTGAGGCATCCCGAGTAGCCCTCCGTCTCGCTGTATCTCACAAAAAAGCCTCGAAACGCTATCTCCCTGTCCGCCTGCGCCTGCCGTGCCTCGTCCGTTAGCGTTCCGTTATCGGTGAAGGTTAGATATATCGCATAGCGTATTGCCGTGTCCGTCTCGTCTGCGCTGAACACCGTCATGCCGCCCTCGCGAAGCAGCGGAATAAGCTCGCCTGCGCTTGCGGCCTGCTCCATCTGTTCCGTCCACATCACCATCGTATCCCTTGTCATGCTCTTTACTGCCGCAACCCCCTCCATAACCGTGACGGGTGCCGCATTTGCCGAGCCGTAACTTCCGTTTTGAGCATTCAAAAGCAGGCTCATAAGCTCAACGTCGAAGGCGTCGTCGGAGTTGGCGTTGAGCTTATTGAGCGGCATTAAAAGCGCACCGCAGGCGAAGTAGTCCCCTACCTCCATAACCTGTTTCAGTTTCTCAACGTCCAAATCCATCTTGAAGCGGATTCCGTTTGTGTACTTGCCCACACCGCTTTCATCCTCAAACTCGATATGCGCCTGCGCTCCGCTCTCGCCCGTGAATACATTGGGCTCGGGCTCTTTTAGCTCCATGTTGGTTTCGATACGAAGGTTGGAGCCGTAGCCGTGGCGTTCCATGTAGTAGAAGTCCAGCCTTGCCTCCTCGCCGTCTATGAGGTTGCAAGCCTCCTTTATATCGTTGAGCCGCACCTCGCCCGATACTATGCTGTGCGCCCCGCCGAGGTCTAAGGCAAGCACGCCGTTTATGAACAGGTAGACATCATCGTCGCCCGTGAACCGAAAGTACAGATCGTCCGCCTCGTTGTAAACGAAGGTTGAATTGCTCCTGAGCGTAAAGTTGTAATCCCTCGAATCGTAGGTATCGATGACCGCACCCGAGGAATCGTAGTGCTGCCCGTTGCTAAAGTCCGTTACGCCCACATCGAACACATAGGGGGAAAGGGTTTCCCCACAATAATAGTCGTAGACCTGCGGGGTTATCGGCAAAAAATAGTGGGCGGGGATATAGGTGCTGCCCCATGCCCTGAACCGCTCGGATACAGCCTGCACCGCATCGATGAAGATTTTGCCGCCGTCGCTGTCATAACTTACGCCGTCATAGGAGGAGTCGAACACATAAAAGCGGTTGCCTGCCTCATCCGTCTGGCGTGAGAGTGTCAGGGTGTTGTAGCAGCTCACCTCCCTTGAATATGTGTCGGTAAACAGATTGTTCAAGAGGAACCATGCCGCATCGGTGCAGGTTTTGACATCGGAAAGGGTCGTTGGCGGGCTGCTCAGCGTTTGCTCGTAGCTGCCTATTTCCAAGTTATCTCCTATGTGTTGTCTGAATGCCGCAGCCAAGTCCCGTGCGCTTCCGTCGGCATTCGTTCCGAACAGCTCCGCATCGGCGCTGCCTTGGACGTAATTGTAGTTATAGTTGCCTGCGGCGTCACGCTCCTCTATCGCCAGCGTTGCCCGCAACAGCGCAGCGAGGTATTCAACGCTGCTTTGGACATAGACGGGGGCGCCGCCCTCGCCTAAGGTAGGCTCGACAAGCCCGCTCGTGATAATCCCCTGCGTGGTAATGCCACCCTCGCCGTCCCATTGGTCTATCGAGGGCAGGTCGTAGCAGTTCGGGTTTTGGAGGTTGAACATCGAGGCTCCGATGAGCCCGAACGCATAGTTGTTGCCGAGGTTGTAAATCTTGCCCCCGTACTCCTTCGTCTGGCTCCAGACGCTCTCGTATGAGGCGAACTCGAACAGCATTCCATCGTTGTGGAAGTCATAAATCGTTATCGGAAGCTCTATCACATCCTCCGAATCGAGGGAGCCGTGCTCCTCCCTTTCGACCTCCGCACTTGATACGCCTGCAAACAGCAGCAGTACAATCAAAATAAGGCTCAGTGTTTTTGTAGTTTTCATCTTTCGCTCCTTTTTATAGTTGTCCCCTATCCCTTTGAGGATATGTCACAAGCGGAAAACGTATTCGCAAGGAGCGCAAAAACGCAGCAATTCGCTGCGTTTTTACAGATTATTCAGTTGATGAAAACTTAGCCGAAATATCTCTTTAAGAGGCCTTCAAACGCTCTGCCGTGCCTTGCTTCGTCTCTTGCCATCTCGTGGACGGTGTCGTGGATGGCGTCGAGATTCTGCTGCTTTGCCATCTTTGCAAGCTCAAACTTGCCCATGGTTGCGCCGTTCTCGGCTTCAATGCGCATTTCAAGGTTCTTCTTGGTGCTGTCGGTGACGACCTCACCCAAAAGCTCTGCAAACTTTGCCGCATGTTCGGCTTCCTCGTATGCTGCCTTCTCCCAGTACAGGCCTATCTCAGGATAGCCCTCCCTGTGCGCAACCCTTGCCATTGCAAGGTACATTCCAACCTCGGTGCACTCGCCCATGAAGTTGGCTCTGAGGCCCTCCAAAATCTCCTCGGATACGCCCTTGGCTACGCCTAACACGTGCTCGGCTGCCCAAACACGCTCCTCGGTCTGCAACACAAACTTGTCCGCCGGTACCTTGCAAACAGGGCACCTTTCAGGCGCCTCATCGCCCTCATGAACGTAACCGCAAACTGAACAAACCCACTTTTTCATAATCATTTTTCTCCTTTCATTTAAGAATAGTTCTTAATCTGAAAGTATAATAACAGATTCTTTTCTGCTTGTCAACACCTTTTTTGAAAAAATTTTAGTTTTTTCTTGACGGGAGTTTGGATGCATGGTAAAATCCGACCAACGCAAGGAACGGGAGAAGCGGTTTATTCTTTTTTCAGCGAGTTTCGGACGGTGGAAGCGAGGCAAGGGGTTTTCCGCACAAGTTCGCCCGGGAGCGGCGGGGGTGAAAAATGCAGTAGCCTTCGACGGGTTTGCCCGATACAGCAAAATGAGATCGCTTTTGCGATGAACATGGGTGGTACCACGGCTCGCTCGTCCCTGATTTTGGGATGGGCGGTATTTTTTTAGGAGGAAGAATCATGGAGTCTTTGGAAGAAATCAGACGGGAATTTTTGGCTCGTCTCGATCAAATCAGGTCGGAATCGGACTTGAACGAACTTAATCAGGAGGTCTTTGGAAAGAGCGGCAGGCTCACTGCCATCCTTCGCACGATGGGACAGCTTTCCAAGGAACACCGTGCCGCCATGGGCGCTGCGGTGAACGAGGTCAAGCGTGAGCTTGAACAGCGGGTTTTGGAGCGCCGTGCCGAGCTTAAAAAGCGGGCGCAGGAGCTGCGATTTTTGCGTGATGCGCTCGACGTCACCGAACCTGCGGATTTTTCGCTGCCGAGGGGCAGCCTGCACCCGATGACGCAGACCTACCGAGAGATTCGCAATGCGCTCGTGGGCATGGGCTTTTCCATGTTTGACGGCCCCGAAATCGAGCTTGATGACAACAACTTTACGCTGCTGAATCTCCCGCTCGATCATCCTGCCCGAGATATGCAGGATACCTTCTATATTAATAACAAGGTTTTGCTGCGCACCCATACCTCGCCCTGCGAGATTCGTGCCTTGCAGACCGTCAAGCCTCCGTTTAGGCTGATAATGCCCGGCAGGGTCTTTCGTGTCGATGAGGTGGATGCAACGCATCATCCGGTCTTTATGCAGATAGAGGGCTTTGTCGTCGATAAAAACCTCAACATAGCAAACCTCAAGGGGACGCTCGATTCCTTTGTTCATGCGGTCTTTGGGGACAACGTGAAAACGAGGCTCCGTCCCTCCTACTTCCCGTTCACCGAGCCCTCCGCCGAGCTGGACATAAGCTGCACCATCTGCGGCGGGTCGGGCTGCAGGGTGTGCAAGGGCACGGGCTGGATTGAGATACTCGGCTGCGGCGTTACCAACCCGCACGAGATAATGAACTGCGGCTACGACCCGATGGAATGGCGGGGCATCGCCTTCGGCGTTGGGGTTGACCGCATGGCAAGCCTTAAGTACGGCATCTCGGATGTGCGTTTGGAATATGAGAACGACGCCCGTTTCCTTAGACAATTTTAGGAGGTAAAGAGTATGAAACTACCGAAAAAATGGTTGTGTGAATATGTTGATTTCAATGTGAGCGATGAGGAGTTCGTTGAGCGCATGATGTGGCGGGGCTTTGAGCTTGCCGCCATCGAAAAGGAGCTACCCGAGGTCTTTGGAGTCATCACGGGAAGGATATTAAAGCTCGAACAGCACCCGAACGCCGACCGACTCAAGGTGTGCCAAGTGGATTTGGGGGACAAGGTGACGCAAATTCTTACAAACGCCACCAATGTGTTTGAGGGCGCCATCGTTCCCGTTGCCTACCTTGGTGCGAAAATCAAGGATATGACCTTCTCCGCCGCCAACATTCGAGGGGTGGACAGCTACGGGATGTTCTGTTCGGGCAAGGAGTTCAACCTCACCAATGCCGAATATCCGAACGCCGAGGATGACGGTATCCTTATCTTGCGGGACGACACGCCCTTGGGTGAGGATATTGCAAAGGTTTTGGAGAAGGACGATATCATATTTGACTTTGACCTGACCCCGAACCGCCCCGACTGCAACAGCATAATCGGTCTGTGCAGGGAGGCGGCTGCAGCCCTCGGTCAGACGATGCGAGAACCCGTAATAAAGCACTACGGTGGAAGCGGCACTGCTTTGGCAAGGGTTTCGGTTCAAAATCCCACCCTCTGCCCCCGCTACTGCGGCAGGGTTGTGACCAACATCAAAATAGAGCCCTCGCCCCTCTGGATGCAGCGCAGGCTACGAAGCGTTGGACTTCGCCCGATAAACAACATCGTGGATATAACCAACTACGTCCTTGTCGAATACGGGCATCCGATGCACGCCTTCGATTTGAGCTGCATTGCCGACTCGCACATCGTGGTTCGCAACGCCGAAAAGGACGAGCTTGTAACCACCCTCGATGAGAAGCAGCACCGCATGGATGAGGATATGCTGCTGATTGCCGACCCGCAAAAGGGCGTGGGCATAGCCGGCGTTATGGGCGGGCTGAACTCGGAGATTACCGAAAAAACCAAGGACGTGTTCTTTGAATCCGCCGTGTTCATAGGCAGCAACATCCGCCGCACCTCTCGCAAGCTGCATCAGAGTACCGACGCTGCGCTGCGCTTTATCAAGGGGGTTGAGCCCGTCAATGCCTTCCTTGCCCTCGAACGGGCGGTTGAGCTTGTGACCCTGTTAAACGCAGGAACCGTCGTGGGTGAGGTTATCGACGTGTGCAGCGCAAACACCTCGGAACGCAGCGTTTTGGTGGACGTTGCCCACATAAACAGCCTTCTGAACTTGAACCTTTCGGGTGAGAGTATGCTTGGGCTTTTGAACACCATCCACATTCGGGGCAGCGTTGAGGGCGAAAAGCTGAGGCTGTCCATCCCGCACTACCGCACCGATATAGAGAGCGGCATAGAGGCGGATTGGGATATTGCCGAGGAGGTGGGCAGGTTGTACGGATATCAAAACATCCCTGCCGAGCTCATGACCGGCGCAACCTTCAGGGGCAGCATAGCCCCGCAGTTCCGTGACGAGGACTTAATCAAGGATACGCTTGTGGGGCTGGGCTGTCTTGAGATGTACAACATTAACTTCACCTCACCCTCGGCATTGAATACGTTAAAATTTGACAAGGACGATGAGCGTATGCTGGCGGTAAAGCTGCTAAACCCCTTTGGAGAGGAGCAGAGCCTGATGCGAACCAACCTGTACTCGGGTATGCTCGACACCTGCGTAAGAAACGTTAACCACAAGACCGGACACGGCAGGTTTATGGAGGTGGGCAACGTTCACTTTGACAACAACCTGACACTGCCCGAGGAGAGGCGAATGATAGGGCTTATGTTCTTTAATGAGAACGAATCCTTCTTCACGCTCAAGGGTGCGATAATTCGGCTGTGCGAGGCCTTCCATATCCGCAACCTTCGTTTTGTCAAGGGCGGGGCGCCGCTGTTTCAGCCCGGTCGCAAGTCGCTCGTTTACTGCGGGGAAAGGCTCATAGGTGAGTTTGGACAGGTGCATCCCGATGTGCTTGATGCCTATGGATTGAACACCCCCGTGTATCTTGCGGAGCTTTCGTTTGAAGCGCTTACAGGCTGCAAGCCCGCTGCCCTTGCCTATGCGCCCATACCGAGATTCCCGCTCGTGTCGAGAGACCTTGCCGTGGTCGTAGATGAAGGCGTTGAGGCACAGTCGCTCGTCGATGTGATTGCAAACACCGAAACTGCCCTTTTGATTGAAAATGTGCGCTTGTTCGATGTGTATCGGGGTGCAGGGGTCAAGTCGGGCATGAAAAACCTTGCGTTCAGCTTTACGTTGAGGGCGGAGGATCACACGCTAACCGAGGATGAAATCCGCACCGCCTTTGAAAGCATCATCGCTGAATTGGAGAAAAACGGCGCTCCGCTGCGGAAATAAAAAATCTTGCTGTACATCGGGGCAAAAAGGTGTTATTATATACTCAGAAAATATTAGGAGGTTGTCACCATGAGATATTGCAGAGAATGCGGTACCGCGCTTTCCGATGAGGCTACATTCTGCACGAACTGCGGCATAGAGCTTAGGCCCTTGAATCCGATTGTAGCTCCTGTGCAGGAGCCCGTAGCTTCGGAGCCCTTACCCGTTGAGGAGGATGCCACTTCGGTCTTTTCCGAACCCACGATGGATTCCGAGGTTGAAGCCTATACAAAGCCCCTCGAAGATGAGGTTCCCGAGGAGGTCTTTGATGAGCAGGGCTTTACTGCGCCCGTCATCGATGAGTACGAACAGCCCACGGTTGAACCCGTCTATGATCAGGCTGTGGTTGAACCCGTCTATAATCAGACTGCGGCCAATCAGGGCTATTCCCAACAGGTAAACGAGGCGCCTGTAGCACCCGCCCAGCAGCCCGTAGTGCCCGTCATGAACGAGCAAACCAAGCCTGCCACCACCGTCGTCTATACCGAGGACAAAAAGCAAACGCTGAGCACCGGCGCATACTTTGGCTTGATGATACTGTTTGCAATACCCGTCATCGGTCTGATATTCATGTTCATCTGGGCCTGCGGTCAGCCCAAGAACAAGAGCCTGAAGCGTTTTTCGGCGGCAGCCCTCATTCTCAGGCTAATCACTTTGATACTGTTCATGGCAGCCGTTATCGTGTTCCTGATTCTGTTCCGTGATAAGTTTGACCCCATTTTCAGGGCGATATGCCAGATGATATCCGATGTTGCAGCCGCCTTTGGGTATTGATTGAAAAGTAGAGTTAATAAAAAGTCGCCTTTTTTGGGGGCGGCTTTTTAGTTTGTCACAAAATGGAGTTTTTGTCGTGATTTAGGCGGGCGGATGATATCCGGCCCTACGGAGGGTGGGGGTAAGGTGTTTTGGTGTGGCTCGGCGGGCGGATGATATCCGGCCCTACGGAACGTTGGGGCAAGGTGTTTTGAGGGAGTGTTGTTGAGTGCAGGAGCGGGGTTCGGCTTTGCTATGCTCTGCCGCTCATGCGGGTGAGGTAGGCTATCTGCTGTTGAAGCTCCTTTGTGCAGGCGTTTTTATCCATGCGGTAGGTCCACCAGCCGGTCGTGCCCGGGAGGTTCATCCTGCCCTCTATTCCAAGTCCGAGATAGTCCTGAATCGGAACCACTGCAAGCGCAGCCACCGAAGTCATTATGCCCCGTGCAAACGCCATGGGGAAGCCCTCCTCCCGACTTACGCCAAGGTATCTTGCGGCGAAGCCTATGCACCTTGCATCCGTCTCCCCAAGCCATTCCATAATCGGGGCGTTGTCGTGCGTTCCGGTGTAGGCTACGCAGTTTACGGTATAATTGTGTGGCAGCTCCCTGCTGTTTTGGAACGGGTCAAACCCAAACTGCAAAACTCGCATCCCGGGGAAGCCCGATTCGCTCAAAAGCCGCTTGACCTCGGGCGTTAAAAAGCCCAAGTCCTCGGCTATTATCTTTAGGTCGGGATGCTCCCGCTTGACGGCTGAAATCAGCTTCATCCCGGGGCCCTTTATCCACCTGCCGTTTATCGCATTCTCCGAGCCGAACGGAACCGCCCAGTAGCTTTCAAGACCCCTGAAATGGTCTATTCTCACCACCGAGAAATGCCGCTTTGCTATCTCCATCCTGCTAAGCCACCAAGAGAAGCCCTCCCGCTCGTGTGCTTCCCAGTCATAGAGCGGATTGCCCCAGAGCTGTCCTGTAGCCGTAAAGTAATCCGGCGGAACGCCTGCCACCAAGGTGGGGGTCAAGTTCTCATCAAGCTGATAGAGGTTTGGATGCTCCCAGACGTCCGCACTGTCCCACGGGACGTAGATTGGCACATCGCCTATAAGCTCCACCCCCTGCTCTTTCGCATAGGACGAAAGCTGCCTCCACTGCTTGTCAAACTCGTACTGCACGAACGCATGATAGGCTATATCATCGCTCAAAAGCTCGCTGTACTTTGCCACGCCCGAGGCGGTTCGATACTTTATGTCATCGTCCCACATGTGCCACGGGAGGTTGTTGAAATGTGTCTTGCAGGCGGCGTAGAGGCAATAGCCCGAGAGCCACGAACCGTTTTCCGCAACAAAACCGTCCATCTCCCGCCTGTCGAACCTCGAAAACGCAAGTCGCAACACCCGCTCCCTGTTTTGGTATATCTTGCCAAAGTCCACCTTTAATACATCATCGCCCCAGTCGGCTTCAAGCTCGAAGTCGAACAGCAGGCCCTCCTGTACGAGGGTGTCCAAGTCGACAAAGTAGGGGTTGCCCGCAAAGGTGGAACTGCTTTGATAGGGTGAGTCCCCGAAACTCGTCGGCGTTATCGGCAACACCTGCCAATAGCTCTGTTTTGCACCTGCCAAAAAGTCCACAAAATCGTATGCCGCCCTGCCCAAGGTGCCTATGCCGTGCGGCGAAGGCAGGGACGAAATGTGTAACAATATTCCGCTGCTTCTTTTCATAATCCCCTTAATTCACATCATTCAATGAAATTTTACATCCATTTTACCACATCCGTGCTATAATACAAGGGATGAAAATTATTTTTTCTGCCGTGAATATCATCGACGGCAGCAAGGCGCCCGCCTTCAAAGGCGACGTTGGTGTAAACGAGGACGGAACCCTGTCCGTGCTCCCGATAAACTCCAATATGCCCGCACAAACCGTTATCGACGGAAGCGGGCTTACACTTGTGCCTGCCTTTATCGATGCGCACTCCCACGGCGATTTGACAATGAAGTCCCCCTACTCCGTCCTGTCCAAGCTCAATCAGGGCATTGCGACCCAGATTGCGGGGCATTGCGGCGTTTCGCTCTTCCCCTGTATGAATATGGGACGGGCGGATTTTTCACGCTTCGTTTCGGGCATTGCTCCCTATCCGGAGCTGCCCGATGATCTCTCCGCCCTGCAAAGCTACTCTGCCTTTTGCAAGTGGAGGGACGGGCTTGAAAGTCCGATAGACACCCGCTGCTTCGTTGGGCACGGCACCTTGAGGCTTTTGACCATGGGCTATGCCAACCGCAGGCCCGACGACGTTGAGCTTGAACGCATGAAGTCGCTGCTTCGTCGCTGCATACGCGAGGGAGCGCTGGGACTGTCTACGGGGCTTGTATATGCACCCGGCAGCTATGCGGACAACGATGAAATCCTTGCCCTGCTCTGTGTCGTTCACGAGGAGGGTGGCTTTTACGCCACGCATCCCCGTAACGAGGCGGATTGGGTCGTTGAGGCGCGCCGTGAGTCGCTAAGGCTTGCAAAGCAGGCGGGCGTTCCGCTCTGCGTTTCGCATCTCAAGGCTGCGGGGCGTGACAACTGGGGCAAGCCCAAAACCTGTCTTGAGGATATAGACAGGGCAATATCTGAGGGTTTGCAGGTCTTAATCGACTGCTATCCCTACACTGCGGGCAACACGAGCCTGAACGTTTCAATCCCTCCCCGCTATTTTGAAAAGGGGCTTTCGGGGCTTGTTGCTGCCCTAAAATCGCCGCTTGATCGCAGGCTCATCGAAGAGGAGATTGTAAGAAAGTCGGATTACGACAACTACATCTACAACAGCGGAGGCTTTGAGGGAACCTATGTGTCCTCCTGCCCCGTCTTTCACGACGCCGAGGGTATGTTCATAAGCGAATATGCCGAAAAGGTCGGTATGAGCCCGTTCGATGCTTACTGTGATATACTAATCAGGAATGGAGGGCTCGGTATTGGGATATACTTCCATATGTGCGAGGACGATATTTTAAGCATCCTTTCACACCCCCGCTGTGCCATAGGCACCGATGGGCTTTTGGGCACTCCTGCCGATAACCCGCATCCCCGCTCGTTTGGAACGATGCTGCGGGCCTATAATTTGCTGAGCAAGGAGCAGGGCATCTGCTCGAAGGAAGAAGCCATCCATCGGATGACCCACCTCCCCGCCTCCTTCCTAAACCTTGAGGGCAAGGGCTTGATAAGGGATGGCTACGATGCGGACTTGCTGCTCATCTGCGAAAATGAGTTTATAGATCATGCGACCTACAAAAACGGTTCCGCTCTCTGCGGGGGGATTCGCATGATGCTGATAAAAGGAAAAACAGTCTACAAGGAGAACGAACTATGCTATTAGAAAACTATTTGGTACTTTCACCCGAAGTGGAAGCGGCACTGAAGCAGGGCAAGCCCGTTGTCGCAATGGAAAGCACTATAATATCCCACGGTATGCCCTATCCCCAAAATGTTGAGACCGCTCTGAACTGCGAGCGCATCTGCCGTGAAAACGGTGCGGTTCCCGCCACCTGTGCGATAATCGGGGGCAAGCTCTGTGCAGGCCTCACGCCCGAGCAGATAGACTACCTCGGAAAAGAGGGCTTAAAGGTCACCAAGGCGAGCCGTCGGGATATCCCCCTGCTCCTATCCAAGGGCATGGACGGGGCAACCACGGTTGCAGCCACGATGATAGTGGCTGCCCTTGCAGGAATCTCGGTCTTTGCAACCGGAGGAATCGGGGGCGTGCATCGGGGTGCGCAAACCACGATGGACATATCCGCCGACCTTGAGGAGCTTGCAAAAACTCCCGTCTGCGTCGTCTGCGCAGGGGCAAAGAGCATCTTGGATCTCGGGCTTACGCTCGAATACCTCGAGACCAAGGGCGTTCCCGTCATAGGCTACAAGACGAGCGAGCTGCCCGCCTTCTTCACAAGGAAGAGCGGCTACAAGCTGCAATGGTGCATAGAGGACCCGAAAGATATCGCAGCTGCGATAACGACTGCCAAGGCCATAGGCTATAAGGGCGGTATGCTTGTAACAAATCCCATTCCCGAGGAATATTCAATGGATGAGAAGGTAATAAACAAGGCCATCGATGATGCCGTAAATGAAGCCGAGATGAACGGCATTAAGGGAAAGGACATTACGCCGTTCCTGCTCGATAAGATTAAGAACATCACCGACGGAAGAAGCCTTGAATCCAACATTGCCCTCGTGTATAATAATGTGAGATTGGCGGCAAGCATTGCCTCCAACCTGTAAGGAGACTTGATGAAGCGACTACCGATATTTTTACTGACACTGCTGCTTATCGTTTCAATACCCCTGACCTTTGCCCAAGGCGTTGGCGGGCGTTTGATAGGCGATTGCGACGGCGACGGCGATATTACGGCAATCGATGCTTCCGCCGTGTTGCGGCACGTTGTTTTATTAGAGAGGCTCGAAGCGGAGAGCTGGTACGCCGCCGATGCGGACGGGGACAATGCACTCACGGCATTCGATGCCTCGTCCATCCTGCGAAACATTGTCAAGCTCGACAGCAACCTCGGAGCTGCGATTATCAGCCCGCCTGCGATGATATCCAACCTTGCTTTTTCGGAATCCGAGCTGATTTTATCGGTTGGTGAGAGCGCAACTGTTAATTTTAGCTATGTGCAAAACGGGGCTCGAACGAACTTTTCGGTTCAAAGCTCCGCCCCCACCGTCATCTCCGCCACCCTTAACGGCAACTCTGTAAGCGTTACAGCCCACGCAAGCGGGGAGGCGGTGATAACCCTCATGGATTCGGTAAGCCACCGCTATGCCGATATACGTGTAACCGTTGACGCCCTGTACGAGAATATTTTAGTAGGGCTGATGATGCCCTACGGACTCGTTACCGACGATATGCGCAGCGACGCTGCAGCCATATACGCCTATGTAAAAGCACTCGATGAGAGCCTGCCCTCTACCAAGGTTGTCTTGGAGGGCATGAAGCTCATGGGCACCGACTACTCGACCCTCGATTGCAGCAACTACACAAGAGCTGCCTTTGTAAATGCGGGCTACGGCAGCCTTATAAACGCCGGCTCGAACAATCAGATAAACAAGTTCAGGCAGGACGGTTGTCTGCACGACCTTCCCGTCACCGCCGACGGATTCAACCTCGATGTGCTTAGAATCGGCTATGTGCTGCTTTGGACGGACGCCGGCGGCGAGGGCAACCACTCTGCCATCTATCTCGGAAAGATTGACGGGCAGCATTGGATTATCGAATCCACAAACGGTGCGAATGGTGTCAATATCAGCACCGTTTGGAATTACGGCGAGTGGAATCTTCGATACTATGCAAACCCGCTGGACAGCTTGAGCATAACAACAATCCCCACCCTTGGCGAGTGGGGACCGAATTTGAACGTTGGCTTAGAATAGGTCTTTGAGAATTAAATCTACCAAGGCTGCAAAACGCTCCGCTGCGATTGCAGCCGTTTCATTTACCTCGGTGTGCGACAGGGGCTGATCCAAAACGCCCGCCGCCATGTTGGTGATTAGGCTTATCCCAACAACCTTTATCCCGCAATGCGCTGCACACATGGTCTCGGGAACGGTGGACATGCCCACCGCATCTGCGCCGATTATCCTTGCCATGCGAATCTCCGCCGGCGTCTCGTAGCAGGGGCCGGACATCATGAGATACACGCCCTCCTCAAGCTCTATGCCGTTTTTTGTTGCAAGCTCTTTTAGCTCCGCCCTCAGCTTTTTGTCGTACACATTGCTCTGGTCGGGGAATCTTACGCCGAACTCGTCGTAGTTCTTGCCAATTAAAGGATTTCCGCCCGAAAGGTTGATATGGTCGGAAATAAGCATCAAGGTTCCCGGCTTGTAGCCGAGGTTCACGCCGCCTGCGGCATTGGTCACAAGCAGGTTTTGCACGCCCAAGAGCTTCATCGTGCGGACGCCGAGCGAAAGCACGCTCTGCGGGTAGCCCTCGTAATAGTGGAACCTGCCCTGCATTGCAATCACGGTCTTGCCGTACTTTTCTCCGACGACAAACCTGTTCTTGTGCCCGTGAACCTCCGAAACGGGGTAGCCCTCTATGTCGGAGTAGTTCACAAACCGCTTGTTGTCCAAGGTTTCGGCATAGTCGCCCAGCCCGCTGCCGAGTATCAAGCCTATCGTTGCCTTGTCGCCGCCTACTGCCTTTAACTTTTCTACTGCCCTGTAAATAGTTTCAATCATCTCAATCCTCCCAAATTTCACTTAAAAATGATGTTCCTTCACGCCACTTTTCACCGGTAAGATAATCGTAAATCGTGGCTCCTATATCCGCAAAGGTGCTTCTTATTCCGAGGTTTACGCCCTTTTTAACGTGCGCTCCGTACACCAAAAGCGGGATGTACTCCCTCGAGTGATCGGTGCTCGGCGTCGTGGGATCGCAGCCGTGGTCGGCGGTTATCATAAGCAGGTCGCCCTCCTTCATGCCTGCCATTATTTCGGGAAGCTCCCTGTCAAAGCTCTCCAGCGCCTCGGCATAGCCCTCAACGTTGTTGCGATGTCCAAAGAGCATATCGAAGTCGACGAGGTTGATAAACAAAAAGCTGCCCTGACCGCTGCCTATGAACCGCTTGGTTGCGGCGATGCCCGTTTGGTTGTTCTTGGTATGGTCCACGGTTGTGACGCCCTTGTTGCAGAAGATATCCTCTATCTTTCCTACGCCTACGACCTCCAAGCCCCGACTGTCCAAGGCATCCAAAATCGTCTCCTTAAACGGAGCCAAGGCGTAATCCTTGCGATTCTCGGTGCGGTTGTAGTTCCCGCTCGTTCCCAAAAACGGCCTTGCAATAACCCTGCCCACGAGGTTGTCGCCAACGAGCATTTCACGGGCGGTCTTGCAGATGCTGTAAAGCTCATCAAGCGGAATTACCTCCTCATGGGCTGCCACCTGAAACACGCTGTCCGCCGAGGTGTAGACTATGGGCTTGCCCGTCTTGACGTGCTCATCGCCCAAGTCCATTATTATCTGCGTGCCGCTTGCAACGCAGTTGCCTATCGTGCCCCTGCCGATACGCTTTTCAAACTCATCCAAAAACTCACGGGGGAAGCCGTTGGGATAGGTCTTGAACGGCTCGTCGAGCGCAAGGCCTGCCATCTCCCAATGCCCGCAGGTCGTGTCCTTGGCATGGGTGCGCTCGGCACACTTGCCGTAGGCTCCGATTATAGGCTCCTCCGCCTTTTTCAGTCCGCCGCCCTCGATGTTGCCTATGCCTAAGCGGGTCATGTTGGGAATATCCAGCCTGCCCCGCTCCTTATAGATGTTGCCGAAGGTATTGGAGCCCGCATCGCCAAAGTCCGCAGCATCGGGCAATTCTCCGATTCCTGCGCTGTCCAAAACAATTAAAATTGCTCTTTTTTTCATATTTCACCTCGCATATTCTTTCAAGCTTATCATACCACGATTCGCCCTTTTCAGTCAACGAAAAAAACGCAGCTTGCAAAATACAAACTGCGCCTTTAAGTTGTCTTATTAAACGTATCTCAAGGCGTCTATCGGGAGGAGCTTTGAGGCCTTGTTTGCGGGGTAGATGCCGAAGGCTACGCCTAAGATCACGCAGACCCCGAGGGCTAAAAGCGCAACCTCCCATGAGATTGAGGCGTTCATTCCTGCAATCAGGGCATAGGTCTCTATTCCTATCATGGACAGTCCTATGCCGAGAATGCCGCCGAGCAGGGACAGCACGCAGGCTTCAACAAGGAACTGAAACAGGATGTGCCTGCGCTTGGCTCCTATCGCCTTTCTTATGCCTATCTCCCTCGTGCGCTCGGTCACGGTCACGAGCATAATGTTCATTATGCCTATGCCGCCCACGAGCAGCGATATTCCTGCGATTCCGCCGAGCATCAATGAGACCGTGTTGGTAACGCTGTCCATGGTTTCAAGCACTGCCGACTGATTGTACACCGAATAGGCATCCTCGTCCCTTGTTAGCTGATACAGGGCAACGTTTAGCAGGGATTCGGCTCGCTCGACGTTATCGGTTCCGTTTGCCGAGGCATAGAACTGCGTTATCTCGGTCGTGTCGGCAAGGCGCATGGCGGTGGAAAGCGGGAGTAAAATCACATCGTCGCCCGACCCGTAGCTGCTGCTGCCGCTGCTCTTTAGAAGCCCGACAACCGTGAAAACGGTATCGTTTAGGGTTATCTCCTCACCTATAACATCGTAGCTTTCAAACAGCTCCCCCGCAACATCCGTTCCGATGACACAGACCGAGGTTCGGTATTCTACATCACTCTCCTTAATAAATCTTCCGCTTTGCACATCGGTTCCGTAAATTTCGGCATAATTCTCATACACTCCGATTACGCTCTGCGAAGTTGTGCTCGTTCCCGTTTTCATCGTAACGGATGTTGACAGAATGGGTGTTATTCCGCTTATTAGCTCGGTGTTGGCATAGGCTTCCAAGTCCTCGATATCCACGGTTACGTCTTCGTCGGTGACATTTATCGTCAAAAGCTCTGCGCCCATGTTTTGGATGCTGCTCGTGATAGTAGTGCTTGCGCCCTGACCTATGGAGACGAGCATTACGACCGCCACTACGCCTATGATGATGCCGAGCATCGTGAGGAATGAACGCATTTTGTTGAACAGTATGTTCACAAACGCCATCTTTAGTGCCGCTCTCATAAATCCGCCTCCTCGCTCACATGCCCGTCATGGACACGAATCCTTCTGTCGGCTCTTTGGGCTATCCTTTCGCTGTGCGTGATTATCAAAAGCGTATTGCCCTGTGAATGCAGCTCCTCTAACAAGCGCATTATCTCCTCGCCCGAGCTTGAGTCGAGGTTGCCCGTGGGCTCGTCCGCCAAGATGACCGAGGGATTTACGACCAACGCCCTTGCAATCGCCACCCTCTGCTGCTGACCGCCCGAAAGTTGGTCGGGACGGTGGTGCATTCTGTCCGCAAGCCCGACCCGCTTTAACGCCTCAATGACCCGCTTTTTGCGCTCCCGCGATGAGACCTTCTTATACAAAAGCGGCATTTCAACGTTCTCGAATGCGCTCATCTGCGGGAGCAAATAGAACTGCTGGAACACAAAGCCTATCATCTCGGCTCGAATTGTGGCAAGCTCGTTTTCGGTGCACAGCGTCACGTCCAAGCCGTTTAATAGATATCTGCCCTTGTCCGCCATGTCGAGGCAGCCTATCGTGTGCATCAGCGTGGATTTGCCGCTTCCGGAGGGCCCGATTATCGCAACGTACTCGTTTTTTTCAACGGACAGGGTTACATCGTCCATCGCCTTTACGACCTCGTCGCCCAGCCTGTAATACTTACAGACGTTCTGCATCTCTATCATGGCTATCCTTCCCCTCTTCCGCCTGCCTGACCGCCGCCAATGTCAGGCATCGTTCCAAAGTCGAAGGATGAGCTGTCGCCGCCTATCGAAGGCATCTCACCGCCAAAGCCGCTCATACCACCCATTCCGCCCATTCCGCCCATGTTGAACATAGTCGTTTCATCGCTTGCCGTATAGGTAGAGGTCGTGGTCAGCACCGGCACGATGATTAGATCGCCGTCGGCTATATCGCCCGTTACCATTATGTAGGAGCCGTCGGACATGCCCGTTTCAACCGCAACTGCCGTAAGCGTCGTAAGGTCTATTTCGGTTTCGTTATAGCTGTCCCCAAGCACTGCACCGCTCGGTGCAAGGTAGACTACGTCCTCTCCGTTTAGGCTTTGCACCGCATCCACAGGCACCAATATGCCCGTGCCGCTGTCGGCGGTGGCTATGCTGCAGGTTGCGCTCATGCCCGCAAGTGCGCCCTCGATATCCTCAACGGTTACGGTCGTGGTGTATCGAACCACGCTGCCGCTCGAGGATGAGTAATAGGAGATATTGGAGACTACGCCCGAGAACGTGCCTTCGATTGCATCCAAGCTAATCTCAACACTCTGGCCCGTCGCAAGCGAGGCTATGTCCAACTCATCTACCGAGAGCGAAACCGTGTAGCCGTCGGTGGACTGTACTATTGCAAGCTCGGTACCCGCCACAAGCTCGTCACCCTCTTCGATGTCGCAGCTTAGAATCTTTCCGTCAAAGGGAGCCGTTATCGCATTTGCGCCCTCCAAGTCCGCAAGCTGCTCCAAAATCTCGTCCCGCTGCGCTTCAAGCTCCTTATACCTGCTCTGCTTGGGATAGTCGGTGAGCGTGAGTATCCTGCCGCCCCGTGAAACCGAACTGTTTTCCGAAACCGCAAGGCTGTCAACCACGCCCTCCTCGCCGGTTACACGGATATAGTTCACAAGCGCAAGCGTTCCGCTGCCTACCGCATTTCCGTCGGCATCCGTCACCTCGGCTTCCGTGCCTATTTC
This sequence comes from Clostridia bacterium, assembly GCA_030526995.1. Classification (GTDB taxonomy): domain Bacteria; phylum Bacillota; class Clostridia; order Christensenellales; family CAG-138; genus JAQUTY01. Next base: position 18,007 of record JAUNBP010000006.1, read on the forward strand.
AAAGGAGTTATCCTCTATCTTAATCGTAAAAACGCCGTCGCTTACCGCCGTGACGCTGCCCTCAACGCTCGTTTCACCCACGGTTACCGTGACCGTTTCATAGAGTGAAAGCGCATCGGTCTCAAGCGAAAGCTGCATCATGCCGTCGGTGGATATCAGGCAGAGGTAGCCGTATTCATCCATTACCTCGGAAAGGTCGCTGCCCGCCTCCACCTTGATGTCCTTGACAACGCCCGCAAGGGAGGCGGTGAGGTACAGGGAGGTGGAATACTCCCTCGTCGAATTCATCTGGGTGGACAGCGTGTCAAGCTCGCTCATCAGCGTTTCCCGCTGCTCCTTTATCGCCTCGTCGGACAACACAAACAGCACCTCACCCTCCTCCACGGTGTCGCCTGCGGCATAATACACGGCTTCCACCGTGCCCGAGTAGGTGTTCGTTACCGTTTCGGTCAATATGGCAGTCAACGTGCCGGAGCTTGACAGCGTCGTGGTTATGTTGCCCTCGGTTGCCGATTGCACGCGGTAGCTGAGTAAGCTCGTCTCCTCCTCGCTTTCACTGTTCAGCTTTTGGAGGTAGCGATAGCCCTGTATTCCGAATACCACCAACACCGCCACTACCACGAGCGCAATCACCGATTTGATTATCGTGCGCCTCTTTTTACGCTTTAACTGTTGTTCAAAACTCGTTTCCATACAAGCACTCCTTTTTGTTTATCTTTGCAAATTCTAAATCTGCGTTCTGAATTTGCACTTAAACAAAAGTGAAATGGTTGTGTAATTAATCTTTAATTCTCAAGGGCAAACGGGAGTGCTCAATTAGTTTGGAGCTTTTTGCGGTTTGCTGCTTCGATGAGGGATAAGAGGATGAAATATAATCCCACGAGGCCGCCTGTGGCTATACATATCAAGTTGGGGAGTGGAATTTGCCCGTTGGAAGATTTCGGGGCTATGAAAAACAGAAGCACATACGCTCCGACATTGAGAGTGCAAATTATCGTTTGCCACACGGTCTCCTTGCGGGTCTTGATTTTTGCGCACGGCAAAAAGAGGCTTTTGCGAACAACGATTTCCCGTTTTCTGCGCTTTATAAAATCATAAACGAGGATTGCCCATACGAAAAGCAAAACGGCATGGGCAACGAAGCTTTTTTGTGCGGAGATCGGGTGTGAGCTTATTTCTGCGTAGTAGGATGTGGGTAAAATCTTAACCTCAACCTCCGTTCCCGCTTCAATGTAATCGTTGTTTGCTCGGATATTGTATTCTTGGGAATCCTCCGTCTCAATTTTATATCGCCGTCCGACAGTCATCCAGCTCAGTCTTCTGTTCAAACTTTGCAGCTCTTCAGAATAGCTTACCGTCCCCGTTTTTTCGATGTAATTGCCGGAAACATAGGCGGGAAAGTCCGCAAACACGGGTAGAAACAGCGTTAGCGCAAGCACTCCGAGAAAGAAAAGCCCTTGCCTTACGAGCCTTTCGGTGTCCTCGGATTTCTTTTTCCTTTTTTCTTGGTTCGGGCGGTGCTTGGTGCGCACGGTTTCAATCAGCGCATAAACAGCGGCGGAGACCAATGTGAAATTTGCAAGAAAGATGTAGTATAGCCCCATCGTATTCACCCGCATTCGCTCATTCCATTCACAAATTAGACGAATGGAACGGTTTTCACAATGCGTTACCCTCCTTTATCGATTATCTTAACATCCGCCTGTCGGCGCTGTCAACACTGCGTAGTGCCGAGCCCGTGTCAAGTTCTTATAACGGGGGAAAATTGAGGGGAGGGTGATTTATGAGGCTTGGTCTTGCGAGAGCATTTGGTGCATCCATTCGGCGTAGAGGCAGTAGCCGCGCAGGGGTTCGTTTACAAAGACGTGGGTGACGACGCCAATCAGCTTTCCGTTTTGCACGACGGGGCTGCCGCTGATACCCTGAACTATGCCGCCCGTGCGTTCTATAAGGCGTTCATCGGTTATCTCTATTATTACCCCCTGTGTCATCGGAGAGGACTGGACGTCGGCTCGGATGACGTTGCAGGAGTAGCCCAAAACCTCATGTCCGCTTACGGTGGAGTACATCGTAGCCTCGCCCAAGACCACCTCGCTCGCCCTCGCAAGCTGCAGGCTCTGCCCGTTGAGCTCCTCTCCCTGCTTTATGCTTCCCGCTATTCCGAACTCGGTATTGCAGTCAATATAGCCTATAACATCGGCTTCCTCCTGAGAAAAACTGCCGTAAAGCTCGCCTGCCTTGCCTGAAATACCCTTCTCGACATCGAATATCTCCGCAAGCGAGATTATTCCGCTGTGGGCATTCAATATCGTTCCGGTGTCGATATCGGTGACGGGATGCCCCAAGGCGTAGAACCTGTAGGTGTCCTCATCATAGAAGGAGAGCGTGCCCACCCCGCTCGTGCTGTCCCGCACCCATGCGCCCAAGACCCACCTCCCCGCCTGCTCGTCGTAGGCGGGCGTGACCGTACACTCTATGGTTTGACCCTCCCTCAAAATTGTGAGCCTGTACGTACTCTCGCCCGAATTTACAAGCTGCCGAAAGTGTGCCGAGTCCAAAACCTTCGTTCCATTCACCGAAAGAATGGTGTCACCCTGCTTGATGCTGGCATTGGAGGCGGGGCTTACAAGCCCATTTTCCGTACTCACGCTGCCAAGCCCCACCACCTGCACACCGTCTGTATAAAGCACCACCCCCACCGCCTGTCCGCCCAAGTTTACAAGCTCGCCCTGTTTGGCTACGGTCACGGTTTTGAGCGGAATAAGTCCAAAAAGCGAGACGGTAACCTGTAAGTCCTGCTGCTCGGCGAGCCTCTCATCCTCGCCTTGACGCACGTAAGCGGCCCCGCCCTCCAAATTCGACGTTAAAAGCAGCGTATCGCCGTACTCCCAAGATGCCACAGTGTCGGGCAGGGCCTTGAGCCCCTCCATGCTTGGAGAGTAATATACGGCAATTAGGGATAGGGATAGCAGTATTGTGAGCGTTCTGAATAATTTTTTCATCTTGTTTCACCTCCCTTCTATGTTGTGTTGTGCGAAAAAAATCATGCGGCGGATAATTCACAATTTTTCCCTGTTAGTTTGGAATCGTTTATGCTATAATGGTGCAAACTTTTATTGGAGTGAACGGAACCGCATGATATTTCATACGAAGCACAGGGACGAAATCTTAGAAACGCTTTCAGTAGACCCCGCCGTGGGTCTTTCCGACGATGAGGCTGCAAAACGCCTTGAAAGGGACGGAAAAAACGAGCTTGCCGCCAAGAAGAAAAAGACGCTTTTACAGAGGTTTTTTGCACAGTTCAAGGATGTGATGATTATCATCCTGATAATCGCCGCCCTCGTGTCGTTCGGAATCGCCATCTACGAGGGTGAGGGGCATTCGTTTTTCGAGCCTGCGCTGATACTTTTGATAGTCGTGTTGAATGCAATCATGGGAATGTTGCAGGAGAACAAGGCTGAAAAAGCCCTCGATGCGCTGATGAATATGTCGGTGCAGCATGCGCGGGTGCTGCGCAGCGGGCGTGAGAAACGCATAGACTCAAAGGAGCTTGTGTCGGGCGATATCATCCTGCTTGAAGCGGGCGATGTCGTGCCTGCCGACGCCTTCTTGCTGCGTTCCTCCAACCTCAAGAGTGAGGAATCTGCGCTGACCGGTGAGTCCGTGCCCTCCGAAAAGGATGCCACCGCTTCCGTAGCCGAAAACGCCCCGCTCGGAGACAGAATAAACATGGTGTTCTCGGGCTGCTCTATAACCTACGGAACCGCCGTTGCCGTCGTCGTGTCCACCGGCATGAACACCGAGATGGGCAGGATTGCAAGCCTGCTAAACGATGAAACCGACTCGCAGACCCCGCTTCAAAGAAAGCTCGCAAGCCTCGGAAAATATCTCGGAATCGCTGCCCTCGTAGCCTGTGCGGGCGTGTTCATCATCGGGCTTTTGGACGGTATGCCCCCCGTTGAGATATTCATGGTTGCAGTTTCCCTTGCGGTCTCCGCAATCCCGGAAGGGCTGCCCGCCATCGTTACGATAGTCCTATCCATAGGCGTACAGCGCATGGTCAAGCGCAACGCCCTGATACGCCGACTGCCTGCGGTTGAAACGCTCGGAAGTGCTTCGGTTATCTGCTCGGATAAGACCGGAACTTTGACCCAGAACCGCATGACGCTGACAGAGGCATGGGCGGACGACACCGATGTTATCGAGGTTATAGGCATTAACGCTACACCTCCCATTCAAAAGCTCCTCAAATACGGCGCACTCTGCTGCGACGGCACCGTGTCCTTTATAGGCGACGATGCAACGCATATAGGCGATCCTACCGAGACCGCCATAGTCTTTGCCGCACACCGCAACGGTATGCCCAAGGAGGAGATAGGCCGTGAACTTCCGAGAATCTTTGAGCTTCCGTTTGACTCCGACCGCAAGCGCATGACTACCGTTCATCGCATGGGCGACAAGGTTCTTGTTATCGTCAAGGGCGCCTTTGACGGGCTAAAGCCGCTCTGTGTCGAGGGGGATATGCAGGCCGCCGAAGCAGTCCTAAAAGATATGTCCAACCGTGCCCTCAGGGTGCTTGCAGTTGCCTGCAAGACCATGGACGCCCTCCCCGCCTCGCCTACGATGGAGGAGCTGGAATCAAACCTGTCCCTCGTGGGCCTTGTCGGCATGATAGATCCGCCCCGTGAGGAGGCACGCCTTGCGGTTTTGACCTGCAAGGAGGCAGGCATAAAGCCCGTGATGATAACCGGAGACCACGTTATAACCGCCTCAGCCATCGCTCGCCAGCTTGGCATCCTGAACGAGGGCGATGAGGCGATAACCGGCGTTGAGCTTGCCGCAATGAGCGACGACGAACTCGATGAAAGGGTGCGCAAAATCTCCGTCTATGCCCGTGTTTCGCCCGAGGATAAGATTCGCATAGTCAAGGCATGGCAGCGGGCGGGTCAGGTCGTATCAATGACCGGCGACGGCGTTAACGACGCACCCGCTTTGAAAGCTGCCGATATAGGCTGTGCGATGGGCATAACCGGAACCGACGTTGCCAAGGGCGCTGCCGATATGACGCTTACCGATGACAACTTTGCAACTATTGTCGAAGCCGTCAGGGAGGGTAGAGGCATCTATGACAACATTAAAAAGGTCGTGGGCTTCCTGCTCGGAACCAACATCTCGGAGGTTCTCGTGGTTTTCCTTGCCATGCTCTTTTTCAGGGAGGCTCCGCTGCTCTCCATGCAGCTCCTCTGGATCAACCTCGTCACCGACTCGCTGCCGGCGATTGCACTCGGGCGCGAGGACGTGGATTCCAAGATAATGAGCAACAAGCCCAAACCTAAGAACGAAAGCATCTTTGCACACGGGCTTGGCGTGAAGATTGCATTGCAAGGGCTTATGTTCACGACAATTACGCTCTTGGGCTTTATGACAGGCAAAAATGCTATGGGTTCCGTCGTGGGCGGGCGCACGATGGCGTTTATTATCCTCTCGCTTGCGCAGGTGGTTCATGCCTTTAACATGCGCTCCGACAGGAGCCTGTTTGCCTCCAACCCGTTTGGAAACAAGAGCTTAAACGGCGCCGTTTTGATCTCGCTGGTGCTCATTGTCCTCGTGGTATTCGTGCCTCCGGTGCAGACCGTATTTGGACTTATGCAGCTCCCCGCAAAATACTATCTGATAGGCCTTGGGCTTGCGCTCGTGCCCCTGCCCGTTATGGAGCTTGCAAAGGCCGTGGGGCTTGTCAGGCACCGCAGCAGATAGCATAATACAAAGAATTTACAAATATTTGTACCATTCCCCCTTTTCAACGGGGGAATGATTTGTTATAATAGGCTGAATAATTTTGTAGGAGAGCATTATGCTCGTAGTAATTCCGGCATATAAGCCCGACGAAAAGCTCAAAAGAGTGGTCGTGGAGCTTAAGGAAAAAACCGATTATCCGATAATAATTGTTGACGACGGCAGCAGTCCGTCCTGCCAACCTCTTTTTGACGAACTTGAACAATACGCAACCGTACTTCACCATGAGGTCAATCGCGGCAAGGGCAGGGCGATGAAAACCGCCTTTTCGTACATATATGAAAACTTCCCGCACGATGAGGGGCTTGTTACGGTGGACGCCGACGGGCAACACCTGACCCCCGATATCATTGCGGTTGCCGAAATGTGGAAAAACAACCGTGATTCGCTCATCACCGGCTCCCGCCGTTTCACGGGCAAGGTTCCGTTTAAGAGCCGTGCAGGAAACGCCATCACCCGCACGGTATTTGCGATAGCCACCGGCAAAAAGGTGTATGATACGCAGACGGGGCTTAGGGCCTTCTCGGTCTCGCTCATTCCGACTATGGTAGAGTTGAAGGGCGAACGTTATGAGTACGAGATTACCCAGCTCCTCCACTGCACCCGCTATAAAATACCCATAATCGAGGTGCCGATAGATACCGTCTATATCAAGGACAATGAGTCCTCGCACTTCCATGCGTTTCGAGACTCGTGGCGCATCTATAAGATTATCCTGATGTTCATCAGCTCCTCCCTGCTCTCGTTCTGTCTGGAGCTGATACTTGCAAGCATAATCAACATCTTTGCCTTGCAGATTGCCTCGCTCGATCCGGTTATGCGTGTCTTTATCTCAACGGGCATCCCCCGTGTTATAAGCTCGCTGTTCAACTATATGTTCAACCGCAAGCTCGTGTTTGAATCGAATGACCGTGCAAGCATTTTGCGCTTTGCAATCGTTGCCGTCTTTATCTACGGGCTGCACTATGCCTTAACGCTCCTGTTCGATAACCTGTTTGGGGAAAACTTCCTGTGGCTGTGCATGATCTGCGCTCAGCTCATCTCCTACCCCATCACCTTTATCCTGCAGCGAACATTCGTCTATAAATACAGAAAGAAGGAAACTGAAACAAAATGAGAAGCGGACAGAAATTGGCGTTGATGCTGATAGTCGATGCCATAGCCTTTATCTTGATTTCATTGGCAATACTCACCAACTCGTTTAATTGGTTCAACGTTCACGGCACGGACGAGCCGGTTGCGCTTGCAACACCCGTAAGTCAATCGGGCGATGCCTCGGATATAAACATCTATGCGAGCGCAGGCGATTCGGTTGACGCCGAAACGCCCGATCCCAACGCCTCTGCCAATCCCACCGATGGGGGTGAGCAGGGCTCAAGTGCTACCTCGACGCCCGAGATTACCGGCCTTTGCGGGAACCGTTTCCCCGACAAGTTCTCGTATAACGGCATTATTCAAACCGACACCCGCTACGCAAGCGAGAACATCGATATCGAGGTCACCTATTACGAGGTTGAAGGCGTGCATTATCAGGTTGCCGACATCTATATTCAGGACATAAACTGCTTTAAGACATGGTACGACGGAGAGAATAAGTATCATACCTACGAATTGGCTCCCCAAGTCGGCGCCATAGTTGCTGTAAACGGTGATATGGCGATAAACTCCAGCACCCGCGGCTGGATCGTTCGTAACGGACTTGAATACCACAATAAGGAGCTTAGTGAGGATATCTGCATCCTCTACTGGGACGGCGAAATGGAGACCTATAATTACAAGACCGACACGATAGACTATGACGCCATCTATGCCAGGGGTCCCTATCAGATATGGTATTTCGGGCCGGAGCTTTTGGATGACGGGCAGCCTATGACCTCGTTTAACTCTTCGGTCAACCCCAAAAATCCGCGAACCGTGGTGGGTTATTACGAGCCGGGGCATTATGCGTTCATCGTGGTCGAGGGTAAGCGTGACGGCGGCGACTCGGAAGGTTATTCGCTGGTGGAACTGTCGCAGCTCTGCTATGATTTGGGGCTGAAAGTTGCCTACAACCTTGACGGCGGTGGCTCGGCAGCCATGTGGTACAACAATGTAACCTTTGCGCACGATTCCCGCGGCACGAGCGATATTCTCTACATCGCAGAGATTCCCACAGCATAGGAGGTAAAAGAACATGCCACAGTATAAAAGAGTTTTCAGAACCTTGTCCCTCATATTTGCAAACATGCTCATAGTTTTGGGCTGCGTGTACATTTTGTTTGCGATTCTCGATGTATATAATCCGCTGCTCCACTTTTTAAGCGACAGCTTTTTCCTCACGATGTATCTTGAGGAGGTCATGATTGGACTCGGCCTCGCCCTTGCAATCTGCTCCATAGTTTCGCTTTGGAGAACCAAGCGTCGCAAAAAGCAATAGGCTGATGTTTCTAACGAGTCCCGCAGCTTCATGTGAAATTGCGGGGCTTTTTATATTGCTTGCGTTTCGGCTTGTGATAGTGTATAATAAAGTGATGTAATATTGCGAGGTGAATTCATGGCAAAGGCGAAAAAGAACGCAAAAAAGCAGCCTGCAAAGAAGGCGGCCGCAAGCAAGGGCAATGCAAAAAATCGGGATTCGGTGCGCTCGGCTCGAAACTCCGATATCTTGGGCATCGTCCTTATTGCGGTTGGAATCCTGCTCGGAATATACATATACGGCGCAGCAGCGGGCTGGATAGCCTCGTGGCTCGTTCCGTTTTTCAAGGGAACCATGGGCATGTTCGCCTATGCAATCCCCGTTATCCTCGCCGTTTTGGGCATTCTCACGATAGTCAGCCGCAAGTCGGAGAGGCTTGGCGGCAGCAAGGTAGTTATCATCCTGACCGGAGTATTTGCGGTTGCGCTCATCCACCTTGCATCCAACATCCCCTTTCAGGCGGATGAGAAGAACATTGCCTTTGGAAGCTATGTGTCCGAGGTTTGGAAGCTCGGGCTTTCGGGCAAGGGCGGTGGGGTTATAGGCGGCGTTATCGCCTATCTTTTGCAGATAATAGGCGGCAATGCGCTCGCCTACGTTGTAATCATTGCAGTTCTCGTAATCTGCCTTATGCTGATAACGAGAATCTCGCTCAAAACCTTTGCGGATATGTTCAAGCAAAATATCTCCCACGTGTTGGATAAGGTGGACTTCGTAGATGAAGAGACTCCCGCAACCCCGAACAAAAAGCAAAAGCTGTACACCGCATCCGTCAACGATGAAATCAAGCCTGCAAAGCGCACGAGGCGCAAGAAGGTTCCCTTTGATGAGGCCTTTACAGTGCCCGTTGCAGAACCCGTAAAGCCCAAGGGTGAGGATCCGCTGTCCTTTATGCCAGTAAGCGGCAAGCTCGAAAAGCGGCCCAAGGACGCACCCGTAGTTGCAGACCCCGTGCCCTCGGCCTCCGATAAACTCGACTTTGAGCCGATGGACGACGTGTTGGTCATCCCTGCCAAGGAGGAGGCGGTTGCTCCCTCCTACAAGGACGAGGTGGTAACCCCCGTGACCAAAGCGGCTGCGAGGGAGAAGAACGAACCCCTCCCCGAGATTGCGGTGGAGACCGCTCCCCCGCCCGTCTACGTCCCTCCCTCAATCGACTGTTTGAACAAGCCTCAGATAACCTATGCAAGGCCCACCGAGGGACCGCAGGCTACTGCACGCCTGCTCGAAGAGACGCTGATGAATTTCAACATCTCCGCCAAGGTCGTAAACATTGCGGTAGGCCCCGTCGTTACCCGCTTTGAGCTTCAGCCCGCACCCGGCGTAAGGGTCAACCGCATAACTACCCTATCCAACGACATAGCCCTTGCGCTTGCCGCACCCCGAGTCAGGATAGAGGCACCCATCCCCGGCAAGGCTGCCGTGGGCATTGAGATTCCCAACAAGAACGCTGCAACCGTTCTGCTTCGCGACATAATCGAGAGCACCGAATTTAAGGGTGCAAAATCGCCAATTACGATGGCGCTCGGCAAGGATATCGGCGGCAAGGTAATAGTTGCCGACCTTGCAAAGATGCCGCACATGCTTATTGCGGGCTCCACCGGCTCCGGAAAGAGCGTGTGCATAAACGACTTGATTATCTCAATGATATACAAGTCCTCCCCCGCCGAGCTGCGGTTAATCTTAGTCGACCCCAAGATGGTTGAGCTATCGGTCTTTGCGACCCTACCCCATCTTCTGATTCCCGTCGTTACCGACCCCAAAAAGGCTGCCTCCGCCCTGCGCTGGGCGGTCAACGAGATGACGATGCGCTACAAAAAGTTCAGCGAACTCGGCGCACGAGACCTTGCACGCTTTAACGAGCTGCAAACGGATCCCGCCTGCAAACTGCCGCAGGTGGTAGTTATCATCGACGAGCTTGCCGACCTTATGATGGTCTCGCCCGACGAGGTTGAGGACTCCATCTGCCGTGTCGCACAGCTGGGCAGGGCTGCGGGCATACATCTTATCGTAGCTACCCAGAGGCCCTCTGCCGACGTTATCACCGGTCTTATCAAGGCCAACATACCCTCCCGCTGTGCCTTTGCGGTTAGCTCCTCCATAGACTCACGAATCATCCTTGACAGCACCGGCGCCGAAAAACTGTTGGGGCGGGGCGATATGCTCTTCCATCCCAACGGCTCGAACAAGCCCGTGCGTCTGCAATGCGCCTTCGTGTCCGACGAGGAGGTTGAGCGGGTCACCTCGCATTTTAAGGTGAACGCCGAGCCGCAATTCGACCAGAAGGTGTTGGATGACCTCAACAGCTCCGCAAAGGGCGGGGCCACGGGCGGCGCCTTTGGCAACGGCAAGCAGGAGGACGAGCTTCTTGCAGAAGCCGTCAGAATAGTGATTATGAGCGAGCAGGCATCCATATCCATGGTACAGCGCAAGCTGAGGGTGGGCTATGCCCGTGCTGCCCGCCTTATCGATATAATGGAACAGCACGGCTATGTGTCGGGCTTTGACGGCAGCAAGCCCCGCAAGGTTTTGATTAAGCGGGCGCAATTTGAAGAGGAATTTGGGGAACCGCTTGAGGGCGGCACGGAGGGCAGTACAAACTGATGAACATTGGCGTTGTTTCGCTCGGCTGCGCAAAGAATCTCGTCGATACCGAAAATATGCTTGGACTCTTATACGGGGCGGGCTTTAAGTTCGTGTCCGATCCCTATGACGCCGACATTTTAATAGTCAACACCTGTGGCTTTATCCTGCCTGCAAAGCAGGAATCGATAAATGCAATCTTGGAAATGGCGGAATACAAAAAGCATGGAAGATGCAAGACCTTGGTTGCCACCGGCTGCCTCATTGAGAGGTACCGTGAGGAGCTGAAAAAGGAGCTGCCCGAGGTCGATATCTTCATTGGCGTGCACGAATACGACAAACTGCCCGCTCTTTTGAACTCCCCTGTGCAAAAGGACTGTCTCCCCCGCCTGCTTCTGACCCCGCCGTACCGAGCCTATCTAAGAATCGGAGACGGCTGTTCCAACCGCTGCACCTACTGCGCCATTCCGCTTATTCGCAAGGGCTTGAAGAGCGTGCCCGAAAAGGACTTGATAGACGAGGCGAAGCGGCTTGCGGACTTGGGCGTTACCGAACTTACGTTGATTGCCCAAGACACCTCCGGCTACGGAAGGGACATATACGGCAAGCCCCGCTTGATTCCGCTTTTGAAGGAGCTGGACAGGATATCGGGGCTGCACTGGATTCGGGTGCTGTACACCTATCCCGACACCGTCAACTATGAGCTTTTGGACACGCTTTCGGGCGGGGATAAGCTCGTGCCCTACCTCGATATGCCGCTTCAACACATCAACGACGACATCCTAAGGGCGATGAACCGACGGGGCGACAAGAGGCACATCTGCTCCGTATTGGATTATATTAGGACGCACTACCCCAATTTCACACTGCGAACCACGATGATGGTTGGCTTCCCCTCGGAAACGGAGGCACAGTTTGCGGAACTTATGCAGTTCTTGCGCGACTATCCGTTTGACCGTGTGGGCTGCTTTGCCTATTCAATCGAGGAGAACACCGCCGCTGCCGATATGGAAAATCAAATTCCCGATAAGGTAAAGCAGGAAAGGCTTGACGCCCTCATGCGACAGCAGCAGACGATTTCCCTTGCGCTCAACCAAGGCAGAATCGGGGAGGAATGCGAGCTGCTGATTGAGAGCATGGACGAAAACTTTAGCTACGGGCGCACGATGCGCTTTGCACCCGACGCCGATGGACAGGTGCTCGTTCCCCGCAGGGCCTTCCACGGCACGGGCTGCTACATCCCCATACGTCTCACCGAGGCGGATTGCTATGATATGAGAGGTGAATCGCTATGAATTTTGCAAACAAACTTACTATGCTCAGAATCCTGATGGTTCCTGTCCTGATTCTGTGCTTCTACCTGCCGCTCTCCTTCAACATGTGGCTTGCCACGGTGGTGTTTATACTTGCCTCCATAACCGACGCCCTCGACGGACGGTATGCAAGGAAGCACAACCTCTGTTCGGACTTTGGACGGTTTTTAGACCCGATTGCCGACAAGCTCTTGGTCTGCTCCGCCTTCATTATGCTCGTGGAATTTAAGAGCTTTCCCGCCGTTTTGACCTTTCTCTTTATCGGGCGAGAGTTCATTATATCGGGCTTTAGGCTTGTGGCTGCAAAAGGCGGCACCGTTATCGCTGCAGGCATTACGGGTAAGATTAAGACCGTCTTTCAGTGCATTGCCATCCCGTTTTGGCTGCTCAAGGACGAGTGGATATTTAACTTTGCACCCGTAATGACGACCGTCTTTTTAATTTGCATGTGGGCGGTCACGGCAGTCGCTTTGATTGCGTCGGTCTATTCCTGTGCAGAATACCTTTATAAAAACAGAAAGGTGATTTCATTCAAATGATTGCGGAACTAATCTGTGTAGGAACCGAACTTTTGATGGGGCAGATACTCAACACCAACGCTCAATTCATATCGAAGGAGCTTGCGCCCCGAGGCATAGACCTCTACCACCAGTTAGTCGTGGGCGACAACCCCGCACGGCTGACGGAGGCGGTGAACAAGGCCCTTGCCCGTGCGGACGTTGTAATCCTTTCGGGGGGTCTCGGACCCACCGACGACGACCTCACCAAGGAGACCGTCTGCGCTGCTATGGGAAAACCCCTCGTGCTGTTTGAAAACGAGTGGCAAAAGATAGTCGGCTACTTTGAAGAAAAGGGGCGCTTGGTTTCCGACAACAACAAAAAGCAGGCTATGTTCCCCGAGGATGCGATAATCTTGGACAATCCCAACGGCACCGCCCCCGGCTGCATAATCGAAAAGGACGGCAAGGCTGCAATTTTAATGCCCGGACCGCCCCGTGAGCTGCAGCCGATGTTTATAAATTTCGTCCTCCCCTACCTCGATAAGCGCAGCAATCACATCCTCTATTCGAGGGAGGTGCGCATATTCGGCATGGGCGAGGCGGATGTTGCCTTCAGGCTGAGGGAACTGTTTTCGGGAACCAATCCAACCGTTGCGCCTTACGTGAAAACAGGAGAGGTTACGCTTCGTATTACCGCAAGATGCAGTTGCAGAGAGGAGGGGCTTTCTATGGTTACACCCGTGATTGAAAAGATTAGGGATATCTTGGGCGACTTCGTCTACTCGATAGACGGGGAGACGCTGCCCATGGTCTGTCACAAGGCACTTATCGAAAAGGGGCTTACGCTTTCGGTTGCCGAAAGCTGCACGGGTGGGCTTTTATCCTCCGCCTTTATCGACCTTCCCGACAGCTCGAAATACTTTGTAGAGGGAGCAATAACCTATTCCAATGAGGCGAAAATTCGCAGGCTCGGTGTGAAGGATATGACCCTAAAGCGTTTTGGAGCGGTATCTATCGAGTGCGCAATAGAGATGGCTGCGGGCATGAAGGTTAGGGCGGGAACCGATCTTGCAATTGCCACAACCGGCATTGCGGGGCCTTCGGGCGGAACCGCCGATAAGCCCGTGGGACTTGTCTATGTTGCGCTTGCAACCAATGAAACAATCATGGTCAATGGGTTCCAACTTTTCGGTGATAGGGATAGAATTCGTTTAACTGCAGTGTTAAATGCGCTGGACATGCTGCGCAGGAATATGGTATAATAAGTCGTTAGATTGTGAAAGGAAAATTATAGGGAATGGGCATGGAAAAGGATAAAGCATTGGAAATCGCCTTGTCGCAGATTGAGAAACAATTTGGCAAGGGCGCAATTATGAAACTCGGGGATAACTCCCCAAGCAGCGGGGTGTCGGTGATACCCACCGGCTGTCTCGAGCTGGATCTTGCACTCGGAGTCGGAGGACTTCCGAGGGGCAGAATTATTGAAATATTTGGGCCGGAATCCTCCGGTAAGACCACGCTTGCCCTACATGCAGTAGCTCAGGCACAGGCTGCGGGCGGCACGGCTGCTTTTATCGATGCGGAACACGCATTGGACCCGGTCTATTCTCGAAATCTCGGCGTTCGGGTCGATGAGCTCTATGTGTCCCAGCCCGATACCGGCGAACAGGCGCTCGACATTGCCGAGGCTCTGATTCGCAGCGGTGCCATCGATATCATAGTCGTAGACTCGGTGGCAGCCCTCGTGCCCAAGGCGGAAATAGAGGGCGATATGGGCGATGCTCACGTGGGTTTGCAGGCGAGGTTGATGAGCCAAGCCCTGCGCAAGCTCACGGGTGTAATCTCCAAGACAAACTGCGTTCTTATCTTCATAAACCAGCTTCGCGAGAAGGTTGGCGTGATGTTTGGAAACCCCGAGGTCACCCCCGGCGGCAAGGCGCTCAAGTTCTACTCCTCGGTACGTTTGGACGTTCGCAGGGTGGAAAGCCTTAAAAACGGCACCGAGTTCATCGGCAACCGCACCCGTGTCAAGGTGGTGAAAAACAAGGTTGCGCCCCCGTTCCGCACCGCTGAGTTCGATATGATATTCGGTGAGGGAATATCCCGTGAAGGCTCCATTTTGGATATGGCGGTCGATCGCAGAATCATCGTCAAGAGCGGTTCGTGGTTCTCCTACGGCGATCTTAGGATGGCGCAGGGCAGGGATAACGCCCGCCTGTTCCTCCGTGACAACCCCGAGCTTTGCAACGAAATCGAACAGCTCGTTCGTGACGATGTGAAAAGGGCAGCGGATGAAGCCAAGGAAAAGGCCGATGCAAAACGTGCCTTGAATCGCTTGACCCCCAACGTACCGGTTGAATAGAAAAATATGATTAAGAGGTCGAAGCGTGGGCTTCGACCTCATTTTTAATAGCTTCGTTTTAGCCTTTAAGCAAGGACTTTATACAAGGCTTTCAATCAGCTCATAGGTTGCCTTCAATGCGTCCTTATGGGTGCGCTCGTAGCCGTGGGTTTCCAATACGCCGGGGCCTATGAGTCCGTGTCGGACGTCGTAGCCGGCTCTTAGGGCTACGTTTGCATCCGAACCGTAGCGGGGGAGCATCATATCCAGAACATAATCTATTCCTTTTGCCTTAGCCTTATCAACCATCTCATTTACCAAGTCGGTATGGTAAGGGAAGGCGGCGTCCTTTACGCCAATCGTGACCTTGCGCTCGTCAGAATAGTGATTTACGCCTACGCAGCCGATATCTACCGCTAAAAAGTCATAAATATCCTCGGGAATCTTTGCTCCGCCGTGCCCTATCTCCTCGTATTCGGTGAACATAAGGCAAACCCTGCGGTTGAGCTTAACCCTGCCCTCGCTGACCTTCTTTGCAAGCGCAAGCAGGACGGCGCAGCTTGCCTTATCGTCCAAGAATCTGCTCTTGATAAAGCCCGACGGCGTTTCAATATAGTTCGGCTCCACTGCAACGCAATCGCCGCAGCAGATACCAAGCGCCTCCGTTTCCTTTTTAGAGGAGGTTACCTCATCCAAGACCAGAAACAGGTTCTTTTCAAAGTCCAACTCGGCGCCCCGCTCCTCTTCACTCATGAGGTGGACGCTCGGGTTTGCCCTGCGCATTACGCCGGTGTAGACCTTGCCGCCCCTCGAATATACCCGAACGTTCGCATCGAGGCAATAGAACGGATGCAGGCCTCCGAGGTTTGTAACCACCACGGTGCCGTTGGGATTGATTCTGCGAACCATGAGCCCTATCGTGTCGGCATGGGCTGCTATGCAGAGCGCATTTCCGCTGCCGCCAAGCTCGGCAACCACCCCGCCCTTGACCTGAGTTTTGGGGCTGAAGCCTAACTTTTTAAGCTCGCTTATGATGTACTCATCCGTCTTATGGAAAAAGCCGGTCGGACTGTCGATTGCAATCAGCTCTCGCAGATACTTCAAAATATCGTTCATAGTTCACCTCTTAAGACGTCTTAAGCCTTTCCCACTCGGTATTGAACACATCGGTGAAGTCCCCCAAATCGTGGAATATCGCACAGCGGGAACGGATTGCTTCGCTCGGATTGTAGGTCTCGTTCTCGGTAAAATAGGCGTCGAGCAGCTTCAGCGCCTCCGCATTCGGGGTGGAATAGTAGATGTACTCGGTGTTCTGACGGGCAACCTCGGCATCGCAGAGGAAGTTTATAAACTGCTCTGCAAGTTCCTTATTGTCGGAGCTCTTTGGGATTACGATGTTGTCGAACCAGATGTTGCTGCCCTCCTCGGGAACCGCATAGGCAAGGTCGGTGTTCTCCTCGCAACAATAGAACGCATCGCCCGAATATATGACCGCAAGCGCTGCCTTGCCGTTTATCATCGTGGTCTTAATATCGTCGGTGCCGTATGCCAAGAGCACGTTCTGCTTTTGCCAGATGAGCTCGTCGGCTGCTTCCTTGACCTCATCGGCATTCCTTGTATTGATATCGTAGCCCAAGCGTATCAATGACACTGCAATGGAGTCACGGACGCTGTCGTACATTAAAATCTGACCCGCATACTTCTCGTCCCAGAGGATGTTCCAGCTGCTGACGGGTTCATCCACCATCGTGGTGTTGTAAAGGATGCCCACCGTGCCCCACATATAGGGAACCGAATAGGTGTTGCCCTCGTCAAACGAGGCTGCAATGTCCATGATTTCGGCATCGATGTTCGCAAGATTCGGAATGTTATCCTTATTCAAGGGGGCTATCAAGTCCTCGGCAAGCAGCTTTTCTATCATGTAATCGGACGGGAAACACAGATCGTAGATGTTGTCCGATGAACGCAGCTTTATCAGCATCTCCTCATTGCTCGGAAGCTCGGAGTAGTTGATGGTAACATTGTACTCCTCTTCAAACTGTTCGATAAGCTCGGGGTCGATATAGTCACCCCAGTTTAGGATGTTCAGCGTCTTGGAATCGTCGGAGCCGCAGCCCACTGTAAACAGGCAGCTAAACACCATGAGCAGTGCCACCAAAAGGGCGATTCTTTTCTTTGTTGTCATTTTTCATTTACCTCCGTTTTTCATTTTTACCTTTTTATTTTGTATCTCGTAGTTGCGCTCCTTGCGGATGTTTCTAAGATTCACCGCAAGCAGAAGAGCCACGAGGGGGATGAATATTATCGTTGCAAGCGCAGGGTTGACCCCGTGTGAGCCCTTGGTTGCAGCCGAATATATGTAGACCGAGAGCGTGCTGTGCTCGCCCGTGCCCGCAAAGTAGCTGACGACGAAGTCATCGAGCGACATTGTAAACGCCATTATAAAGCCCGAGGTTATCCCCGGGAAGATATCGGGAATAACCGCCTTCCACATTGCCTGCAGCGGCGTGCAGCCAAGGTCCATTGCCGCCTCGTAGAGCATATCGGAGCTTTGCTTAAGCCTTGGCAGCACCGAGAATATCACGTAGGGTATCGAGAACGAGATGTGCGCTATCAAAAGCCTTGTCATATCCCCTATCCGCTCCATGTTCATCTTTACAAGCAGGGAGTTTACAAACGCAAACAGCATCATAAAGGTTATGCCCGTAACAAGGTCGGGATTTACCATAGGAAGCTGACTGACGTTCAAAACCGCCGTGCGAGACCTGCGCTTCATCGACTGTATGCCAATCGCAGCCGCAGTTCCTATCACGGTTGCAACTATGCTCGAAACTATTGCAAGCTCCAAGGTGACCAAGATGGAGTCGAGCGCATCGCCCTTGAATATCTGAGAATAGTTTTCGAGCGTAAACCCGCTCCACCTTCCGAGGTTTGAGTAGACAACCCTGCCCGTAGCCGTCGTGAAGTCGTTGAACGAGTACACGATAAGGTAGATTATCGGAATGTACAGGAACAGGAACAACAGTGACAGGTATGAACCCCTAAGAATTTTTCCGAACTTTTTCACCAGAGCTGTCCCCCTTCCTTTTGATTCTTATCCATGCGGTTCATGATAACCGTGCTTATTATGACGCAGACGAACAGGACTATTGCAAGGCTGCTGCCGTAGGAGTAGTTGCCCTCGGAGGCGAGCATCTTGAACGCCCGCTCTATCATGTTGCCGTACAGCTCGTTCATGCCGCCGCCAAGCATGGCAGGCACCGTGAACGCCGTGATTGAGGGGATAAACACCATGGTTATTCCCGATACTATGCCCGGAACAGACAGGGGCAGAACCACCCTGAAAAACGTTACAAAGCCGTTTGCACCCAAGTCCCTCGCTGCCTCAATGTAGCTCTTGTCCATCTTGGACAGCGTGGTATAGAGCGGAAGTATCATAAACGGCAAGAAGTTGTAGACGAGTCCAAGCATGACCGCAGCCTGCGTGTACATTATGCTCGGAAGTCCCAACACATCGGGAACGAAGTCCCTAAGTATCGCCTGCCACGCATAGGTTCTGAGGACAAAGTTCATCCACATCGGAAGTACGAGCAAGACCGACATCAGCCCCGCAACCGATTTTTTCATGCGGGAGAGTATGTAGGCGGCGGGGTAGCCTATCAAAAGACAGAGGGCTGTCGTTATAAGCGAGACCACAACGGAGTCCCAAAGCCCGCTCCAAGTATCCGCATTGGAAAACACCGCCCATGCGCCCGATACCGTGAAGGTTCCGTTGATGTTGAACGCATAGTAGAGGATGAACAGCATCGGTGCCAGAATGAACAGCAGCATCCAGACTATATAGGGATAGGCGAAAATCTTGCGCTTCATCTTTAGTCTTCCTCGTTATGCGACAGGGAGAGCTTATCCGCCGCCACCAAGATGCCTACCTCCTCGCCGTCTTCCAAAAATTCGGGGGAATAGGCTATCCAATCGTTTTCCTCGCAGGAGATTGTAATCTCGTAATGCGTGCCCAAGAATATGCAGGCCTTGACCGAACCCGTGAGCCGTGCGTCCTGCGGCGCAACTATCTCAACATCAGCCGGTCTTATCTGCACCAGCGCCTTCTCCTTGTGTGCAAAGCCCTCTACATCATCGCAGTAGAAGCACTTGTCATCGATGTAAATCTCATGGTCGTCGGGGTAAACCTCGCAATCGAAGATGTTGGTCTGCCTCGTCTTTTTCATGATGTGAATTGCGTCCTTGGGGATGGAAATCCCAACGTGCTGCCCCTCGGTGGCAACCTCGGTAGTGTGGACTATCCACTCGTAGCCGCCGCAATCCACCAAGACCTCGTAATGCACGCCCATGAAAACGACGCTCGAAACCGTGCCGGATATCCTCGCCTTCTGAGGTTCGATTATGTCTATATCCTCGGGCCTTACTACAACATCGACCTCGACGTTCTTGCCAAAGCCAGCATCGACGCAACGATAGACCGCACCGTTCATCCTGACCCGATAGTCCTCAAGCATGATGCCCGCAATGATGTTGCTCTCGCCTATGAAGTCCGCTACAAACACGTTCTTCGGCTCGTTGTATATATCGGTGGGCCTGCCTATCTGCTGAATCACGCCGTCCTTCATGACGACTATCGTGTCGGACATCGTTAGCGCCTCCTCCTGATCGTGGGTGACGTAGATGAAGGTGATGCCGAGCTGCTGCTGCATACGCTTTAGCTCCACCTGCATCTCCTGACGCAGCTTTAAGTCCAACGCCCCCAGCGGCTCATCCAAAAGCAGCACCTTGGGCTCGTTGACGAGCGCACGGGCAATAGCTACCCGCTGCTGCTGACCGCCGGAGAGCTGATCTATCCAGCGCTTGCCGTAGCCCTCGAGGTTGACGAGCTTTAACATCTCGTTGACCTTGACCTCTATTTCGGGCTTTTTGAGCTTTTTTATCTTCAAACCGAACGCAATGTTATCAAACACGTTCAGATGCGGGAACAGGGCGTACTTTTGGAACACCGTGTTGACCTCACGCTTGTAGGGCGGAATCTTTGCGATATCGACGCCGTTCATCTCAATCCTGCCGCTTGACGGCATGATAAAGCCCGCAATAAGTCGGAGCATCGTAGTCTTTCCGCAGCCCGAGGGACCGAGAAGGGTTACAAACTCCCCGTCCTTAATGTAGAGGTTGATATGCTCCAACGCCACATCGCCGTTGTAGTCCTTGGATACGTCAATCAGTTCAATCAAGTGTTCGTCTTTCATAATCTCTCCTAAAATGAAGGCGGGGTGCAGACCCAAAGCACCTTTGCCTCGGATTTGCCGCCGTTTTGTAAGTAGTGAACGCCGCTCGGGTGGAAGTAGAAGCCGTCGCCCTTTTTGATTCTAAAGCGTCTGTCGCCGTCTATCAAAATTACCGTGCCGGAGAGCACGTAGCCGAACTCCTCGCCCTCGTGGGGATCGTCCTCGTTCGTGTGCCCGCCCGCAGACAGGGTGACTAAGATAGGCTCCAGTTCGTTCTTTTGGGCATTGGTAACGAGCCAGCAGACCGTGCAGCCCTGCTCCGTGTCCTCCTTTACAAACATATCCTCCTGCTTGTAAACAACCTTTTCCTGCGTCTTTTCGTTGAAAAACGAGCCGACGTCGGAGCCGAGCGCTTCCAAAATATCCATGAGCGTTGCGATCGAGGGCGAGGTAATGTCCCGCTCAAGCTGCGAAATAAAGCCCTTTGTAAGCTCCGTTCGAGCCGCAAGCTCCTCCTGCGTTAAGCCGAGGCGCAGCCGCATCCTCTTTATCTTGTTTCCAATCTCCACGGCGGTCAACCCTTTCTAAACTTAAAGTTTAGAGTTTCTAAACTTTTCATCTCATTAAAGCAGATTTTAAGATTTTTGTCAATAAGAAAAAAGGGCTTTTTTGCCCCTTTTTGAAATATATATTACAGTGTCGAAAGATAGCGTTCGCCCGTGTCCGGAAGAAGTGCCACAACGGTCTTTTCTCTAAACTCGGCTCTTTTGGAGAGTTCGACCGCTGCTGCCACGGCTGCGCCCGATGAGATTCCGCAAAAGATGCCCTCCGTCCTTGCAAGCAGGAGCATTGTGTTTTTTGCCTGCTCGGTGGAGACCGTGAGAATTTCATCAATCACGTTCAAATTTAGGGTGGCGGGTACGAAGTTTGCGCCTATGCCCATGATGCCGTGAGAGCCTGCCTGCCCCTTTGTCAAGAGCGGGGATTCCAAAGGCTCCACGCCGATTATCCTCGTTCCTCCCTCCTTGAGTACCTTGCCCGTTCCGCTTATCGTGCCGCCCGTGCCAATGGCTGCTATGAAGGCGTCGGGGTAACCAAGGTCCGCTATTATCTCCCTTGCGGTCGTTTCCTCGTGGGCTTTAGGGTTTGCCATATCGGTGAATTGGTCGAGGATGATGCTGTTTGAGAGCTGCTTTGAAAGCTCGTTTGCCCGCTCTACCGCTCCTGTCATGCCCTCGGCGGCGGAGGTAAGTACGACGCTTGCGCCGTAGGCTTTTAAGAGCTTTATGCGTTCTGCGCTCATGTTTTCGGGCATGGTGACGATGAGCGAAATGCCCATGACCGCACAAGCCATTGCGAGGGCTACGCCGGTGTTGCCGCTCGTGGCGGTGATTACGGTGCTGCCCTTTTGGAGTTTTCCCTGCTGCATGGCGCAGAGCAGCATGTTGTATGCTGCCCTGTCCTTGCTGCTGCCGGAGGGGTTGAAGGCCTCAACCTTTCCGTACAGCTTGATATTCAGTTGGAGTTTACAGCTTAGGCGGGAAAGCTCTACAAGCGGAGTTTTGCCTATGAGTTCCAAGATTGAGCCGTAGCTCATCCCTTTATCACCTTTAAGGCTACCTTTGCGATATTCTCGCCCGTGAAGCCGTACTCTTCGAATATGCGGTTTGCGGGTGCGGAGGCACCGAAGCCCTCGATTCCGACTATTGCGCCGTCCAAGCCCACATATTTATGCCAGCCGAACGGGGCTGCAGCTTCCACTGCCACCCTTGCCCTTATAGAATCGGGGAACACGCTCTTTTTGTATTCCTCGCTCTGCTCTTCGAACAGTTCAAAGCTCGGCACCGATACTATCCTTGCGGTAAAGCCCTGCACCGAAAGCACGTCTGCAGCCTTGAACAGGCACTCTACTTCGGAGCCGCTTGCCATGAGTATAACATCGGGGGTTCCCTTGGGCTCGCGCAGAATGTAGGCTCCCTTTAGGGCGTCTTTGCCGCTCTTGTCATACAGGGGAAGGTTCTGCCTTGACAGTGCAAGCACGGTCGGGCAGTCGTGGGTTAGGGCTGCAATGTAGCCTGCCGCAACCTCCCTTGCATCGGCGGGGCGGAAGGTAAGGCAGTTTGGAGTAGCACGAAGCATTGCAAGCTGCTCTATCGGCTGATGCGTGGGGCCGTCCTCGCCTACTCCTATGCTGTCGTGGGTAAGAACATAGATGACTTGACGGTTCATAAGAGCCGACAGGCGGAGTGCGGGCTTTAGGTAGTCCGCAAACACGAAGAAGGTGGCGCAGAAGGTTCTGAGCCCGCCGTAGAGCGCAATGCCGTTGCAGGCTGCTGCCATTGCAAACTCGCGTATGCCGAAATGCAGGTTTTTGCCCTCATAGCTATCGGCGGAGAAGTCGCCCTTGCCCTTTAGGTAGGTGCAGTTGGAGGGCGCAAGGTCGGCGCTGCCGCCGAACAGGTTTTCAATCCTTGCAGCCAAGCGGTTTAAGACCTCGCCGCTCGATGCGCGGGACGCCGTCTTGCCCTCAAACTTCCAAAAATCCTCGTCGTCCAAAAGATCTATCGGAAGCTCCTTTTTGTGGTCAAGCTCCCACTGCTTTGCAAGCTCGGGGTAGGCGTTTTTGTAGGCTTCAAAGAGCCTGTTCCACTCGTCCTCGTAGCCTTGGCAGGGGGCGGTCAGCTTTTCAAAGTGCGCATAGACCTCGGCGGGAATGTCGAAGGCCTCGTCGTTTGCCCAGCCGTAGGTTTCCTTCATCTTTTTAATGTTTTCATCACCCAAGGGGCTGCCGTGCGCCTTTGCGGTGCCCGCAACCGGCGTTCCCCTTGCGATTACGGTCTTGTAGATTATCAGCGAGGGCTTATCCAAAACCTCCTTGGCACACTTTATCGCCGCTTCGATAGCTTTGGTGTCCTCCCCGTCCTCAACAGTCTGAACATGCCAGCCGTAGGCGGTAAACCGTCCCGCAACGTCCTCCTTGAAGGTTATGTCGGTGTCGCCCTCTATCGTAATCTTGTTGCTGTCGTACAGGGCTATCAGCTTTCCTAATTTCATGGTGCCTGCCATGGATGCCGCCTCTGCGGCAACGCCCTCCATCATGCAGCCGTCGCCTAAAACCGTGTAGGTGTAGTTGTCGACTATCTTGTAGCCGTTGCGGTTGTACTTGGCTGCCATGTGCGCCTCTGCCATAGCCATGCCCACCGCCATTGCAAAGCCCTGCCCGAGCGGGCCCGTCGTGGCTTCGACGCCTGCGGTGTGGCCGTATTCGGGATGTCCGGGCGTTCTGCTGCCCCATTGACGGAAGTTTTTAATGTCGTCCATCGTAAGCCCGTAGCCGAAGAAGTGCAAAAGCGAATACTCCAGCATCGAAGCGTGTCCCGCCGACAAAACGAAGCGGTCTCGAGCCGTCCATGCGGGGTTATGAGGGTTGTGTTTCATCTGCTTCCAAAGCGTGTAGACCGCCGGTGCACTGCCTATGACAAGCCCGGGGTGGCCGCTGTTCGCCTTTTGAATAGCCTCCGCCGCCAATACTCTTATGGCTGTAATTGCCTGTTGTTCCATATCATTCTCCTTACATATTTTCTCATGCTATATTATAACAACATCTATGCCCGTGCGCAAGGAAAATATAGCGATTTTCAATTTGAATATGCTTAAGGGGCAGTGCAAAGCATTGCCCCTTGGGTTTTGAACGGTTTTTTGTTTTTTGGCAGTCGTCCTTTACGGATTGCCGCCAAAGAGGTCAGACCAGATGTCCCCCGCATCGTAACCGGGAGCGTTGTTCTCATCATAGTTATCATTGTAACCGGGGTACCATACGCCCGAGGTCATGATAACGTCTGTCGGCTGAAACTTGGTTACTTCGATTTTTGCTGTTTCATATTTCTGCATCGTTCTGTCCTCCTTTCTTAAGCTACATCAGTTGAGGGAACATAGTCGCCGGAGGCTATTCCGCTCAGTATCTTGTTGCAGGAATTCTGCTTTGCCAAGGTTGCACGGGTCTGAGTGCCGTTTACCGTAATGTATGCCCTTGCGAGCCACTCTATATCGGCAAAGCCCGACGGTGTGCCGCTATCTCGGATGATTACGGCAAACTCTATCCTGTCGTTTGCGGAATCGTACTTCCAAACCTTGGTTCCCGTTGCTCTTATAACAGCTACGAGCTCCTCGGCTGTTGCGGCGTCCTCCATGGCCTGTGTCCAAGTGAAGGCTGCGCCTGCTGCGGAACGGCTTGCCCAATTCTCGGCCATAGAGGTTCCGTTGTAGGCGTTAATCAGGAAGCCGTAGTCAACCGTGTCACCGACGTTTATGGATTGCAGGGCCTCGAAGGTTACTCCGCCGCCGAAGCGTACCGCCGTCTTGTCGTAGCGGGCTGCCATACCGAGGGTCGTTACCGTCAAGGCTTCGGGGAGGGTCGGGTTGGTGTGGTAGTATGCTACGCCCGTTCCCTGCTTGTAGAGCTTGGGGTTGGCCTGTCTCGAGGAAGTCTGATATGCGGCAAAGCGGCCTGCACTTGAGTTATATTGCAGGTAGCGTGCGGTTGTAGCAACATTCTGTATAGAGGCTTGAGAATTTTCATCTATGGAAATAGTCCACTTTATGGCATCTCCGGTTTGAGTGTAGGTTACGGCATTTCCGCTTGTATAACCAATGCTTAAATTATAGAGCTTTGAAGTCAACGTCCAACCGGAAGAATCGCCACCGAGGGTGAATACATCCACCGCCTCACTGCCTATGGTGATGACATTATTCGTAGGAGCGGATATGCCAACAGAGGGTAAATAGGCCTCGTCCGCAGATGCGCTCGTTATGATGCCTGCTGCATAAGCATCTCCGCCTACAATGATGAGCTTGTCATTGGCTGCCAAGGTTGCAGCATCGGTTACAAGGGTATAGTCGTTTTCGCTGCCACTGCCTACGGTCTTTTTGTAAACGGCGACAAGGGTTATGTCTGCCTCGGGTTCATAGCTTCCCGTAAGGAGCGTCGGAGCGGTCGTCGAATCGTTAAGACCCACGCCGTCGTCTATCATCCAACCGATGAAGTGATAGTCGCCCACCGATGCAATGCCGGTCGGGAGCGTTGCTGCTCCGCCCTCATATACGTCCTCATGGCCGTAGTCCGCATTGAGGTTTTTGTAGCTCACCCTGTACACCGCTTTTGCTGCGAACTCGACGATAACCGCAACATTTCCGCTAACTGTTTCGGTTGCCGTAACGGATTTGTTGACGCCGTTTACCGTAAAGGTGGTTACCTTGTAGGCTAAGCCGGTATCCACGGAAATGGTCAGCGATTCACCGTAGGTTATGGCTGCGCCGTCTGCCAATATATCCTCGCCGCGGGTGACCGTCACGG
Source organism: Clostridia bacterium (assembly GCA_030526995.1). Classification (GTDB taxonomy): domain Bacteria; phylum Bacillota; class Clostridia; order Christensenellales; family CAG-138; genus JAQUTY01. Next base: position 43,579 of record JAUNBP010000006.1, read on the forward strand.
TGCCGTAGTCGGGGTTGGTTATCGATATTGAAAGGGCGTATGTATTGGGTACGACATTTTCAACCGTGACTGTGACGTCCTCGGTTACATGCTCAATATAGTAGGTGCCGAGGTCTGCATCAAAGGGAACAACCGTTCCGTTTGCCTTAACGGTGGGAGTGGAGTCGGTGTAACCCTCTGCAAGCGTTAAGGTGAAGAAGAAGGAATCGTTATCGTTCACCACGTTGGTCGTACCTTCAATCGGTGCCAAGGTGTAGCCCGTACCCGAGGTGAGGGTTACGGTATGGGTCGATGCGCTCGGTGAATTGGTGTAGGTCGTGGTGGCACCACTAACCAGCTTAAATAGGTAGATGGCTCTGACGCTTTGATTAGTATAATAGCCACGTATTGCACCTGTCCCAGTGGCGTTTTCACCCACCTTGTAGTACTGCTCGCCATTGCCTGTCGATACTAAGTAAAACCCTTCGGCAATCAATGCGGATGTGAGTTCAGTCGGCGTCCAAGCAATATTAGAGTAATCGGCACTAAATGCGAGCCTGCGATTCGTTGACCAGCTTGTCACGCCCAAGAAAGTGCTGCCTTCGTTAGGAGAGATTGTATATCCCGTAGCATTGTTTCCGGTAAAGGTAAACTCGACTGCTCCCTCGGGTTTGGTTGATATAGCACGAACGCCGTCAACGGCAGATATCTCCGTTGATGCAGTCGTAACTACCATATCACCGCTTGATATCTCTCCGGTTGCAAAGTAGAAGTTGTCCGTTGCAGTAGTACTCCTCAATGCGCCGATAAGATATGTTCCTTCCTCCATGTTTGCTGCGGAGGTAAGCACATAGCTTGTGGCTGTTCCCGAGCTCTCGGTCAGAGAGTAAGTTGCGTAGAGCATGATGTCCTCAGTCGGGGTGTAGGGGTTGGCTACAAAGTCGGGCCTTGTTGACGTGCCGTCGGTAACCGTACCTGCCACCCAGCCTGCGAACTTATAGGCGCCAACATCAGCCAAGTCGGTGGGAAGCTCTAACGCTGTGCCCGAATAAGTCATCGTGGTCGTTGCGCCTCTGTCGTTTAGCGTAACCGTGATATCGGGTACAGGCGTGGCAGTGGGCGTGGGCGTGGGCTCCTCAGGGGGATCGGCTGACGGCTCAGGGGTCGTGGTCGTTTCGAGCTTGTAAATTTTAAGTGTTTGATTGGCGGTGTTTCCGGTCGTATTATTATAGGCACGCCAATCCGGAGCAGTGGTATAAACTCCCAAAAATCTGCTTGTGCCCGTGTGTTTTAAGTATCCGGAGTCGGAATCCAATGTCCAGACGCTATTTGAGTTTGTACCGACACGTACGCCGCTATTGCCATTTGTCGTGTATAGCCATGTCGCTGTTGTGCCGTTGGGGTAAATGGTGTAATTACCATTACCATCATTAGAAATGTTCCACTTCAATTCATCTGCGACAGTTGAAGTGATTGACGTGCCATCAACGGTAACTTCAGTTGCAGTTGGAGATGAAGCTGTTCCTCCATTTGACGGCAATGCATAAGTGATGCCGCCCGAAGTTGTCATTGTAATAACAACAACATCAGTTGATGATAGGGATGTGATTGCAGCTTCACTCCATGTTTCTGCCGCGCTTGTCGTAATTGTGATTGCGGGCAGCAGTGCCAGAACCATAATCATCGACAGGAAAATTGACCAAAATCTTTTCACTTTTTCTTCCTCCTCAGTTTGTCTTTTTTCACTAAATAGTATCGAACTTTTGCGATGACATAGCATCACAAAGGTAGGGTCAGCCTATTATTGATTTAATTTTACCACGGGAAGCGGAAATGTGCAAGGGTTAATTTACGTATTTTTTACTTTTTTTTGAAGTTTTTTTAAGAAATTTTTTGTCGAAGCAAAGTAAAAAGCCGTTTTACCCGCTGTGAGAGGCAAAACGGCAATTTCCTGTTTTAAGCTATGATTTTATATCCCGAACTTGTCGGAGATTAGGTCCACTATCTCCTTGCCAATCTTCTTTTGGGCTTCGGCTGTGGAGGCGCCGATGTGCGGGGTGCCGCTTACCTTCGGGTGGCTGTAAAGCTCCTTGTTCTTTGCCGGCTCCTCGGCAAAGACGTCGAGGCCTGCGCCGTAGACCTTGCCGCTGTTCAAGGCGTTTAGGAGGGCGGTTTCGTCGATGTTCGTGCCGCGGCTCGTGTTGATGATGATCACGCCGTCCTTCATCTTGGCTATCGTCTCCTCGTTTACGAGGGGCTGACCGGGAAGCGACGGGGTGTGCAGGGAGATGATGTCGGAGGCCGATAAAAGCTCGTCCAGCTCGACGTACTTCATGTTCTCGTTTTCAACGCCCTCTGCATGGTAGATGTCATAAGCCAAAACCTTCATGCCCAGAGCTTGACAACGCCTGCCGAGCGCCTGGCCAATCCTGCCGTAGCCGATGATGCCCACGGTCTTGCCCGAAAGCTCGATGCCCTTGTAGCTCTTCTTCTCCCACCTGTCCTCGCGCATCGTGTGACCTGCAATAGAGATGAACCTTGCAACGGAGAACATGTGCGCAAGCGCAAGCTCTGCCACCGCATCGGAGCTTGCCCGAGGGGTGTTGCGAACCGTGATGCCCTTTTCCTCGGCATACTTGACGTCGATGTTGTCAACGCCGACGCCGCCTCTGATGATGAGCTTTAACTTGCCCGCTTCGGCTGCTGCGTCAATCTGGGCGGTGCGAACCTTTGTTGCGGAACGCACGACCAGAACGTCGTAGTTCTTTACTGCCTCACAGAGGGCTTCCGGCTCGTAGAAGTCGCAGTCCACCTGTACGCCCTTGGCTTGTAATGCGGCGATGCCGCTCTTGTCCATACCGTCGGTTGCCAATACTTTAATCATAATCTTTCTCCTTAGTTGTTTGCTTCGTATTCTTTTAAGAAGTTGACCAGTGCCTCAACGCCCTCCTTGGGCATTGCGTTGTAAATCGAGGCTCTAAGTCCGCCAACGCTCTTGTGGCCCTTGAGGTTTTCAAAGCCCGCTGCCTTGGACGCTGCAACGACCGCTGCATCCTTCTCCTTGTCGCCGGTGATAAACGGCACATTCATCACGGAACGGTCCGCCTTGTCAACCGTGCCGTAGAACAGCTTGCTGCTGTCGAGGAAGTCGTAGAGCACCTTTGCCTTTTCGATGTTCATGCGCTCCATCTCCTCCAAGCCGCCAATCTTTTTGAGGTACTTGAACACCTTGCCGCAGACGTAGATAGCCCAGCAGTTCGGGGTGTTGTACATTGAGCCGTTGTCCGCATGGGTGTCGAAACGGCAATAGGTGGGTACCTTGGGGTCGAGATCAGATCTTATCAAGTCCTCGCGGATGATAACGATTGCAAGGCCTGCGGGTCCGATGTTCTTCTGAACGCCGCCGTAAATCACGCCGTAATCGGCTACGTTGCAGGGGCGGGACAGGAACATTGAGGACTGGTCGGAGACCAGGGGCTTGCCCTTCGTGTTCGGGAGCTTGGAGTAGGTCGTGCCGTGGATAGTCTCGTTCTCGCAGATGTAAACGTAGTCCGCATCCTCGGAAATCGGCAGGTCGGAAACGTCGGGAATGTAGCTGTAGTTGCGATCCTCGCTCGTGGCAATAAGGTTAATCTTGCCGTACTTCTTCGCCTCGGAGTACGCCTTTTTCGACCAGTTGCCCGTTACGATGTAGTCCGCTACGCCGTTTTTCATCAGGTTCATGGGAATCATTGCAAACTCTAAGGTTGCGCCGCCCTGAATGAACAGCACCTTGTAGTTGTCCGGAATGCCCATGAGCTCGCGGAGGTCGGCTTCCGCCTCATCGACTATCGTTTGGAACACCTTGGAGCGGTGGGACATCTCCATAACGCCCATGCCGCTGCCCTTGTAGTTCAATACCTCCGCAGCAATCTCCTCCAATACCTCTACCGGCATCGTTGCGGGGCCTGCGGAAAAATTGTAAATGCGATCGTATTTCATCTGTTGCTCTCCTTGTTTTTTCTTCATTATACCACCTTTATCCAATAAATCAACGGCAAAAAGGCGCAAAACGCGCCTTTTGAAAAATATATTTTTTCTTGGCTAAATAATTTTTAGCGTTCCTCTCTAAAATATGCCAGACCGAGCGAGGCGGGCGGCTGGTTCTCCTTCTTTTTGCGGAGGGAGACCACGACGAGGACTATGATGGTGACAAGGTAGGGCAGCATCTTGTATATCTCCTTGATAGCCATATCGGTTCCGGTCGGAATGAATATGTGGAGGATGTACAGGCCGCCGAACAGGATGCTCGCCCACACGCTTGCGCCGGGACGCCATATCGTGAATATGACCAGCGCAATTGCAAGCCAGCCTCTGTCACCGAAGCCGTCGTTTGACCAGATGCCGTTCATGTAGTCCAAAACGTAGTACATTCCGCCGAGGCCCGCTATCATGCTGCCGATGCAGGTCGAAAGGTACTTGTACCGAGTGACGTTGATGCCGGCTGCGTCGGCGGTGGCGGGGTTTTCGCCCACGGCACGCAGGTGCAGGCCCACCTTCGTTCTCTTTAATATGAAGCCGCAGATTATCGCTATCGCTATCGCTGCGTAGGTCATGAAGGTATAGTTCAAAAACAGGGCTTCAAACCAGCCGGGGTTGGCGGAATTTATCAGCCTCATCTTGAAGCAGGCGCTCGTGTTGGACAGCACGATCGACGGGACGTCGCTCTCGACCAGCGTTATTAATGAGCCGCCGAAGAAGTTGCCCACGCCAATGCCGAATGTGGTAAGCGCAAGACCCGTAACGTTTTGGTTTGCACGCAGCGTGACCGTCAAAAAGCAATAGAGAAGTCCCATTAGAAACGATCCCAAGAGGCTGCAAACTATCGGAATGATGATTGCAACCGCCGGAATGAACTGCAGACCGCTGTTCTCGTAGAAGAACGCACCGATAACGCCGGAGATTGCGCCGACGTACATGATTCCGGGGATACCAAGGTTTAAGTTGCCCGATTTTTCGGTCAAAATCTCGCCCGTGGCTCCGCAGAGCAGCGGAACAGACTGTGCAACCGCCCTTGGTAAGAATGTCATGAAAAAGCTAAGTATCGCATCCATTGTTTATGCCTCCTTCGTCTCACTGTGGCGGAGCGAAATCTTGTACCTTATAAAGAACTCGCAGCCAATTATGAAAAACAGAATTATTCCCGTAAGTATCTCGGAGAACGACTGGTTCAACCTGAATATGGACGCAATTTCGCCTGCACCCTTGTCCAAAAATACGATGATGAAGGTCGTGAATATCATGGCAATCGGGTTGAAGTTTGCCATCCAGCTTACCATGACGGCGGTGAAGCCGTAGCCCTCGGTAATCGTTGTAGTCAGGGTGTGATCGGTGCCTGCAACCTTCAAAAAGCCCGCAAGTGCGCAGAGCGCTCCGCTTAGGGCCATCGTGCGGATAAGCACCTTGGGCACCTTGATGCCAATGTATTTTGCGGTTCTTTCGCTCTCGCCCACTACCGAGATTTCATAGCCGTGCTTGGTGTATTTGAGATACACGTAGACCAGAGCCGTCAGCACCGCAACGATGATGACGTTTAGCAGGTACTGCTGACCGCCCACCCACGGGAGCCAGCCCGCCATCGACGATTGGTTGATGATGCCTATCTGCCCTGCGCCCTTGGGAACCTCCCATACGATTATGAAAAAGCTCACGAGTTGCAACGCCACGTAGTTCATCATCAGGGTGAAGAGCGTTTCGTTCGTCCTCCAATACGCCTTGAAAAAGGCGGGAATTATGCCCCATATCGCTCCTGCAGCCAAGGCTGCAATAAACATTATCGGTATTAACAGGGCTGCGGGCAGCTTGTCGCCCAAGAGTATCATGCACGCCGAGGTTGCAAGGGCGCCGACGAGAATCTGACCCTCGCCGCCGATGTTCCAAAATCGCATCTTAAACGCCGGTGTGACTGCCAGCGACACGCAAAGCAGGATTGCCATGTCCTTTAACACCACCCATGTCTTTCTTGCCGTTCCGAAGTTGCCCCTGAACATGGTTGAGTAAACGTCGAACGGGTTGAGTCCCGTTATCAAAAGCGTTATAAGTCCGCATACAACGATTGCGAGCAACAGGGCAATCAGCCTTATGCCCCAGCTCTTGTAGCCCGCCATGCCTTCCGTCCGCTTTGTGAGCATGAACGGATTTCTTATGGTGAATGAGCGCTTCTTTTTCGCAGCAACAGGTTCGTTATTCATCTGCCGCCTCCTCCTTTCCGTGTTGGGTCATCAATAAGCCGACCTCTTCCTTTGTTATACTGCGTCCGTCAACAACACCAGTGACGTGTCCTGCGCACAGGACGAGGATGCGGTCACACAGCTCAAGCAAAACGTCCAAATCTTCTCCGACGTAGATGACTGCAACGCCCAACGCCTTCTGACGGTTCAACAGGTCGTAAATAGTGTAGCTGCTGTTTATATCCAAGCCGCGAACCGCATACGCCGTCAAAAGAACCCTCGGGGATAGGGATATCTCCCTGCCCACCAAGACCTTTTGCACGTTGCCGCCCGACAGACGGCGAACCGGAGTTTCTATGCTCGGCGTCATGACCGAAAGCTCTTCCACCACCCTCTCCGCCAAGGCGTGGGGTGATTTGCGGTCGGTAAACGGGCCACTGCCCTTGCGGTAGGAGCGGAGCATCATATTATCGGACAGGTCCATGTTGCCTACAAGCCCCATGCCCAACCTATCCTCCGGAACGAAGGAAAGCGTTATGCCCTTTTGCGCTATGGCAACGGGGTTTCTCCCTATTAAGTTCTCGCTCGTGCCGTCGTCGTTTATAAACAGAATCTCACCGCTGCTTGCCTTTTGAAGTCCGGCTATCGCTTCCAAAAGTTCCTTCTGCCCCGAACCGGAGATGCCTGCAATGCCCAAAATCTCGCCGCTGAAGGCTTGGAAGGAGACGTCCTTTAGCTTTTGTATCCCGTCCTCGGACACCACGTTGAGGTTCTTTACCTCTATCCTAAGCTCTCGGTTTTGCGGCTCGGGACGGTCGATGTTCAAGGATACCGCCCTGCCCACCATCATGTTGGTAAGCTCCTGCGGGTTGGTTTTTGAGGTTTGAATTTCGCCTATGTACTCGCCCTTTCTCAAGACCGCAACCCTATCGGATATCTCCATGACCTCGTGCAGCTTGTGGGTGATTATGACTATCGCCTTGCCGTCCTCGCGCATGTTTTTCAAAACCGCAAAGAGCTTGTTGGTTTCCTGCGGCGTTAAAACTGCCGTCGGCTCGTCGAGTATTAAAATATCTGCGCCCCTGTACAGCACCTTTACTATTTCCAAGGTCTGCTTTTCGGAAACGGACATATCGTAAACCTTCTTTTGAGGGTTTAGGTCAAAACCGTAGGCTTCGCAAATCTCCTCGACCCTCAAGCCGACCTTTTTGAGGTTCATTCCGCCCGGCTCTTTCAGACCCAAGATGATGTTCTCTGCTGCGGTCAAAACATCTACGAGCTTGAAATGTTGGTGAATCATGCCTATCCCGTACGAGAAGGCGATTCGGGGGGAGGTGATTTCAACCTCCTCGCCGTTGATGTAGATATGTCCCTCGTCCGGAGCGTAGATTCCGGCAAGTGCATTCATCAGCGTCGTCTTGCCGCTTCCGTTCTCGCCCAAGATTGCCAAGACCTCGCCCCGCTTGATATCCAGCGAAACCTTGTGGTTTGCTACGGTTTTTCCGAAAATCTTGGTGATGCCCCGAAGCGCTACTGCAACATCGGATTCTATCATGGGCTGCTGTTGTGTTGCGTTTTTAAGTTCTTCCAAGAGAATTTTCCCCTTTCTTTCCTGATTTGTCAAAAAGGACAATGGTAGAGTTAGCAGCAATAATTCTATCGCTCTCCTTTTTGGCCTAAAACTATTAAGGAGAAGTCCCGATATTCTGCGGAACTTCTCCTTGTCTCAACAATCGTTAGAACGATGTATCCAGCAGGGTGATGCCGTCAATCTGCAAATCGAAGTAGGGAGCCGAGCGGTGCTTGCTCTCCATGAACACTCCGTTTTCGATGGCCTCGGTGTCCGGTGTGTATGCTGCATCGGTGTCAACATCCGCCATGTAGGAGCTCAGGGTTTCGCCGCCTACGGTGAAGGTGCTCGTGTCAAAGACGTTGAGCGAGCCGTCAAGCAGGGCTGCTCTTATCTCTTCGAGCTTGGCCGCGGTGCCTTCTGCTGCAACTGCCTCGTTGAGATCAACGATCTCAACAGCACCGTTCTCCAAGGTGCCCGTCCAGTCCGCATCGATTGCTTCGCCGTTGATGACGCAGTTAATCGCATAGGTGTAGTAGGGTACCCAGTTGATGCGGGTGGAAAGAATGTAGGTGTTCGGGCAGGCAGACTTCGTGCTTCCGTTGTAGGAAACGTTCGGGATTCCCGCCTCTTCGCAAGCGGTCGGTGCGCCCATCGAGTCGGCATGCTGTCCGATGAGTTTGCAGCCGTTTGCAATCAGGTTGTTGGCGGCTTCCTTCTCCATTGCCTCGTCATACCAAGAACCCGTGAAGGTGACTTCCATCGTGACGGTCGGAACCACCGACTTTACGCCGAGATAGAAGGCGGTGTAGCCGGAGATAACCTCTGCATAGGTGTAGGCTCCGACGTAGCCAATCTTCGCTTCTTCTGCGGTGAACTGACCTGCATCAATCATCTCTTGGAGCTTCATGCCTGCGGCAACGCCGTACAGGAAGCGGCCTTCATAGATGGATGCGAATGCATTGTGGTAGTTTGCAAGGCCCTCGGTGTGTGCCTTGGTGCCGGTTGCATGGCAGAACTGGACGCTCGGATTCTCCCTTGCCGCCTGAATCATGAAGTCCTCATGACCAAAGCTGTTTGCAAAGATGATGTCGCAGCCTTCGTCGACCATTTCACATGCCACGTCGTAGCATTCCTGTCCCTCGGGTACGTTGGGACGGATGATGTAGTTCTCCTCGGGTATGCCGAGTGCTTCTACAACCTCTCTCGCGGCATTTATGAAGTTGAGGTCATAGGTGGAGTTCTCGTCGTGCAGACAGATAAATCCAACCTTGATTGTGCCGGCGTCAAGCGTCTCTCCTTCTTCGCTTTCGCCACCACCGCCGCAGGCAACAAGCGCAAAGACCATGCTCAGTGCCAGCAAGAGTGCCAATAGTTTCTTCATTTGATATTCCTCCTAATGTTTTTGTTTATTGCAACGCCCTTTTGGGGCATAACAACCTAATGTATTCTTCCGCTTGCCTCCAAAGCGGAAAGGCTCGGTTCGCACTTGAACGGCTCCCCTGCCGCCCGCATTGCGTTGTTGACGTCCTTCAAGCCGCTGCCCGTGGATACTACGGTTACGGTTTCGTCCGCCTTGATTATTCCCTCGGCTATCGCACGCTTTACGCCCGCTGTCGCCGTGACGCCCGCCGGCTCGGAAAAGACGCCCTCCGTCCTTCCCAAAAGCCGCATGGCTGCCAAAATCTCCTCGTCGGTGACGGCTATCCACCTGCCGCCGCTGTTTTTGACGGCTCGAAGCGCCTTTTTGGGATTCCTCGGAACGCCCACCGCTATGCTGTCGGCAAGCGTGTTCTCCTCGGTGGGAACCAAGTCCCGACCCTCGTTTGCGGCATCGACAAAGGGACAGCAGCCCGTGGACTGTACGCCCAAAATCTTGGGAATCCTGTCGATAAGTCCGAGCTTAAGCAGGTCGTAGAACCCGTTGTACACGCCGCCTATCGTGCAGCCGTCGCCAACCGATATAGCCACCCAATCGGTGGGCTGAAAATTCAACTGCTCGGCTATCTCCAGTGCCACGGTCTTTTTACCCTCGGTCAGTATCGGGTTTATGCCGGCATTGCGATTGTAAAAGCCCCACTTTTCAATCGCCGCCTTGCTAAGCTCGAAGGTCTGCCGATAATCGCCCTGAACCGAAATGACGTTCGCTCCGAATATCAAAAGCTGGGCGACCTTGCCCATGGGCGCACGCTCGGGCACGAAGATGACGGTCTTTAAGCCCATCCTCGCTGCATTGCCCGCAAGCGAGGAGGCGGCGTTGCCCGTAGAGGAACAGCTTATCGTATCGTAGCCGAGTTCCAGCGCCTTTGCAACCGCAACGCCCGAAGCCCTATCCTTTAGGGATGCGGTGGGGTTTATCCCGTCGTCCTTGATGTACAGTTTCTTTAAGCCGAGCTGCTCACCGAGCCTCAACGACTCGTACATCGGCGTCCAGCCTATGCGCAGAAACTTGGAAAGCCCCTCGCCCTTTAACGGCATCAGCGCACGGTAACGCCACATGCTGTTGTCTCGGTCACGCTTTAACGATTCAAAGTTAAGCTCCTTTTTGACCTCGGCGTAGTCGTAAACTATATCTAAAATGCCCTTTTCGCCGCAATTCGGGCAGGTCATAAGCTCCTTTTCAAAAGGAAATTCCCGCCCGCAGATTGTGCAGCGATAGCCCATAATTCTCTTCATAATGTCCAATTCTACCTCCATGTTACCAGTAATTATAACGCATAATCATTCATTTGTACAGCCATTTTTTGAATTTTTTTCATTTTCAGCTTTTTTGCGGTTGCACATAATGACAAAACACGCTATAATCGAATCATAAAATACAATGAAGGAGTATGCAGTTATGTTTATTGTAGGAAATGGCAGACTAATTACGAGAAACGGTAATGAATTTTTTGAAAACGGTGCCGTTGCCGTTGAGGGGCGTTATGTTAAGGAGGTTGGAACCCTTTCCGACCTTAGGCAAAAGTACCCTGATGCGGACTTTGTCGACGCCAAGGGGGGCGTTATCATGCCCGGACTTATCAACATGCACAACCATATCTACAGCGCATTTGCCCGAGGGCTTTCGATAAGGGGCTATAATCCCCGCAACTTCGGAGACATCTTGGAGGGTATGTGGTGGAAGATAGACCGCTGCCTGACCAAGGAAAACGACCTTCTCTCAGCCTATGCCGTCTACATCGACTGCATCAAAAACGGCGTCACCACGGTGTTCGACCACCATGCGAGCTTCTTTGATATACCCGACAGCCTCGACTGCATTGCAGAAGCTGCAACCAAGCTCGGCGTGCGCACCTCGCTCTGCTATGAGGTTTCCGACCGTGACGGTGAGAAAAAGCGCATGGAATCGATACTCGAAAACGAGCGCTTTATCAAGCGGGCAAACGCCGACAATACCGATATGCTAAAGGGCATGATGGGACTGCACGCCTCCTTTACGGTCTCCGAAAAGACCTTGGAGGACTGCCTTGCCCACGGTGGCAAGGAGGCCGGCTTCCACGTCCACTGTGCCGAGGGCCCTGCCGACTTGCAGCACTCGCTCGATACCTACGGCAAGCGCATAATCGCCCGTTTCTACGATGCGGGCATCCTCGGAAACAAGACGCTTGCAATCCACTGCGTACACGTCAACCGTGCCGAGATGGAGCTTTTGAAGGCCACCGACACCGCCGTTGTCAACAACCCCGAGTCCAACATGGGCAACGCCGTAGGCTGCAGCCCCGTGATACATATGTTTAAGGAGGGTCTGTTGATGGGTCTCGGCACCGACGGCTACACCAACGACGTCCTCGAAAGCTACAAGGTAGGCAATATCATCCAAAAGCACAACCTCTGCGATCCGACCGTTGCTTGGGGCGAGTTCCCGACCATGCTGTTCTACAACAACGGCACGATTGCCAACCGCTACTTCAACGCCCCGCTCGGCGTTTTGAAGGAGGGCGCCTATGCGGATATCATCGTCACCGACTACGACCCGCTAACGCCCATGGACGGCAACAACTGCAACGGGCACATCCTGTTCGGGATGAACGGCCGCAGCGTTGTAACTACCATCTGCAACGGCAAGCTGTTGATGAAGGACAGGCAGCTCTTGGTTGCGGATGAGGCGGAGATCATGGCAAAGTGCCGTGAGAGCGCACAAAAACTCTGGAACGTTGTAAATGCATAATATATAGGAGGTAACACCATGTCGGAAGTAATGACACCAACCCCGTTTGACAAACTCATGAACCATGTTTTGTCCGAATACAAGCAGGGTGCCGTATTCGGAGTGCGCCGCAGCTTTAAGCCCGCAGAGGGCAAGACCCTTTCCCTCTTCTCGGAAAAGCTCGAAACTCCCTTCGGCCCCGCAGCAGGCCCGCACACGCAGCTGTCCCAAAACATCATTGCCGCCTACTATGCGGGAAGCCGCTTCTTTGAACTCAAGACCGTTCAAATCATGGACGGAGCCGACCTTGCCGCCTGCATAGGCAGGCCCTGCATCCTTGCAAACGATGAGGGTTACAACTGCGAGTGGTCCACCGAGCTTACGGTTCCGCAGGCCTTCTCGGAGTACGTCAAGGCATGGTTTGCCCTAAAGCTCCTGTCCAAGGAATACAGCTGGGGCGACCCCGACGGCTTTATCTTCAACATGAGCGTGGGCTATGACTTTGCGGGCATAACCACTCCCAAGATCGACGCCTTTATCGAGGGCTTGAAAAACGCCGAGTCCACCGAGATTTGGAACGAGTGCAAGCGCTGGGCACTGGATAACCTTGACCGCTTCCAAAATGTAGACAGGGACTACATCGAAAGCATCTCCTCCAAGGTTTGCGACTCCATCACGCTCTCCACCCTGCACGGCTGCCCGCCGCAGGAGATTGAGAAAATTGCTTCCTATCTTATAGACGTCAAAAAGCTCAACACCTTCGTCAAGTGCAACCCGACCATCTTGGGTTATGACTACGCAAGAAAGACCTTGGACGATTTGGGCTTTGATTACATAGCCTTTGACGACCACCACTTTAACGAGGATTTGCAGTACAAGGACGCCGTGCCGATGTTTAAGCGGCTGCTTGCGCTCGCCGAGAAGAACGAGGTCAGCTTTGGACTTAAGCTCTCCAACACCTTCCCTGTCGATGTCAAGCAAAACGAGCTTCCGAGCAACGAGATGTACATGTCGGGCAGATCGCTCTATCCGCTGACGATTGAGATGGCTCGCCGCATGAGCGTTGAATTCGACGGCAAGCTGCGCCTGTCCTTCTCGGGCGGGGCGGATGCCTTCAATATTGCCGACCTCTACTCGGCAGGAATTTGGCCTATCACGCTTGCCACGACGATATTAAAGACCGGCGGCTACCAGAGGCTTACTCAGATTGCCGAAAAGCTCTATTCCCTGCCCTACGTCCCGTTTGACGGCGTAAAGGTGGGTGCGGTTGAGCGGCTTGCGCACGCAGCACGTTCCTCCTCCCGCAATCAAAAGCCGATTAAACCTCTGCCCAAGCGCAAGCTGGACAAGCAGGTTCCGCTCGTGGACTGCTTCCTCTCCCCCTGCACCTTCGGTTGTCCCATACATCAGGATATCCCCGAATACGTTGAACTCGTGGGAAAGGGCAAACACTATGAGGCACTAAAGCTGATTACCGAAAAGAACCCGCTTCCGTTCATCACCGGAACCATATGCCCGCACCACTGCACCGACAAGTGCACCCGCACCTTCTACGACGAGCCGATTCGCATTCGCAACGCCAAGCTGACAGCCGCCAAGAACGGCTATGATGCCCTGATGGAGACCCTTTCCGCTCCCGAAAAGACCGCAGCCGAAAAGGTTGCCGTCATAGGCGGCGGCCCTGCGGGTATTGCCATGAGCTTCTTCCTTGCAAGAAAGGGCGTTTCGGTCACGCTGTACGAAAAGCGTGATTCCTTGGGCGGCATCGTTCGCTACGTCATCCCCGAATTCCGCATTTCAAGCGAAGCCATCGACCGTGACGTTGCTATGATGGAAAAACTCGGTGTAAAGGTCAAACTCAACACCGCTGCTCCCGCCGTTGCGGAGCTCAAAGAGCAGGGCTACACCCACGTCGTATTTGCCGTAGGCGCTTGGGCGGAGGGTAGGATGCGCCTTGAAAAGGGCGAGGGCATGAACGTCATTCGCTTCTTGGAGGACAGCAAAAACGGTTCCCTCTCCGACCTTGGCACCGATGTAGTCGTCATCGGAGGCGGCAACACCGCCATGGACGCTGCCCGTGTTGCAAAGAGGCACAAGGGCGTGAAGAACGTGCGCCTCGTCTACCGCAGAACCGTGCGCTACATGCCTGCCGACGAGGAGGAATTGCACCTTGCGCTCGGTGAGGGCGTGGAGTTTTTGGATCTGCTTTCCCCCGTTGCGCTTGAAAATAACGAGCTGCTCTGCGAAAAGATGGTTCTCGGTGAGCCCGATGCTTCGGGACGCCGTTCACCCGTGGGAACCGGACAGATGATAACCGTGCCCTGCACAACCCTAATAACGGCCGTGGGCGAGAAGATTGAAAAGTCCCTCTTTGAAGGCAACGGCATAGCCCTTACCGAGCGGGGCGCAGTCAAGACCGATGACAAGCTCATGACCAACCTTGAAAACGTCTACGTTATCGGAGATTGCAACCGTGGGCCCGCCACCGTCGTGGAGGCGATTGCGGATGCGCAAAAGGTTGCGGATGCCATCGTGGGCGAACACAGCTTTGTCCTTCCCGCCTGCTCAAAGGTTAGCGCAGACTCCTGCTTTGACAAGCAGGGCATTCTTTGCGACTACGAGTGCGCCGAGAAGGAGGCTTCCCGTTGCCTGCACTGTGGCATGATTTGCGAAGCCTGCGTTCAGGTCTGCCCGAACCGTGCCAACGTCGCAATCGAGATTCCGAATAAAATGCCACAGATTGTGCATATTGACCATATGTGCAACGAGTGCGGAAACTGCGCCGTGTTCTGTCCCTACGACAGCGCACCCTACAAGGACAAGTGGACGCTGTTCTCGACGATGGAGGAGTTTGACACCTCGGAAAACCCCGGCTTTATCCACCTCGGAGGCAGAAAATTCAAGGTCAGGCTCGGTGAGGCTGTCGAAAACATTGACCTTGACAACACCTCGTTCTATCCCGACCTCAAGCTCGTGCTTGAAACCGTCCTGTCGGATTACAGCTATCTGTTATAAGGAGGAGCCATGGCAACATTCTTTGTAAACGGCAATGCCGTTACCGTTGAAAAGGGGCAAAAACTCCTGCCCTACCTTCGTGACGTGCTGCGTCTCACCAGCGTGAAAAACGGCTGCAACGAGGGTGCCTGCGGAACCTGTACCGTCATTATCGACGGCAAGGCTCTAAAAGCCTGTGTGCAGAACACCGACCGCCTTGAGGGCAAGCACATCATCACCTGTGAAGGGCTTAGCCAACGTGAGAGTGAGGTCTATGCCTTTGCCTTCACCGAGGCGGGCGCCGTGCAATGCGGCTTTTGTACGCCCGGCATGGTCATGGCTGCAAAGGCGCTTATCGACGCCAACCCCTCGCCCACCCGTGAGGAGGTGAAGTTTGCGCTTCGAAACAACATATGCAGATGCACCGGTTACAAGAAAATCGAGGATGCCGTGCTGCTCGCAGCCGAAATCTTCCGTGAGGGGCTCAGCGTTCCCGCCCGTGAGTGCAAGGGCTTGATAGGCGATAACATTCACCGTGTCGATGCGCCTGCAAAGGCGCTCGGCACCGCCCTGTATGCGGATGACCTCTACTTCGACGGTATGCTGATAGGCTCCGCCGTCAGAAGCGAATATCCCCGTGCGAGGGTGCTCTCGATAGATACGAGTGCAGCCTCCGCCGTGCCCGGCGTATTCGGCGTGTACACCGCTTCGGACATCCCGGGCAAGCAAAAGATTGGGCACCTCAAGCAGGACTACGACGTGATGATACCCGTAGGGGGAATTACGCACTTTTTGGGCGACGCCGTTGCGCTTATCGCTGCCGAAAACCTTGACGCTCTAAACGAGGCCAAAAAGCTCGTCAAGGTCGAATATGAGCCGCTCGAGCCCATAACCGATATGTTCATGGGGCTTAAAGACGAGGTCCTCGTTCACCAAAGCAACGGCACGAACGTTCTCTCGCACGAACACCTCGTGCGCGGCAATGCCGACGAGAAGATTAAAAACAGCAAGCACGTCGTGACCAACCGCTACTATGTCCCCTTCACCGACCACGCATTCTTGGAGCCCGAGTGTGCCGTTGCGCACATCGAGGGCGACGGGGTGCGTATTTACAGCGGCGATCAGGGCATATACCAAACTCAAAAGGAATGTGCCATGATGCTTGGGCTCGAGCCCTCCCTCGTTCGGGTTACCGCAATGATGGTGGGTGGTGGCTTTGGTGGCAAGGAGGATATGAGCGTTCAGCACCATGCCGCCCTGCTCGCCTATCTCACCCGCAGGCCCGTCAAGGGTGCCTTCACCCGTGCCGAAAGCATTCTAATCCACCCCAAACGCCATGCGATGGATATGGTGTTCACCACCGCCTGCGATGAAAACGGGCATCTCACCGCCATGAAAGCGGTGCTCGTTGCCGACACCGGCGCCTATGCCTCGCTCGGCGGCCCCGTTTTGCAGCGGGCCTGCACCCATGCCGCAGGGCCTTACAACTATCAGGATATCGACATCGACGGCAAGGCCATATACACTAATAATCCCCCTGCCGGCGCCTTTAGGGGCTTTGGCGTTACGCAGAGCTGCTTTGCTACCGAATGCAACCTCAATCAGCTCGCAGAGATGGTCGGCATCTCCGCCTATGAGATGCGGCTGAGAAATGCCATTAGACCCAATCAGGTGCTGCCCAACGGTCAGATAGCCGATGATACCACCGCCCTGTACGAAACCCTGCTTGCGGCGGCTCCCATCATGGAGCGCAATCCCAAGGCGGGCATAGCCTGTGCTATGAAAAACAGCGGCTTGGGCGTTGGCATCCCCGACACGGGCAGGTGCAGAATCGAAGTCAAGGACGGCAAGCTGCACCTCCATTCGAGCGCAGCCTGCATAGGTCAGGGCATGGGCACGATTCAGCTTCAGATGGTCTGTCAGACGCTGGACATAGACCCCTCCCTCGTAGAGTACCACGCTCCCGATACCTCCGACTCCCCCAATGCCGGCAACACCACCGCCTCCCGCCAGACGCTCTTTACCGGCGAGGCTGCCGTTCGTGCCTCAAGGCAGATAAAGGAGCTCTTGGATTCGGGAAAGACGCTTGCGGACTTGGATGGCATGAGCTTCCTCGGGGAATACACCGGCGTTACCGACAGGCTCGGCTCCGACAAAGAAAACCCCGTCTCGCACATCGCCTACGGCTATGCCACGCATGTGGTGGAGCTCGATGACGATGGCAAGGTTATAAAGGTCACCGCCATCCATGACGTTGGAAAGGCCGTTAACCCCCGCTCCATCGAAGGTCAAATAGAGGGCGGCGTCGTTATGAGCCTTGGCTATGCGCTGACGGAGGATTTCCCGCTCGTAAACTGCAAGCCCATGGCACGATTCGGAACGCTCGGGCTCTTTAAGGCGAACAATACCCCCGACGTTGAGAGCGTGATAGTCGAAAAATCTTCGCTCGATCACCTCGCCTGTGGGGCCAAGGGCATAGGCGAGATTTGCTCCATACCCACCGCTCCCGCCGTGCAAAATGCCTACTATAACCGTGACGGCATCTTCCGCACCCGCCTCCCGCTCGAGGGTACGCCCTACTCTAAGAAATAAAATTCGATAACGTGAATTGCCCGATTCGCCTTGAACGGCGGGTCGGGTTTTTTTCTTTGTCTTTATTATTTATTTTTTATATTGTTTTTATTTTTTCTTCTTTCTTTTCGCGAGAAAAGAAAGAAACAAAGAAAAGCGTAAAAAGGGAGTTTTATAATTTGTATGGTGTTGGCTGAGTGTGCCATTTTGCCACGGACATGTGGCAAAATGGCGAGGGGTTAATTATGTATTGCGAATTGTTTCTCTTGTTCTTTTTGCGGTTTCTTTTGGTTAAAATCTAAGCCCTACGATGCTTTGAGGTTGGTTTTTTCCTCGATTTCGCCCATCTTGCGTTTTTCGCTGCGGATGTCCCAGCGGATTAGGAAGGTTAGAAGGCCTCTTAGGGCTACTATGGCGCCGAGGATTAAAATCTCGTTCCAGTCTCGGACTATCACCGAGCGCAAAAGCTCGCCGCCTATCTTAAACGTGAGTGAGAGGGCTATGCCCTCGGCAAGCTCGAGCCTGACGTTGGGGTTCTTTTTTATCCAGCCGATGAACGCCTTTACCGATACTACCACGAGCACTACAACGCCCGCTATCTCCATGAGCAGCACGCCGCACTGCACTATGTACTCAAAAACCGTGTTTACATTGTTCAATATGCCTTCCATATCTACCTCGCACTTTTTTTGAGTATAACACAGACTTGGGGAGCAAGGCAAGGCGCAATTGCGATGTTTTTAATTTCGTATTGAAAAAAGCTCCGAATCCGTTTATAATTAGGTGTAATCAAATTTAGGAGGATAACCATGAACAAGACGATTGATGAAATGATTAAGAGGCGCAGCATAAGGAGCTATAAGCCCGACCCCGTGGACGAAGCCGTACTTGAGAAGATACTTGAAGCCGGCACCTATGCCGCAACAGGCGGTGGCAGGCAGTCGCCCGTTATGGTCGTTGTGACCGATAAGGCGCTTAGGGATAAGCTCTCCCGCATGAACGCTGCCGTTATGGGCAAGGATACCGACCCCTTCTACGGCGCACCCGCCGTCGTTGTCGTGCTCGCCGATCCGAACCGCAACACCTATGTCGAGGACGGCTCCCTCGTTATCGGCAACCTCATGCTCGCCGCCTCCGCTCTCGGCGTCGGCTCGTGCTGGATTCACCGGGCAAGGGAGATGTTCGCTTCCGATGAGGGCAAGGAGCTTTTGAGGGAGTGGGGCATACCCGACTATGTGGGCATAGGCAACTGCATCTTGGGCTATGTCGAGGGCGATATCCCCGAAGCCGCTCCCCGCAAGGAGAATTACATAATTCGCACATGATGCGGCTATGAGAATTGAAAGCTGCGGCAAAATGCCGTGGCTTTTTTTATATTATTTAGCGATTGGGGCTTGACATTCGGGGTGGGATTTTATACAATTAGATTGTATAAATCAGCCTGTCAAACAACCCCTATTGAGCGAGAGCGAAAATGGGGGTTGTTGCG
>JAUNBP010000045.1 GCA_030526995.1 Clostridia bacterium
GTGGATCGTGGAATAAATCCCCCCTCGCTCTGTCCATTTTCTTGATCTTTGTGTCTAGTTTCTATTGACAAGTGCAAAACGAGTAATATAGTGTCAATTTTTGGGTGCAAAGCAAATAAATGATTAAACACCATTCTAAAGGGCGCACTCGATAGCCAATCAACACGAAAGTCACAATTTTATCCGTAATGCAGTGCTCTTGCGATTATCATATGAGTTTGAGCCTTTCTGCACGCCACACTTTATTGACATTTTTCCCCATTAAAGATATAGTGTAAGAAACAATGATTTTGAAGCATTGACTCACCATAAAAGCGAGGAGCCCGTATGGAAAGCAAAAAAGGCGTTATCTACATACTGACAAACCCGCCATTCCATCATAGACAAGCTCAGACCGGATTTGCGCTCCATTGAAAACTTCGAGGGCAAGAAGCGCATTCGTAAGTTTAGCGCCTTGCCACCCGAGAGAAGCTTGAACGCATGAAGATGCTTGCACAGCAAGGTGCGGGATTGAATTCACTCATCATGCGAAATGTTAGTACAAAACATGAGAGGTAAATAACAAATGAAGCTCTTACATCTGTCAGATTTTCACCTTGGCAAGCGAGTGAATGAATACTCCATGCTGGAGGATCAGGAGTATATATTGAAAAGGATTGTCAATGTCATAGACGATGAGAAGCCGGACGCCGTTCTTATCGCAGGAGATATTTATGACAAGGCTGTCCCCCCAACCGAGGCCGTAGAACTCTTTGATAATTTCCTCGTAGAGCTTGCAAAACGCCGACTGCAGGCGTTTATCATCAGCGGGAATCACGATTCTCCCGAGAGACTGTCTTTCGGCAACCGCTTGATTGATGCCAGCGGGATACATTTGTCTCCGGTATATAGTGGGAGCATTACGCCGTTTTGCCTTCACGACAGCTATGGCGAGGTGGATATATTCATGCTACCGTTTGTAAAGCCTGCCCATGTGCGAAGATTTTTCCCGCACGACGATATCCAAACGTACACAGACGCCGTTCGCACTGCTGTCACGCATATGCCACTCAACTCCGCCAACAGAAAGGTTCTTGTAACGCACCAGTTTATTACGGGCGCAGTGCGTTCTGAGTCAGAGGACATTTCGGTCGGCGGTTCTGATAATATTGACGTTTCGGTTTTCGATGACTTTGATTACGTGGCGTTGGGGCACCTACACGGACCGCAGAATATCGCTTCGGAGCGCGTTCGTTATTGCGGGTCGCCGCTAAAGTATTCCTTCTCAGAAGCGGCTCACAATAAGTCCGTCACCGTTGTTGAGCTTGCCGAGAAGGGCTCATTCAATGTCAGGACGGTTCCCCTTGTTCCGCTGCACGATATGGTGGAGATTCGGGGGACATACAGCGAGTTAACGCTGAAAAAGTTTTATGAGAGCACCACCTATCGAAGCGATTATGTGCATATTACGCTGACGGACGAGGAGGATATCCCCAATGCAATCGGCAACCTCCGTGTTATCTACAGAAACCTGATGAAACTGGATTATGATAACAAGCGCACACGTTACAATGTGGAAATAACCGCTGCGAATGCTGTCGAGAGCAAGTCGCCGCTTGAGCTGTTTGCCGAGTTCTACGAACTGCAAAACAACACCCCTCTGTCCGAAGAACAAGCTGCCATCGTGCAGGAGATGATAGAAAAGATTTGGGAGGATGAGCGATGAGGCCGTTGAAACTTGTTATGTCTGCGTTCGGACCGTATGCCTCTGAAATTGAGTTGGAGATGGATCGGCTCGGGGCAAGCGGACTCTATCTTATCACCGGCGATACGGGAGCCGGAAAAACGACTATATTTGATGCAATCACCTTTGCGCTATACGGCGAGGCAAGCGGAGAAAGCCGTGAGGCAGGGATGTTCCGTTCAAAGTACGCTGAACCGACTACGCCTACTGAGGTGGAGCTGACATTCCTGTACGCCGGTAAGCAGTATCGAGTCAAACGGAATCCGGAATATGAGCGTCCAAAGGCTCGCGGCAAAGGAGTCACAGTTGAAAAAGCGAATGCGGAACTGACCTATCCCGACGGTCGTGTTGTGACCAAGCAAAAAGAGGTTACGCAGGCAATCATCGAGATAATGGGCATTGACCGCAACCAGTTTGCCCGAATTGCCATGATTGCGCAAGGCGACTTTTTGAAGCTGCTTCTGTCATCTACGGATGAGCGCAAGGCCATATTCCGGAAGATATTCCGCACACAGCTCTATCAGAAGCTTCAGGATGCGCTGAAAGAGGAGTCGGGGAAGCTGAAGAATGAATATGATATGATGATTGCCGGACTGAGGCAATATATAGGAGGCATTGTCTGCGACGATAATGATGTCCTGTCCATCGAAGTTAAAAAAGCAAAGAACGGGCAACTGCCTGTCGAGGACACGCTTATCCTGCTGAATAAGCTACTCGAACAGGATGAGCTGCAGTCAAAAGTCTATAAGGCAGCCGAGGAAAAGCTCACCGAGAGCATCAACACCATAAGTGAGGCCATCACCAAGGCGGAAACGCAGAAGAAAACGGAGACTTCTCTTAATCGGGCCTCTGCCGAGTTGCTAAAAGCGCAGCCAAAACTGGAAGCCGCCAAAGTGGCGCTCGACGCAGAAAAAGAACGCCAAACCGAAACCGAGAAAATAGGGCAATCCATTGCAGCTATCAGGGCACAACTTCCCGATTATACGGAATTAGATTCAAAAAAGAGTTCGCTT
Source organism: Clostridia bacterium (assembly GCA_030526995.1). Lineage (GTDB taxonomy): Bacteria > Bacillota > Clostridia > Christensenellales > CAG-138 > JAQUTY01. The sequence goes on from JAUNBP010000045.1 coordinate 2,737, forward strand.
GCTGCCACTATCAAGTCCATAAAGAGTATGGAGCGTGAAACCCGTGAGAAAGAAGATGCGCTTCAAACACATATGAGCAATATTGAGGAGTTGAAGAGAGAGCAGGTAAAACTCGCATCCGTCGGAGAAGAAAAGGCAAAACTGCAAGCGGCAGAGAAAGATGCAGAGCGCAAAAGCCTGTCACTGAAAGCTCTCCAACAAGAGCTATGCGCTGTTGCAACGCTCGAATCGGAACTGGACACAGCGCAGAAAAAATATCGGGAGGCAATGAAAAGCGCTAAGGAAAAGAAAGCCGAATACGATGCACAGTATCAGGCTTATCTGGATGAACAGGCAGGAATACTATCCGAAACGCTGAGAGACGGTATGCCATGTCCGGTCTGCGGCTCTCCGACTCATCCCTGTCCGGCTCAAAAATCCGAGGACGCCCCCACTAAAGCTATATTGGAAAAACTCAAAAAAGCTTCGGAAAAAGCGGCGACAGCCGCCGAGCAGGCCAGCACCGAGGCCGGTCGAAAGAGCGGTACTTGTCAAGAGAAGCGCACAGCCACTGAAAAAAGCGCAGCGGCTATCCTGCCGAATGTTGACTTTCGTAATCTTCCTTCCAAACTGGAGTATGCGCTCACCGAAACTGAAAAACAGCTGAGCGAGCTTAAGGCACTCATCGCAGATGCAGAAAAAAGGGCTGTTCGCAAGGAAGAGTTGGAAAAGCTGCTCCCCGGGGAACAAAATGCCATCGAGATGTTAAAGCAGGAAATTGCGAATAATGAACTCTCCCTGACAGCAGCCAAAACCGGAAAAGAGGCCTTAGACGAGCGTGTTAATATTCTGACCCAAAAACTGAAGTTTGAGAGCATGAAAGCCGCAGAAGATGCACTATCCGCATTAGAAAAGCAGCAAAGGGCATTGAAAAAAGCACTGGTAGACGCTCAAGAAGCCTTTGATCGGTGTAATGACACGGTGATCGGACTGTCTGCCAAAATCGACGAAATGAAAAAGCTGCTTCAAGAACAGCAGCCAATAGACATAGCTGCTCTGAAAGCTGAACGGAACGAATTGACCGTACATAGAACAGAGGTAACATCCAAGAATCAGACGGTTCTTGTGAGAATTGAAACAAACCGAAGAACGCACGGAAGCATTATTGAAACGGCGGCTGCTGTTTCCGATATCGAATCACGCTGGACGGGGGTAAAGACCCTGTCTAACACTGCAAGCGGAAACTTAAGCGGCAAAGAAAAAATCATGCTTGAAACCTATGTTCAGATGACCTACTTTGACCGTGTCATCTCTCGCGCCAACACACGATTTATGATTATGTCCGGCGGGCAATATGAGCTTAAGCGTCGCAGAGAGTCGGAGAACAACCGCAGCCAAAGCGGGTTGGAGTTGAATATAATAGACCACTACAATGGATCGGAGCGGAGCGTAAACACCCTATCCGGCGGCGAATCCTTTATGGCCTCCCTTTCACTTGCACTCGGATTGTCGGACGAGATTCAATCCTCTGCCGGAGGCATCCGACTGGACACTATGTTTGTTGACGAGGGCTTCGGATCACTGGATGAGGAGTTATTACAGCAGGCCGTAAAAGCTCTGGCCGACCTTACCGAAGGAAATCGTCTCGTGGGCATTATCTCCCATGTCGCAGAGCTGAAAGAGAGAATTGACAGACAGATAATAGTGAAAAAGAATGCGGTTGGAGGTAGCTCGGTAAAAATCGAAGTATAACAATAAAACGCAGCTCGCAATAAGGCCTGTCATATTATTATGGAAAGCGAACGAACTCCATGATATAGCAAGAATAGGCAGCGGACAAAATGCGCTGTCAAAAACCATTCACCCAATGGACCACTGTTTGCAGACCACTCTGAGATCATCAGAGGAGTTCAACAGTTGTTGTGATATTGTTGAACCCTCACTTGAAGTTAAACTTGCTGATAACGGCAATGTCGAGGGACTGATGCTGTACAGCGCTCCGAATCTCGCCTCAGACACAAGTCTATCAAGCGCAAGGCAGTGGTTCTTTTCCTCTCTCCGTGAAAAGTTAAGTAAATAGGGGCTGGCAGTCAAGAAGGAAGCCTTGAGGATAGTGAGGGAAAACCACGATTCCTTTCCGCACAAATGGCACGAATATGTATGCAGTCTTGAAGTGCCAAATCAATATTACTGTGAAGAAACAAAGTCTCTGAAAAATGAGATTCCCAAATAGGGGATTCTGCTTGAAATATCTTCCCTGAATTTCAAAACCTTTGACAGTTGCAAAAAGGCAAAGCCGCCAAAACCCGAGGAAACATGCGGGGTTGGGGGGGTTTTTTGGGGAGAAAACGGTGTGCAAAAAATGCACAATGTCTACTTGGCTTTGGTTGGTTTGAAAATTTTTCTCATTGAGCCGAAAGAGGTTATTTCAGAGTCGGTTTGAAAGCCGAAGGCGCCGTGAAGCGAGTCGGTGATATCGGTTCGCATGTAGGCGAGGGCGGGGAGGGTAAAGGCAGAACTTGCTGACAGGAAGCGCCAGCTCCTTACAGTTCAACCAACTTCCTTACGGTGTTTGCCGTTCTGATCGTGAGCTTGGGGGCGATGGGGGTAGTTGCGGTTTTGGACCACCAGTTTGTTTTTTGGTAGTCCGTACGGCTGTAAGACCAAAAGAGTGCATCGCCGCATTCCATGACCCTTTCCAAGCCCTCCTTGGGCTCGCCAAACTCAAAGAGGACGTCGGAAACAGTTGCGGGCGGCATAATGAAAATCAGGGTGTCGTAGATTGCCTTATCGCCCGTACCCCACCAAGAGGGAGCGGCTTTTAAGATGGCTTCGAGCCGTTCCGTGGCGATAACAAAAACGGGAACGGCGGCGCCGAATTGCGCCTTTATAGCGGTTTCAATTCTCTCAGTTAGCAGCAAAGTGTCGTCCTCGTTGCATGAGAAAAGCACATTGCCGCTGTTGAGATAGGTCTTGACGTCACTGAAAGCAAGGTTTTCAAAGACCTGTTTCAGCTCTGCCATCGTTACCTTGTTCTTTCCGAACATATTGACGCCCCGAAGCAGGGCGATAAATCTTTTCATACCGTAAACCTCCACTGCAAGTATAGCACAAAGCATCCCTCCTTGCCACTATGCTTCGTGGAGGGTCCGTGTCAAGTTTTTCTGCGTAAATCAAGCGGAGAGGAGAATGCGGCGGTTGCAAAGAGGAGCTTGATATAAATTCTCGATAGCCCTTTACTTCTCTCGGCACATATGGTATAATTCATTTGGAACTTGGGGTACAATACCCGTAAGTTCGTGATGAATGGAGGTTATTCATGGACACCATCAAACGTGACAATTATCTAAACAGGCTTATCGAAAAGAAGGGCAACGGATTGATTAAGGTCATTACCGGCGTCCGAAGATGCGGTAAGAGCTTTTTGCTGTTCAATTTGTTTTACGATTATCTGCTGCAAAGCGGCGTCAAGGAAGAGCAAATCATTCCGCTTGCACTCGATGACGACATCTTCGTAAAGTACCGTGATCCCGACAAGCTGTCAAGGTATATCCGTTCTAAGATAGTCAATAAGGAGCAGTACTACGTCCTCATCGACGAGGTTCAGTATGCCATCGGCAAGGACGAGTTGAAAAACCCCGAGAATATCCGACTGTATAATGTTTTGAACGGGCTTATGCGGCTTCGGAACGTGGACATCTATGTTACGGGGAGCAACTCCAAAATGCTCACCAAGGATGTTTTGACCGCCTTTCGCGGCAGAGGCGATGAGGTCAAGATCTATCCGCTGTCCTTCAAGGAATATTATTCCTATGTCGGCGGCGACAAGACCGACGCCTATGAAGAATACGCCCTGTATGGGGGAATGCCCTTAGTTCTCGCCAAAAAGTCCGACGTCGAGAAAACCTCCTATCTGCAAAACCTCTTTACCGAGGTGTTCTTCAAAGACATTGTGGAGCGGTATGATATTGCCCTTCCCGATGTGCTTGCCGAGCTGACGGACGATCTGTGCTCCTCGGTAGGTTCGCTGACGAACATAACAAAGATCACACGCACCCTGCAATCGGTCAAGAACGTTAAGGTTTCGGACACTACGATTGCATCTTATTTGACCTACCTTCTCGAGTCCTTCCTGTTCGGCAACGCAAAACGCTACGATGTGAAAGGCAAAAAATATTTTGAATACCCCTCCAAGTATTACTGCACGGACGTTGGACTTCGCAATGCAAGGCTGAATTTCCGTCAGCAGGAAGAAACGCATATTATGGAGAACATCATCTACAACGAGCTGCTGACCCGTGGCTGTTCCGTAGACGTAGGCGTTGTGGAGATTGTAGAACGCAGTGGCGGTAAACGAACGAAGAAGCAGTGCGAAATAGATTTTGTTGTGAACCGAGGTTCTAAAAAATACTACATTCAATCTGCGTTGAACATCGATGAGCCTGCAAAGATGGAAACCGAGCTTCGTCCGCTAAAAAACACGAGGGATTTTTTCAAGAAGATTATCGTCACCAAATCTTCCGTGAAGCCATGGACGGATGAGGACGGCATCCTCCACCTCGGTCTTTATGAGTTTCTTTTGAATGAGAATTCGTTGGAGCTGTAAAAGAGGCGGGAACACAACTGTGACGGAATGCACATTTGCTTCCTGAGCAAATAATGTGTATGAGTTGCGCTATGACAAGGAAATGCTTGAAAAAACCTCTAAGCGTTAAGGGCCTTATCAGCCGAGCTTTCGCTATCCGATATTCCGGTGAGAATCATGATAGCTCCCACCGCCTCGGAAATCTTAGCCGATAAACACCCTTCCTTTGCGCCGCATATCAACCGATCAGAAATATTGGGTGCAGCAAGGGAGAAGGGGCTTACCATGATTGATACCACCGACATTTTAAGCGAGCATAAGAAATGACGCACCGAGAGATGATTGCGACGATTATACATCAGTGCATGAATGGGGCAACTTGCGAGGAATTGACCGCTGCGGGCTTGGACATGCAATAACGCCTATATAAACCGAAACCGCCGAATATGCTTACCTGCTGCAATTGACGGGCGTCCGCAATTGTCGGGGTTTTCTTGCTTGATTTTATTGGTGCTGTCGGGGTATAATTTGAATGCAGGCCGAGTGGCTGATGTAATAACTTTCGGAGGATGCCCATGACCGCAGATGAAATCTTAGCAAAGCTCACCTTAGAGGAAAAGATAGCCCTCTGTTCCGGAAAGAACTTTTGGAACACCAAGGACGTGTCGAGGCTCTCCGTGCCTTCCCTGTTTATGTGTGACGGCCCGCACGGGCTTAGAAAGCAGGATATGGGCCCCGACGGCAGGAACGTCGATATGTTAGGCGTGAACAACTCGCTCCCCGCCACCTGCTTTCCCACGGCGGTGACCACCGCAAACTCGTGGGACGTTGAGCTTATGGAGCGCATAGGGGAGGCGATAGGAGAGGAGGCTTCAAAGGAGGGCGTGGGCTTGGTGCTTGGCCCCGGAGCAAATATAAAACGAAACCCGCTTTGCGGGCGAAACTTTGAATACATCAGCGAGGACCCCTACCTTACGGGCAAGATGGCGGCGGGAATCATTCGAGGCATACAAAGGAACGGAACCGCCGCCTCGTTAAAGCACTTTGCCTGCAACAATCAGGAGCACCTGCGGTTTATCTCCGACAGCATTATGGACGAGAGGACGCTTTATGAGCTCTACCTTGCGGGCTTTGAGATTGCCGTAAAGGAAGGCAGGCCCAAGACCCTCATGTGCGCCTACAACAAGATAAACGGCGTTCATTGCAGCGACGATCGAAAGCTTCTTACCGACATCTTGCGAAACGAGTGGGGCTTTGACGGCATGGTTGTCACCGACTGGGGCGCAATGTGCGACAGAATTGAGGGCTTTAAGGCGGGCTGCGACCTCAATATGCCCGGCGGGCACACCTATATGGAAAAGGACTGCGCTGAGGCGATAAAGAACGGAACCCTCTCCGAAGAGGACGTCGATGCGTCGGCAAGGCGAGTGCTAAAGCTAATGCTTCAAGGTGCCAAGGCACGCAAGGAAGCTGCGACCTTCGATAAGGAAGCGCACCATGACATAGCCCGAAAAGCCGCCGAGCAGGGAGCGGTGCTTTTGAAAAACGAGGGCGGCATCCTGCCCATAAGCGAGGGGCGGAGTGTTGCCCTCATCGGTGCAATGGCAAAGACGCCCCGCTATCAGGGGTCGGGCTCGAGCCACATCAACCCCTTTAAGGTGGTTTCGCCCGCGGATGCGATGCCAAACTGCAGCTACGCTTCGGGCTGTGACGATAAGGGCGACACCACGGAGGACTTGCTTTTAGAGGCGAAAAAGGCTGCAGAAAGTGCCGACGTTGCGGTGGTCTTTGCGGGCCTGCCCGACAGCTACGAGTCCGAGGGCTTTGACAGGGAGAACATGAAGATGCCCGAGGGGCATATTCGCATGATAGAAGCGGTTGCCGCCGCCAACCCCAACACGGTGGTGGTGCTGCTTTGCGGCAGTGCGGTGGAATGCCCGTGGGCGGACAGGGTTTTGGGCATCCTCTACATGGGGCTCTCGGGTCAAGCCGTGGGCGAGGCTGCGGCAAATTTGCTTTACGGGAAGGTCAACCCCTGCGGCAAGCTCGCAGAGAGCTGGCCCTACCGCTACGAGGACTGCGTAAGCGCCCCCTACTACGGGAGCAAGGATGCACAGTACCGAGAGGGCGTCTATGTGGGCTATCGCTATTACGACAAGGCAAACATTCCCGTGCGTTGGAGCTTTGGCTATGGGTTGAGCTACACTTCCTTTGCCTACTCAAATTTACAGGTAAACGGGCGCAAGGTAAGCGTTACCGTAACCAACAGCGGCGAGGTTGCGGGCGCCGAGGTGGTGCAGCTCTATGTTGTAGCTCCAAAGAACAGCGGCTACCGCCCGATAAGGGAGCTGAAGGGCTTTGTAAAGGTGTTTTTAGAGCCCAAGGAAGGCAAAACGGTGGACTTTTACTTGGATGACAGGGCCTTTTCCGTCTGGCAAAACGGCTGGAAAGTTTCGGGCGGGGTGTACAGGGTTTGCGTGGGCGAGCTTTCGGCGGAACAGAAAATCGAAGGCGACGCCCTAAACCTTAAAAGGAACGACTGGTACGATGCTCCCCACGGTGCGCCCACACAGCAGGAATGGGAAACGCTGATAGGAAGAAGCTACGAGGAGCAGCTTCCCGTCAAGGGCAGGTTCACTATGGAGAACAGCGTGATGGAAATGAAAAGCTCTTCGCTTGCAATGCGCCTTATGTACAAGGCAACCGAAAGGGTAATTGCAAGGAGCTTTCCAAAAAACGAGCGCACGATGGATAACCCGACCTATAGGATGATGCTCCTCACAAGCGTGGGCGGCCCGCTCCGCAGTATGCAAATTTCCTCCGGCATAAGAGGAGGGCTGTTTAAGGGACTTTTGGACATGGCAAACGGGCACTTCTTTAGAGGAATCGGCAAGATGATAAAGGGTTAATTTTAATTCGGAATTCGGAATTCGTAATGCATAATTTGTAATTAAGTCCACCAACAGGGCAATAACGGGAATGGCGCACGCAAAAAGAAAAAAGTCGTACCCAACCGCACCCCTCACTTTTAGTTGCAATTCTGGCGCAGACCCGTTAAAATAGGGGTATGAACGAGACTGAGCTTTACAGGGCAACGCAGGGTGGCGAGCTGCGGGGCGCATATTTATTTTGCGGGGCGGAGGAGCTGACCAAGTCCGAGGCTTTGGGCAGGATATACGCCCGCCAGAACCCCGATGTTGCTATTATGAACAGGGAGGAGTTGAGGGGCCCATCGGCGGAGGAGCTGAGGGCTGCCTGTTCGCAGCTTCCGTTTTTCGATGAGAAGCGGGTAGTCGTGGTACGGGACTGGTCGGCCACGCTGACAGAGGGGCTTGAGCGGTATTTGGACGAGCTTCCTTCTTCGGTTATATTGATATTTTTACGGCGGGGCGAGGAGGCAAAGACGAGCAGGCTGTTCAAGCTGCTTGCGCCGAAGAAGCGGGTGGTGGTGTTTGAACAGTTGACGGTTGAGCGGGCGACGAACTTTGTTGTGCGGGAGGCGGCGTTGCGGGGGGTGGAGCTTCCGAGGCAGGTGGCATCGAAGCTAATTGCCATGGTGGGCACGGACGCCTATCGGCTGAGGAACGAGTGCTCCAAGGCGGCGGACTATGCGGGCAGGGGCAAGGTCGTGACCGAGGAAATCTTGGATGTGGCGGTAACGCCGTCACCGGAATTCGACGTGTTTGCCCTGCTCAACGAGCTGCTTCAAAAGCGCAAGGGGGCGGCATTGAAAAAGCTGAAGATAATGGTAGGTGACGGGCAGACGCCGCTGCAAATCTCGTATTTTTTGGAGGGCAGGCTGAGGCTCATGGCGCACGCCAAGGAGCTTATGCGGGAGCGGGTTCCGCAAGCGGAGGCGATTAGGCGCATGGGCGGCAACCCTGCTGCGGCAAGGATTGCCTATTCGAATGCGCAAAGATTCGACGGGGAAGCGCTGTGGCGGGCGCTGGTTATGCTTTCACAGGTGGATATAAAGCTCAAGCAGGGGCTTGTAAGCGACGAAAACGGGCTGTATCTCGCAATTTTAAGCTGTTTTTAGCGGTAGATTTTTCCAAGGGCTTATGGTATAGTGTTGTTATGATGAAGCGACTCGCCTTGTGGACGATGGTCGTGCTTTTGCTGTTGCCCGCCACCGTTTTGGGAGCGGAGCGAACGGCGCCCGACCTGTCCGAATACTGCCAATATCGAGTTTCGCCCGGCGTGAAGGACGCAAAGGAAACGCTGACCGACGGGGTGTTGGTTTCGCATGTGCGGGTTCAGGGCGGCGGCTCTATAAGTTTGTCGTGGGACGAGCAGGTGGAGGTTCGGGGCCTGTGGATAGTCTGGGCACAGCAGTCGAACGGCTTTGTGGTAGAGCAGTACAATGCTGCCGAACAGCTCATAGCCTCGCAGGAGAACGATCAGCGGGTTTTGGAACAGGTGCTGACGGTGGATGAGGCGGCGGTGAGGGTTGTTATAAGCTCCGAGGAGCTTATGGACCTGTCGGAGCTTTGGGCAGTGGGCGAGGGCGAGAGCGGCTTGTACCCGTGGCAGCCCGCAAACGGCGAGAGCGATTGCATGGTGATTGCAGCCCAGCCCATGGATGCGCTTTCAATCATGGGCGGGGTCATAACGGCGGCGGTCGAAAGGGACTTGGAGCTGTCCGTAGTCTGCGCTGCCGAGGGCGGCAGGGCGAGGACGGCGCTCGTGCTAAGTGCGCTTGCGCATTTGGAACTTGGGCGGCATCCGATACTTTTGAACCACTCCTCATGGGATGATGATTATAACGAGAACACGGTGATAACGCTGCTCGTGCGCGAGCTCAGGCGGCAAAGGCCCACCGTGGTGATAACCCACAACGCGGACGATGCGGGGCGGGAGCGCAGGCTTGTGGCTCGGGCCGCCGTTGAGGCCGTAGAGCTTGCAGCCGATGCAAACTACGACCCGTCGAGTGCGGAGGAGTACGGTGTGTGGCAGGTGCAATCGCTGTACTGTCACGGGGCGGGTGAGGTGTCCTTGGAGCTTTCGACTGCGCTTTCTTGCTATGAGGGGCAGAGTGCGCTTGAGCGGCTCTCTGAGGCGTTTGCCCTCATCCCCGAGCAGCGGGAATTTCCCGCCGAGCCTCAGCTTGAGGGCGGGTTCGACCTCGGCTCGTTTGCTGCAGTGTTTACGGGCGAAACGCAGGGCGAGGACCCGTTTTTAGAGCCCGTGCCCACAACGGAGCCCACCGCAGCGCCCACGCAAACGCCGACAGTCGAGCCCGAGCAGACGATGGAAACGGAGGCTGCACCCTCGCAAACCGCAATGCCCGAACACGCAACCGCAACGCCCGATACCGCATCGGTCATAGCGGAGCCCGTAGCTTCTATAGAGCCAAGCCCCGCCGCAGCTCAAAGCGGCACCGCAAGGCGGTTTTCCCTCTCAAGCCTGTTGTCCGACAGGACGCTTTTGATAGTCATAGCCTCGGTCTCGGTGCTGATAGGCTTGGGCATAAACTCCGCAATCAAAACCCGCAACCGCAGGGAAAGGCGAAGCCGCAAACCAAGGGACTAAAAGCGTTTTTCTAAAACTCGCATTGCCTCAAAAACCGCTTTAGGAGGAAGGCGATGAGGGAATATTCAAGGGGTTGTTGCGAAAAAATGAGGGAAGTTTTCATGAAATTCACAAAAAAATGAGGGAAAAATTCTTGCAAATCACCAAAAGATGAGCGAAAACCGTTTTTAAGACCCAATCCCTTGCCGTTTTCCCAAGTTTTTCGAGGTGTTTACGGAAACTTTTCTGCAAGCGGCGTTTTACGTTATGCAGCGGGTACAAAACGGAGGGGCGGGGTTTTGGAGACGGCGGGAAAGATTTTTTCAAAAAAAGGCTTGACAGGGCGGGGATTTTTCTGTAATATAACAAGGCACAGCAAGCTCGGTTCGTCTAGTGGCCTAGGACACCGCCCTCTCACGGCGGTAACAGGGGTTCGACTCCCCTACCGGGTGCCATCCCCCCGTCCGTAAGGACGGGGGATATCTTTATAGTGGGGAGTCGAACCCGCGAGGGCGTGAGCGTTAAGAAAACGACGCTGTGTCGTCGTTTTTAGCGAACGCTTGTCGAGCTATGCTCGGCAAGGAGAAAACTTTGCGCAGCAAAGGTTTCCGACTCCCCTACCGGGTGCCATCCCCCGTCCGTAAGGACGGGGGATATCTTTATAAAGGGGAGTCGAACCCGCGAGGGCGTGAGCGTTAAGAAAACGACGCTGTGTCGTCGTTTTTAGCGAACGCTTGTCGAGCTATGCTCGGCAAGGTGAAAACTTTGCGAAGCAAGAATTGCGTAGCAAAGGTTTCCGACTCCCCT
>JAUNBP010000046.1 GCA_030526995.1 Clostridia bacterium
CAGACGCCTTCATACTCGGCGAGGAGTTTATCGGGTCTGACTCGGTATGCCTTATCCTTGGGGACAATGTATTCTACGGTCAAGACCTTTCGAGAACCTTGTGGAATGCGATAAAGAAAGTTGAAGGCAACGAAGGAGCTTGCATCTTCGGATATCCCGTTAAGGATGCGAGGAGCTTCGGAGTTGTGGAATTTGACAGGGAACATAGGGTTATCGGCATCGAAGAAAAGCCGGAAAATCCAAAGTCGAATTATGCCGTTCCCGGGCTGTATTTCTATGATAACCGTGTAATTGAGATTGCAAAGAACGTCAAGCCCTCCGCCCGAGGTGAAATCGAGATAACGGCGGTAAACAATGCCTATCTTGCAGAGGGCAAGCTCCACGTTCAGCTGCTGGGCCGAGGAGTTGCATGGCTGGATACCGGAAGTCCGGACGGAATGCTCAAGGCGGCGGAGTTTGTGGAGGCAGTTCAGTCCAGACAGGGCTTTTATGTCTCTTGCATAGAGGAAATTGCTTGGCGGCGCAAGTTCATATCGACGGAGCAACTGTTAAGGCTCGGCGAGGACTTGAAAATGACCGACTATGGACAGTACCTTATTTCACTCACACAGGAGGCCTTATAAAGATGACAAAGACCATAATTGTAACGGGAGGAGCCGGGTTCATTGGTTCCAACTTCATTTTTTATATGCTTGACAGGTATCCAAAATATCGCATTGTTTGTCTGGACAAGCTGACCTATGCAGGAAACCTTGCAACGCTTTCCTCGGTTATGGACAACCCGCAATTTCGCTTCGTCAAGGCGGACATCTGTGACCGTGAGGAGGTGTACAGGATTTTTGAGGAAGAAAAACCGAATGTGGTTGTCAACTTTGCGGCGGAAAGCCATGTTGACAGAAGCATAGAAAATCCCGGGGTATTTCTTGAAACGAATATTATGGGAACAGCGGTGATGATGGACGCCTGCCGCAAATACGGAGTCGAGCGCTTCCATCAGGTGAGCACCGATGAGGTGTACGGCGATCTGCCGCTCGACCGCCCCGACCTATTGTTTACAGAGGAAACGCCGATACATACAAGCAGCCCGTACAGTTCCTCAAAGGCTGCAGCGGATCTCCTGGCTCTCGCTTATTACAGAACCTATAGGCTGCCGGTAACCATAAGCCGTTGCTCAAACAATTACGGCCCTTATCATTTCCCCGAGAAACTCATCCCGTTGATGATTGCAAACTGCCTTAACGACAAGCCCTTGCCCGTATATGGAGAAGGGCTGAATGTTCGGGACTGGCTGTATGTTAAAGACCATTGCAAGGCCATAGATTTAATCATTCATAAGGGCAGAGTGGGTGAAGTGTATAACATCGGCGGTCACAACGAGATGCGCAACATCGATATTGTAAAACTCATCTGCAAAGAACTCGGCAAATCGGAAGGCCTGATAACATATGTCACCGATCGAAAGGGCCACGATTTGCGATATGCCATAGACCCTACAAAGATTCATAACGAACTTGGCTGGCTTCCCGAAACAAAGTTTGAGGAGGGCATTAAATTGACGATTCAATGGTATCTGAACAATAGACCGTGGTGGGAAACAATCATATCGGGCGAGTATCAAAATTATTACCAACAGATGTACGAAAATAGGTAGAGGAGCTGATTATGTCATATTTTACAAACAAAACCCTACTCATCACCGGAGGCACCGGCTCCTTCGGCAACGCCGTTCTGAACCGCTTCCTCGCCACCGACATCGGTGAGATTCGCATCTTTTCCCGAGACGAGAAGAAGCAGGACGATTTGCGCCACCATTTTCAGGCCAACATGCCGGAAGTTGCGGGCAAGATTAGCTTTTACATCGGGGATGTGCGAGATTTGGCGTCGGTTAAAAACGCCATGCACGGCGTGGATTACATCTTCCATGCGGCGGCACTCAAGCAGGTGCCAAGCTGCGAGTTTTTCCCTATCGAGGCCGTCAAGACCAACATTCTCGGAACCGAGAACGTTTTGACCGCAGCCATAGGGGAGGGGGTAAAGAGCGTTATTTGCCTGTCAACCGACAAGGCTGCATATCCCGTCAATGCGATGGGCACGAGCAAGGCCATGATGGAAAAAGTAATCGTAGCCAAGTCCCGCACGGTCTCGCCCGACAGGACAAGAATATGCTGCACCCGCTACGGCAACGTCATGTGCAGCCGCGGAAGCGTCATTCCGCTGTGGATTGACCAGATCAAAACCGGCAAGCCCATCACCATAACCGAACCCTCTATGACCCGCTTCATCATGTCGTTGGAGGAGGCGGTGGACTTGGTTCTGTTTGCATTTGAAAACGGGACGAGCGGGGATATCCTCGTTCAAAAGGCTCCCGCCTGCACCATACAGACCTTGGCGGAGGCGGTAAAGAGCCTGTTCGATCCAAAAAACAAGACCGATATCAAGGTTATCGGCATCCGCCACGGCGAAAAGATGTACGAGACGCTGCTGACCAATGAGGAATGTTCCCACGCCGTTGACCTCGGCAGCTTCTATCGAGTTCCCTGCGACAAGCGGGACTTGAATTACGACAAGTATTTCATAGAAGGCAGCACGGAGCGCAATATGCTAAGCGAGTTCAATTCCAACAACACCGAGCTGTTGAATGTCGAGCAGGTAAGGGAAAAGCTGCTGTCGCTTCAATACATACAGGATGAAATGAGCAAGGCGGGCCTGTAATGACCGAGCAAGAGCGGTGTGTGATAAACTTGATAAAGGCAGCGATAGTGGGCGAGGGCGCAGCGGTGTCCGTTGATAACGAAGCTGCGCTCTTGCGGCTTGCTTCCATGCATCAAATCCACAGCCTGCTTTGCTACGGAATCCTTGAATCGAAAACGGTGGTTTCGGCGGACTGCTTGGAGAAGCTGCAAACGGAGACCATAAAGAACGCTGCCCTCGATGAAAGACAACGCTACGATTACGAGACCATCGCAAGCAGCTTCGAGGCTGAAGGTATAGAATACCTGCCGCTCAAGGGCATCGAACTCAAACGGCTGTATCCCAAAAGTGAAATGCGACCCATGAGCGATATCGATATTTTAATTCGCACCGAGCAATATAAAAAGGCAGCCAAAGTGATGTCGGCCCTCGGCTACACGGAGGAAGTTGAGAGCGATCACGAATGGATTTGGAACAAGACGGACGCTACTGCGATTGAGCTTCACAGGCGTCTCATTCCCTCGTATAATAAGGATTTCTATGCTTCGTTCGGAGAGGGCTGGCAGCTTGCCGTTCAGTCGGACAACAATAAATATCGTTATCACCTCGAGGTGAATGAGAACTTCTACTACCTGTTTACTCATTTTGCCAAGCATTACAGGGACGGCGGAATCGGCATTCGGCACATAACCGACCTGTGGGTGTATATGCTAAAGACCCCCTCGCTTGACAAGGAGAAGGTTCGACAAATGCTGACCGAAGTAAAGCTCGACCAATTTTTTGATAACACCCTAAAAACGATAGCCGTTTGGTTTGACGATGCGCCAAGCGATGAGGTTGCGGATGCGATAACGAGGCATATCCTTTTGAGCGGCTCATACGGAAAAACTGAGAACAAGGCGCTTTCCGCCGCCGTCAAGTCGGAGATAAGTGCAGGCACAGCTAAGGGGACGAGATTTAGGATGCTGTGGAACACCGTATTTTTGCCCTATAAGCATATGTGCAAAAAATACCCGTCGTTGAAAAAGTGCCCGATCCTGCTGCCGTTGTTTTGGTTTGTAAGAATCATCGACGTGCTGCTGCATAAGCCCGATGCGATAAAGAAAAAGCAAAATGAGTTCAAAAATATAACCTCACAAAATATAGAGGACTATCATAACAGCCTCAAACTCGTAGGCTTGGACTACAATTTTAAGGAGTAATCAATGAACATACTCATAACCGGAGCAAAGGGCTTTGTCGGGAAGAATCTCGTCTGCGCACTTAAAAACATTCGCGACGGAAAGGACCGCACCCGGCCTGCGCTCAATATAGAAGGCATCTATGAATATGACCTCGATACCGAACCCGCCCTTTTAGACGAATACTGTGCTAAGGCCGACTTCGTATTCAACCTCGCAGGGGTCAACCGACCAAAGGAGCAGAGCGAGTTTATGGAGGGCAATTTCGGCTTTGCATCGACCTTGCTCGAAACGCTCAAAAAGCATAAGAACATATGCCCCGTCATGCTCTCCTCCTCCATTCAGGCAACCTTGATAGGGCGCTACGGCCAATCGGATTACGGCAAGAGCAAGCTCGCAGGAGAGGAGCTGTTCTTCGACTACGCCGCATCCACGGGCGCCCCCGTTCTCGTCTACCGCTTCCCTAACCTGTTTGGAAAGTGGTGCAGGCCGAACTATAACAGTGCCGTTGCCACCTTTTGCAACAACATGGCAAACGACCTGCCAATCACGGTGAACGACCGCACAACCGAGCTTGAGCTTCTCTATATCGACGATTTAGTTTTTGAAATGCTCGATGCGCTTGAAGGCAGGGCGCATCGCTGCGAATACGACGGCTTGATTCCAAGCCCAACCCCTGAGGGCAGATACTGCTATGTTCCAACTACGCATAAGGTTACGCTCGGTGAGATAGTTGACCTGCTTGAAAGCTTCAAGGCCCAGCCGCAAACCCTCATAATTCCCAATATCCCGAACGGCAGCTTTGCCAAAAAACTGTACAGCACCTACCTGTCCTATCTGCCGAAGGAGAAGGCGGCATTTCCGCTTAAAATGAATGCGGACGACAGGGGCAGCTTTACGGAGCTTATCAAAACCCAAGGCTGCGGGCAGGTGAGCGTGAACATCTCAAAGCCGAAAATCACCAAGGGTCAGCACTGGCACAACAGCAAGTGGGAGTTTTTCATCGTGGTCAGCGGACGAGGGTTGATTCAGCAGAGAAAAATCGGAACGAGCGAGGTGTTGAATTTTGAGGTGAGCGGTGATAAGATAGAGGCGGTACATATGCTTCCCGGCTACACGCATAACATAATAAACCTAAGCGAGACGGAAAACCTTGTCACCGTCATGTGGGCAAACGAACAGTTCGATCCCAAGCATCCCGATACTTTTTTTGAGGTGGTAGAATGAAATTTGATACGGTAAAATGGCAGAATAACGGCAAATTGAAGTTGCTCATCATCGTTGGCACGCGTCCGGAGATAATTCGGTTGTCGGAGGTCATAAAAAAATGCCGCAGGTATTTTGACACGATTCTTGCACACACAGGCCAGAACTACGATTACAACCTAAACGGCGTGTTCTTCAAGGATTTACATCTTGACGCCCCCGAGGTATATCTTGATGCTGTCGGGGACACGCTTGGCGATACCATGGGAAACATCATTGCAGCCTCGTATAACCTGATGGCGGAGATAAGGCCGGATGCCGTGCTCGTTCTCGGTGACACCAATTCCTGCCTTTCGGTTATAGGAGCCAAGCGGCTGCACATCCCAATTTTCCACATGGAGGCGGGCAACAGGTGCAAGGACGAGTGCTTGCCCGAGGAAACGAATCGGAGAATAGTCGATATTATCAGCGATGTCAACATGGCATACAGCGAACACGCCCGCAGATACTTGATGGAGAACGGCCTGCCTAAGGAAAGAACCTATGTGACGGGTTCGCCCATGGCGGAGGTGCTCTCGGCAAACCTTGACGAGATTGAAAATTCCGACGTTCTTGTTCGACTGGGCCTTGAAAAGGGCAAGTATATTCTGCTCTCCGCCCACCGTGAGGAAAACATAGATACCGAAAAGAATTTTATAAGCCTGTTTTCCGCAATCAACAAGATGGCGGAAAAGTACGATATGCCGATACTCTACTCCTGCCATCCGAGAAGCCGCAACCGCCTTGCAGCCTCCGACTTTGCACTCGACAGCAGGGTGATACAGCATGAACCGCTGGGCTTCCATGATTATAACTGCCTGCAAATGAACGCGTTTGCGGTCGTTTCCGACAGCGGCACCTTGCCTGAGGAATCGAGCTATTTTACAAGCATTGGAAGACCCTTTCCCGCAATTTGCATCCGCACCTCCACCGAGCGGCCGGAAGCATTGGACAAGGGCTGCTTCATCCTCTCCGGCATAGACGAAAAGGGCCTGTTGCAAGCGGTAGACACCGCCGTAGAGATGAATAAAAACGGCGATTTCGGAATCCCCGTACCCGACTATATCGAAGAAAACGTCAGCACAAAGGTAGTCAAAATAATCCAAAGCTACACCGGCGTCGTAGACAAGATGGTCTGGCGGAAATTTTAGTGCCTCTCTTTACATAGAGCGATTTGGACAGATATTGGGAGATGTATCATGAAAGTTAACTACCGCCTAAAAAGGCTCATATTTGAAGTTGTGGACAACCAGATGGCATTGCCCGAAACTGCGTTTGTCAAGGATAAGTATGAAGAGCTGCTCCCAAAGTACGGCGCAAAGCGAGCGAAGGAAATGATAGGGGCGGTGCTGCTCAGAGAAATCTACGACATGGAGGTGGGAAACCGTTATTACGATAAAATCCGATATGAGAGATTGATAAGCGAACTGGAATAAAACAAGATTGAAACATGGCGGAGCGGGTCAGCCAAAAGCAATGAGACTACAAGAACATATCACTATAAACCAACAGGAGACACGCATGGAAAAGGACAACATCATTCAATTTCCGAGGAATAACAACCCGACAGAGCGGGACAGCTCGTTCGTCTTCTCCGTGAGCGTGGGAGTGGGATGCTATCGGCACATTCGTGTTCCCGTGACGGCAACGCTGGAGAATTTGAGCGAGATCATCTTGTGTGTATTCAACTTTGAAAACGATCACGCCCATGCCTTCTTTATGGATAACCGTGCGTGGAGTCAGGCGGACTGCTATTACTGCGAAGAAGCAGACGGGCAAGGTACTAAAAGGCACACCTGCGACTATCGGTTATATCAAGTCATGGCGGCGGGAAGCAAGTTCAAATTCGTCTTTGACTGCGGTGCCAACTGGGAATTTTCATGCACCGTGCTGAGGGAAACCGAGGGCATCCCGCAATTGGAGGATGACGAGGAGCATGAGGAAGGCGAATTTGTCTTTGAAATACTCCGCATAAAGGGGAAAGCCCCTGAGCAATACCCCGACTGGGACGACGAATAACGTTTTCAAAAATAGGCAAGCTGCCGCCTCTTTCAAGGAACAAGGGGCGGTTTTTTAATTTGATAATGCTTAAAAGCCCAATCTTTACGCTTCGCTTGCAAAGTGGAGAGGTTTTTGATATCATAGCCCCATGCTGACAAGTACCGAAAAATATTTCATATCGTTGCTCAGGTCCGTGCTGACCGATTCAAAGGCGGAGGTTCCTGCGGACTTGAACGAGTTTGAACTGGTAGCCGTTGCTCAGAGGCAGCAGCTTTTCGGCACGATTGCATCCGCTATTGAGAAGCAGGAGGGCGTGAGCGATATTATGAAAAGGAGCGCAAGGCAGGCGCGGTATGAGGCCATTGCGCTCGATATGCGGCTGCTTGCCGAGCTTCAGGCTATTGAGGAGGCCATGGAGCAGGCCGAGATTCCGCTTATGCCACTCAAAGGAGCGGTGACGAAGGGGCTGTATCCCTATTCCTACTTTCGAACGATGTCGGATCTGGATATCCTGTATCATAAGGAGGACGAGGCCCGCATAATCGAAGTCATGCAAAAGCGGGGCTACACTGCCGAGAGCAAGAAAGAGGAGGACAACCACCTCATATTCAAGAAACAGCCGATGATTCACGTCGAGTATCACACCCGACTGATTCATGACGGAAGGAAATACGATTTTTTGGATGACGACTGGGCGCACACGCATCTGAAAGAGGGAAGAAGCTACATCTATGAAATGAGTTCGGAGCGGCATTACGAGCATCATCTGCTGCACCTTCTGCAACATTTTTTGGACGGCGGCGTCGGAGCGAGATTCATAATGGACATATACATGTACAGAAACGCAAACGTGCCGATAGACAGGGCGAGGCTGCAAGCCGACTGTGAAAAGATGGGCATATGGAAGTTCGCAAAGAACGCAGAGCACCTTGCGGAGGTGTGGTTCGGAAACGAAAAGGCAACGGAGCTTGACGAAAAGCTCGGGCAGTTCATAATAGAGGGCGGGCTGTACGGCACGCCCGCCCACAGGGAGACGACCTATCTGTCAAAGGCGGGAGGCTCGAAGGCAAGGTATTATCTCAGAGCCGTGTTTGAGCCAAAGGAACGCATCAAGGGGAATTATCCCGTCTTACAAAAGGCACCCTTTTTGCTTCCGTTTTGCTACGTTCATCGCATCTTAAAGCGACTGCTTACACGCAGACGTGCATTCAAAACCCGCTTGAAAGCCTCAATTTCCATCGACAGCGAGCAGGCGGCAAGGCAAAGGGAACTCTTTGAGGAGATAGGAGTATAATTTTGAATCGAACATCCCGCACAAAAGGACACTGCCTGCAGGAAACAAAGCACTAAATTTTAGAACTTGGAAACGGTGATATAACATGAAACGCTGGATTTTAATTATTATTTTCTCGATATTGACGGCACTTACTATAGCCTATATATTTAGCAACTCCTATGCAAGCAGCGAGCAGTCCAACGAGCAGAGTGATATCGTAGTTGAGGTCGTGCGCCCGATAATCGACCCAAAAGCAACCATGCCCGAGGAGACCTTGGACGTGGTGGTGCGAAAAGCAGCCCACGTTATAGAGTTTGCGCTTTTAGGCACGATGCTAAGCCTGCTCTGCCTTTCGATATTTCGCTTCTCGTGGAAGGATGCGCTTAAAAACATCTTCATTCCCCTCTTTGTAATCCTGTTAATCGGCGTTACCGATGAGTACATTCAGTCGCTCAATGACAGGTCAAGCATGATAGAGGACGTGTTCATCGACTTTTCGGGCGGCATCATAGGGCTTGTGTTCGTTTCGGCAACCTTTGCCGTCGTGCGCCTTATTTCAAGCGCAAGACGGAAGAGAAAGGCAAAGCCCACCTAAACCCGACCCAAATGAACCCGTTTTAGCACTCTCACCCCGAGAGTGCTAATTTTCACAAAGCTGTCAAAATAAGACCGTTTTTTTGACAAAATCATGGGGTACAATATGGTCATCAAAAGAAGGAGGCAAAAGATTATGTTGTATTTATCACCCTACACGCGCAAGAACCATCCGTCGGCATACGATCCGTTTGCCGAGCTTGAAAGACTGGAGAGGGCATTCTTCTCCGATTCCACGATGAACGGCTTTCTTACCGACATCTCCGACAAGGGCGACTATTATCTGCTTGAGGCGGAGCTGGCGGGCTTCAACAAGGAGGACATTAAGGTCGATGTAGAAGGCGAGTGCCTGACTATTTCGGCTACGAGGAAGCAGGAGAACGAGGACAAGAAGGCGGGCTACATCCGCAGGGAGCGCTGCTACGGCAGCTTCAAGCGCAGCTTCGACATCTCCGACGTCGACACCGAGAGGATTGAAGCGGCATACGAAAACGGCGTGCTAAAGCTCAATCTTCCGAAGCGCCGCCCGCAGCAGAGCAGCGCAAGAACGCTCGAAATCAAATAACCCACCCCAAAAGCGGCGAATTTTCGCCGCTTATTTATTTACAAAAGCTCTGCCCCATGATATAATTCATGCACGAAGATTTATAAAAAAGCACCAAGGATGATACCATTCGGAAAGGACGGCGAAATGGAGAGGATGAAGCGAGACGAGGAAACGATTGCAGAGCTAAATCGGATTTACCGCAGGCTGGAACAAAAACAAATTGAACTGGCAAGAAAGCTTTTTCACCGCATCTTCCGCATCGAAAGCCAATATTACAGCGGTCATTTCAGGAGGACGGAGTCCGGACAGCTTAAAGAGAACGACTACCCGATTCCCATCATATCGATAAAGGGTCTATGTGACATAGAGATAGACCTTGACTGCATCTCGGTCTATACAACGCTGAGAAGGCAGGCAGCCCTTGCGTATTCGTTTGAAAAACTAAAGGCATATCGATTCGAGGCGTCCACAACAAAGCGTTACCTCTCCGATCTCTATTGCGAGGGCAGTACGATTGAGCAGATGAAGGCAGCCCTTGCGGAGAGCTCCGAGAAGGAGGTAAACTTTTTGTTCACATTCGATTTCGATACCGATGGGGAGACCATGCTAAACTTTGCAAAGCTGCTGCGCCGAGAGGGATTTTATTATTAAAAGACCGTGTGAAGGAAGCGGAGCGCACAAATCCCTGATTTTATCCAATTTTCCTGAAATTTTATAAAAATACTATGGCTTTTTCCCGACTGACTATGTTACAATAAGATGTAAACTACAAATGAGGAGGAAGCCACCTATGAGACGCACGATAGCAATATTCCTTACACTCCTGCTTGCAGCGGCACTTTTGCCTGCACCTGCAACGGCGTTGGAGTCTATAACGACCAATTCGATGTCGCCCGAGGGCGAGAGCAAAACTCCTGCCGACCCTGTTTCCGTTTGGGACGGCACGATAGCCACGGGTTATGCGGGCGGCAACGGCGATGAAGATAATCCGTACCTGATTGAAACCGGATCGCAGCTTGCCTACCTTGCGCAGCAGACAAATGCGGATCCCACCTATACCACTAACAAGTACTTTAAGCTGACAAAGGATATAGTTTTGAACGATACCTCGGATTGGCAGAGCTGGGGGAGTCTTGACGGCAACGGCGAGATCATAACCCCCGACAACGTTTGGACGACGATAGGCGCAGGGAGCCACTTCTTTAATGGCATCTTCGATGGAAACGACAAGACTGTCAGCGGAATCTACCTCAACGGCGGCTCTAATCAGGGTTTGTTTGGCTATTGCGACGGAGCCACAATTCAGGGCGTCGGCGTAACGGAGTCTTATATAAGCGGAACCGACAACATCGGCGGCGTGGTTGGGTTCAGCTTAAATTCCACCGTCACGAACTGCTATAACGCCGGAATGGTAAGTGGCACAGGAGTCGGTATCGGCGGCGTGGTGGGATATGCCGGCGTTTATTCCGCCATCACATACTGCTATAACAGGGGCACGGTGAGCAGCACGGGAAACAGTGTCGGCGGCATAGCGGGAACGATTTACATTGGTAGTCTCGAAAAATGTTACAACCTCGGCAGCGTAAGCGGCGCAAACTATGTCGGCGGCTTAGTGGGGAACAGTGCGGATTGTGCCGTCACAAAAAGCTATAACGCAGGCGAGGTAATCGCAAACGGGCTTTGTGCAGGCGGCGTGGTTGGATGGAATGAAGCGGGCAGCGTCACAAACTGCTACAATACGGCCAAAGTAAACGGTGTAAACTTTGTCGGCGGAGTGGTTGGCTATAATCTTTCTTCCCGCGTCAGCACCTGTTACAATATTGGAAATATAATAGGTAAAGTCGAAGGCGGAAACACAGCATATATAGGCGGCGTGGTAGGCTGTAACTCGGCAGAAATTCAGGGAACCACTGCAATCGTTGAAAACTGCTACTATATCGACTCCTGCGGCGCAGACGTAGGCGTAACAAACGGTGGAGGCGAGGGAACCGAAACCATTGACAATGTAAGCTCCCTTATCGAATCGGAATTCCGCCAGGAAGGCTACTATGTCGGCTTTGACTTTGAAGGTTCTCTGAATGAAAATATCGACCCCGTCTGGGTGATACTCGTCGGCCCCTCCTACTACTATGCCCAGCTTAAAGAGCTAAGGCACTATACTCCGATAACCGGAATAGCAGTTACCAAAAGCATGGAGCTTGGCATCGGTGGCACGGAGGAGATAGAAACTATTATCACCCCCGAGGAGGCGACTATTAAAAACGTCAAGTTTGAGTCATCCGATGAAACCGTAGCCACCGTAAGCGATGCGGGCGAGGTAACGGGCGTCGCAGCGGGTACTGCCACGATTACCACCACCACACGGGACGGTGGCTTTACGGGCACCACCACCGTCACAGTCCATGCCGATTGCACCGTAACCTATACGGCGGACAATGTACAGGTTGCACAATATCAGGTACACTGGGGCAACACGCTTGAAACCATCCCCGACGTCCCTGCAAAAGAAGGGCACGACCAAGTAGCCCCCACATGGAACACCGACCTTGCGAACTTTGTTATCAAGCAGGATTACGATGTTGAGGCGGTCTACACGATAAACACCTACACCGTAACCTATGTCGCAGACGGGGAAAACGTGGGAACCTATAATGTCAACTGGAACGATAAGCTGACCGAGATTCCCAACATTCCTGCAAAAGAGGGCTATGACCAAGTAGCCCCCACATGGAGCGTTGACCTAACGGACGTTGCGATAAAGCAGGATTACGAGGTTGAAGCCCTCTACACGATTAACACCTACACCGTAACCTACACAGCCGACGGTGAAACGGTTGCACAATACACGGTGAATTGGAACGACACATTGACCGAGATTCCCAACGTTCCCGCCAAGGAGGGACACGACCAAGTAGCCCCCACATGGAGCGTTGACCTTGCGAACGTTGCAATAAAGCAGGATTACACCGTTAACGCCGTCTACACGATAAACACCTATACGGTAACCTACATCGTGGAGGGCGAACAGGTTGCACAATACACGATAAACTGGGGCGGCACATTGACGGAGATTCCCGAAATTCCCGCCAAGGAAGGGCATACGGACGCGTGGAGCGTTGACCTAATGGACGTTGCGATAAAGCAGGATTACGAGGTTGAAGCAGTCTACACGATAAACACCTACACCGTAACCTACACAGCCGACGGTGAGACGGTTGCGCAATACACGATAAACTGGAGCGATACCCTGACCGAGATCCCCGAGGTTCCCGACAAGCCCCATCACATCACCGTAGGCTGGGATATGGATCTTGCGGGTCTTGCAATCAAGCAGGACTACGAGGTCAAAGCTATTTACATCGCCCTGCTCTACGGCGATGCAAACTGCGACAACGAGGTGGACGCAGGCGACGCCTCGCTGATACTCCGCTATGTTGTAGGCCTTAGCAACATCAGCGAACTC
>JAUNBP010000047.1 GCA_030526995.1 Clostridia bacterium
AAGCAACGCCTGTATTTCCGCTGTCTGTTCGTCCTGTTCCGCAGACGGCGCCCAGGTTATCTCACCGGTTTCGTCGTCTATGCCCGCAAACTCACCCCGAAGCACCATCTGCATATCGAAGGCAAGCTCCTCGGCGCTGAATCGGTTCGTCCTTATCTCCTTTGCGTCGGGGAACAGCCCCGTGACAAGCTCGTACACGTCCTCGGAGCAAACCGTAACCTTTTGCACGGTCTGAACGGGGAACATATTTGTCTCGTTCACCTCCACGCTCGCATCTATAACAATCGTGGTATTCTTTAGAGGAATGGTCTGCTCCCATTTTTCAGCATATTCGTAGGCATAGGGCTCCAGCACCGCCGAGGTTATCCTATCCTCCATAAGCCTGTCGCCTCGGTTTACCACAACGTCGCTATCGGGCGTGGGCTTACAGCCCGCAAGCAACAGAAAACAAATTATTATCAACCCCAATCTTTTCATCCCAATATCTCCTCATAGCCGAATATTTCCGAGGGCAGAACCGTAATCTCTCGGAGGTTTTGCTGAACCGTTTCGGGGGTAATAAAGGCGTTTATATTGACCCGCTCCCCGCTTGTCAAATCGAAAACCTTATCGCCCATTTCCAACGCTGTTGCATATCTGTATCTTAGAACGAAGCCCACCGTTTGGGTATGTTCGAGGATCCAAAAGCTGTTTATGGGCGATTCGCAGATTACATAATACTCCCTCGGATAGTCGGGCGTTTGATTGAGATACGAGGCGGTAACCGTACCGCTTATATAGCTTGACGTAGACCACAGCTTTCTGTCGGGGTCCTGAGTTTCGGGCAGCGAAACGGTTTCCTCGTCGACATCGTCGGTTTCTACCAAGGTCGAAAAGCCCGAATCCACCTCGGCGCCCCTCCGCACGGCGTTCACCGTTTCCTGATCCCAAGAGGCGGGGAGCGTTACCCTAAGCACAAACTGAATCCCGCCGTCCCAGACCGTTGCGGAATACAGGACAAGCTCAACCTCCGAAAAATCGGCGGAGGTGTTGTAGGCAGTTCCGTATAAAAACGGAGAATAGTTGTCGTAGTAATCCAATTCCTCGTTCCTTTCCCAGTCCTCCTCCCAGTGAGTGACCGTCAGAATCTCCTCCTCGTTTTGAGAAGGCTGAACCGCCTCTGCCGCTGCCACCCATTCGGGAAGCGGTATGCCTAATTTCAGCTCGTCCAAGCTGTAATAGTGATACGATCCGGCGTAATACCATTCAGTTCCGTCGTAAGTGCAAGAATCGCCCTCGAGCAGCATTATCCTATCTCCCGCACGCCCGTTGGTGCGGCTGCCCGACAGGATTTCCCTGTACTGAACTATCGGGGTGAGGTACAGGCTTTCGTTGCCCGACAGTTTGGTAGGCGTTAGCATGGGGGAATAAAAGCTGTACTCTATGCTGTCCAGCCGCTCCTCCGTGTGCGACATCGAGGGCAGCGGATTCTGTGAGAGCATACGAAAGTCGGTAATCTCCTTTTGATCCGTTGAGGCTCTAAAGCCCAAATACAGGCTCATGCTGTGAATCTCGGCATTCGTCCACTCCTCGGGGAAGGTCACGGTAAGGTCTATGCTCGTTCCGCTTTCCTTGCAAACAAGCGCATCTACGGTTATTATAAGCTCCGAAAAGTCCAAATCGTGATTTTTGAAGGTCGTGTGAACCGCCCCGTCCACCTCATCGTACTTTTCCCGAATAGTCACGGATTTCATTAGCTCTGTCTGCAACGGCGAGGAACTTATATTAGTAATTACAAAGCGCTCTTCGCCCATGGAGCTTGGCGTTTCGGTTGTGGAGGTTTCGCTCCCTGCGTTCTGTTCGGTTGACGGCTCACCTATCTCGTAGGTTTCCCCCGAATCGGGCGTAGCCGTTTCGCTGTTTTTCCCGTCCACCGCTTCTTCCGGCGTGCAGCCCGCAAGCAACAGAAAAGCTATAATTATCAGTCCCAATCTTTTCATCCCAATATCTCCTTATATCCAATTATTTCCGACGCCGAAATGGTAATTTGCCGAAGTGTTAGCCTTATTTCTTTATACGAACTTTCAGCTTCATCTAAATAGAAATGCTCTCCTCCGGTCAAATCGAGAACCTCATCCTCGAATACTATGGTTTCGTAATAGTTGTAACCCAAAAGAAAATCAAGTGTTTGGGTCTGTTCGATCAGCCACAGATTCCTTGTGTTCTCCTCGCAGATTACATAATGCTCCCGTGGCAAATCGGTTGCCAGCTCGGGATTGTAACTGCCGTTGGGGGTGCCGCTGATAAAACTGCTCATTATCATAAAGCTTCTGTAAGGCCTCTGCGAGCTTGACGAGGGCGTGGGCGGCTGTGCATTCTCGTCGGTTTTTATAAGGAACGAAAGTCCCGATGCAAAAGTACCGCCACCCACCACGGCATTTACGGTAGCTTGATCCCAAGAAGGGGGTACTGTCACCCTCAACACAATGTAAAGCCCGCCATCCCAGACCCTAACGGATTCCAAGCAAACTTCAATCTCGGAAAAATCGGCAAATGTGTTGTAGACGGTGCCATAATAGAACGGAGCGTAGTTGCCGTGATAACCCAACTCCTCGTTTCTTTTCCAATCCTCCTCCCAGTTTGTAACCGGCAGGAGCTTCTCCTGCTTCTGCTCGGTCTGAATCTCGGCAGAGGCAATCCATTCGGGCAACGCCATCTCAAGCCGCAGTTCGTTCAAACTGTGCCAACGAGTCGTCCCGCTATAGTCCAACTCGGTTCCGTCGTAGGTACAGGAGTCGCCCTCAAGCAGCATCACCGTATCGTCGTGGTGCCCGTTGGCGATTACTCCCCACAACATTTCCTTGTAATGGACTATCGGCGTGATGTACAGCCTTTCATTGCCCGACAGTTTACTCGGGGTGAGCGTAGCCGAGTGAAAACGGTAGTTGATGCTGTCCACCCGTTCCTCCGTGTGCGACATCGAGGGTAGCGGGTCCTGCGAGAGCATACGAAAGTCCGCAATCTCCTTTTGATCCGTTGACGCTCTAAAGCCCAAATACAGGCTCATGCTGTGAATCTCGGCTGCCGTCCAATCCTCGGGGAAGGTGACGGTAAGGCCTATGCTCGTTCCGCTTTCCTTGCAAACAAGCTCGTCTACGGTTATTACAAGCTCCGAAAAATCCAAATCGTGGTTTTTGAAGGTCGTGTGAACCGCCCCGTCCACCTCATCGTACTTTTCCCTAATAGTCACTGATTTAATTAGCGGTGCGGACAGGGGTGAGGAGCTTATATTCGTGATTACAAAGGTATTTTCGTCCATGGGGTTTGGTTCTGCCGTCGCCGTGGCTATCTCCCCACCGTCGGTTGACGGCACACCTACCTCGTAGGTTTCCCCCGAATCGGGCACTGCCGTATGGCTTGCCCCGTCCACCGTGGCGCTCGGCGTGCAGCCCGCAAGCAACAGAAAACAAATTATTATCAAGCCAAATCTCTTCATCCCAATATCTCCTTATATCCAATTATTTCCGACGCCGAAATGGTGATTTGCCGAAGGGTTATTTGTATTCTGCTGTTCGAATCGTCGGCTTCATCTACATAAAAACGTTCCCCTCCGGTCAAATCGAGAATCTCATTATCGAATTCTAAGGTTTCGTAATAGTAGTACCACAAAAGAAAATCAAGGGTTTCGGTCTGCTCGATGGCCCATAGGTTTCTTGTGTTTTCCTCACAGATTACATAATACTCCCGTGGTCTGTCGAAGGATTGATTGAGATAAGAACGTATAGGGGTGCCGGTGATAAAGCTGCCCGATATGGAAAACTTTCTGTAAGGGCTCGGCATGATCGACGAGGGTCTTAACGACTGTACGCTCTCGTCGGTTTGTATCAGAGTCTGAATGAACGATTTAATCTCGCCACCACCCACCACGGCATTTACGGTAGCTTGATCCCAAGAAGGGGGTACTGTCACCCTCAACACAATGTAAAGCCCGCCGTCCCAGACCCTAACGGATTCCAAGCAGAATTCAAACTCGGAAAAGTCCGCGGAGGTGTTGTAGACGGTGCCGTAATAGAACGGGGCGTAGTTGCCGTAATAACCCAACTCCTCGTTTCTTTCCCAGTCCTCCTCCCAGTTTGTAACCGGCAGGATGTTCTCTTTCTTTTGCTCGGGCTGAATCTCGGCAGAGGCAATCCATTCGGGAAGCGTCATCTCAAGCCGCAGCTCGTTCAAACCGTACCAACGAATTATCCCGCTATAGTCCAACTCGGTTCCGTCGTAGGTACAGGAGTCGCCCTCAAGCAGCATTACCTCGTCTCCTGCACGCCCGTTGGCGAAGCTTCCCGATAAGCTTTCCTTGTAATGGACTATCGGCGTGATGTACAGCCTTTCATTGCCCGACAGCTTACTTGGGGTGAGTGTAGCCGAGTGAAAACGGTAATTGATGCTGTCCACCCGTTCCTCCGTGTGCGACATCGAGGGAAGCGGATCCTGCGAAAGCATACGAAAGTCGGCAAGCTCTCTTTGTTCTGTCGAAAACCTAAAGCTCAAATACAAACCGATGCTGTGAATCTCGGCGTTCGTCCACTCCTCGGGGAAGACCACGGTAAGGCCTATGCTCGTTCCGCTTTCCTTGCAAACAAGCTCGTCTACGGTTATTATAAGCTCCGAAAAATCTATTTCGTGATTTTTGAAGGTCGTGTGAACCGCCCCGTCCACCTCGCTGTACTTTTCCCTAATAGTCACGGATTTAATTAGCTCTGTCTGCAACGGCGCAGAGCTTATATTCGTGATTACAAAGCTCTTTTCGCCCTCGGGGTTTGGAGTTTCGGTTGAAGCGGTTTCGCTCCCTGCGTCCTGTTCGGTTGACGGCACGCCTACCTCGTAAGTTCCGCTTGAAGCAGGCACTGCAGTAAAGCCTGCCCCATCCACCGTGGCGCTCGGCGCACAGCCCGCAAGCAACAGCAGGCTCATCAGCGGCATTATAAGTTTTGGGGCAGGGCGTTTCATCGTTAATTCCCTCCTTCAAGATAGTCGTAATTGCCGTAGGAGAGCAGGGTTCCGTCCACGGCGTTTATGTGCATATAGGAAGAATAGCTGTCCATGCTTCCGTCCGGAAGGACGTCATTCACCTTCAGCACCCATACGGGCGAAAGGTAAAAGCGGGCGGGGTCGTTCATCTTTTGCACCATGCCCAGAACGAGGGTCAGTTCGCTTGCCTGCATCTTCACGTCGTTTTCGGAAGGCTGCAAGTGGTCGTATGTATAGAGGCAGTTTTTAAGATGGGTGCTTATAACCCTTTGCACCTCGTCAAAGGGCAGCAGCTTGGCGTTTTCACTTACAAGCACGGGCTTTTCGTAGGGGCTGCTTCGCACAAACCGTTTTACGCCGTTCTCTGTGACGAAGATTTCAATCCTTTCCTCGCTTAGATAGCGGCTATAGGTTTCATCGTCGGTTTCGAAAAGGTCTGCATATGCCGTAGTCCCCGTAAGGCAGAGATAGCCCCCAAGGTTTCGGGTGAAGATAAGCATATAGCCCGTTTCGATGATTTGACCGGAGTACTCCGAAATCATCCTGCCCTTTTCCGCACTTGCAAGCCCAAAGCCCTCGATTCCTACTTCTTCGATAAAGGCGTTTGCGGTGGCTGTCGCCTGCTCTAAGGTAAGGTTATCAACCTCTATCTGCGTTCCTTCGGGCTCGCCGTAATACTCGTTTCCCTCCATGACCTCCGATTCGGGTTGTAAAATCGCATCGAAAAGCTCTTCGCCAACTGTTACGGAGAAGGAGGAAAGTGCCCTCGTTATGACCTTTGTTCCGTCGCTCAATTCGTAAACCGTGTTGAATTCCATGTTTTCAACCGTGGGCTCAATCTCCGTAAACGTCGGCTCCTTTTCGGGCGCATTGTCTATATAGCTTTGCATAATGGCGGCGTACTCCGCTATCTCCTCGTCGCTGTGGGGAATCCACTGCCCGTTGTCGTAGTCGTACCAACCCGTTTCAATGAAGGCTTCTATTTGATCGTAGTAATAGCCCTTGGTTCGCACAAACTCGCCCTTTGAAACCGCATCATGTGCAAAGTAGTACATTACGGGCTTTAGCTCGTCCTCGATATTCTCAAGCGTCGTAAGCGCAGTCTCATAGACGGGGAAGGCAGACATATCCGCAGCCTTTATTTCGGCGTCTATCCTAAACGTCCACCCGTCCATTAAAATATCCTCGCTCCATGTTTCGGGAAGCTCCAGCTCCTGCTTTGGCAGCGTTGTGGCATCCAATTCCGCCTCGTAGCTGCCGTCCTTGGGAATTACAAAGTCCGCTTCGGGCGTTTCTTGGCAGGCACACATAAGGAGCGTAAGGCTTAGCAGTACGATGAAAATTTGTTTGTTCTTTGTCATCTTCCATACCTCCTGTTTTAGTCTAACGGAATCGTTTCGCCCGTTACGGCATCCAAAATCAACAGCGCATTGACGCCGTACTGTTCCTGCCTGTTCGTGCCGTAATTCATATAGCCCTCAAAGACCCATGCGGGAACGAGGCGCAGCAGCAGGGGGTCGGTTTCGTCCCTGAGAGGGGCGAGGGTAAAGGTGACGTCCGCTACGGTCACATCGCCGTAAACAGCCCTGTTTTGCAGTGCGGAAAGGGCGTTTTGGCGGATTATCGAAAAGTCGCAAAGCAAAGCCTTCTCATCCTCTGTTTCAATCGAGGTCAATGCCGAGCCCCACATAAAACCCGCAATGCCCTCGTCGTCCACGACTACATAGCCCCAATCCGCATTCCATGAGGTGAGAACGCCCTCAGAGGTTTTCAGGTAGAGCGAGCTAAGCTCCTGCCTTGCAAGCCCGCCTATGTTCTCGCAAAAGTGGACTATGTAGGCGTATTTTACGGTCTTACTCTGATTGTCCCCGTCGACTTGGTTGTTGGTGACGTTGACCGCAACGGGCAAGAAGTCCCCAAACTCACCTATAAACGCCATCGCAGTTTCCACCGCCTGCTCCTTTGTGATATTAAGCCCCTCGGCTTCATCGGGCTCCAAAAATTCGTAGGTTCTGTACAGAATATTCCAATTTCGGCTGTAACCCCAGCTGCTGACGATGGGGCGTTCCCCGCTTAAAAAGGCTTCCTCCCCCTTGCTGCTCCAATCGAAGCGGGAGCTGCCCGCACCTTGAAAGGACAAAACCCCTCCGTTGGCTTCGGGCGTCGTCGTTCCGTTCCATTCGATCCCTCCGTAAAGGGTGTAGCCCTCGGGCATCAAAAGCTCTAACGCCTTCTTCGTCTCCTCGGCGGTAAAATAGCGGTGCCTTGCCGTTGCCTTATATGCCGCCTCAACCTCGGGTATGGTAAGCTCGGCGTCTATGGTTACGGTCGTGTTATGCTCCGATATAAACTCCTCCGTCCATGTCTGCGGGGCGTTCGCGCTCCGTCCTATGGCGGTGGGGCTGATGTTGCCCTTAATTACCCCGTCAATGGGCGCCTCCATCGGACTCGGCGTGGAATTGGGGCTTTCCGCAATGGGTTCTAAGGTGGGTTCGACCGTGGGCTCTATGACCTCCTCGGTGGGGACAGGGCTTTCGGTTGCCACAGGAGCGGGGGTGGAAACTTCCCCGTCCACTGCAGTGTCCGGCGCACAGCCCGCAAGCAGCAAGAGTATCGTCATGGGTATCAAGAGTTTTTTTGTCAAGTTTTTCATAGTCCGTTCTCCGTTCCTGTAAAGTTAAAGTTGTATTTTCTGATTCCAAGCAGCACGCCCACAATCAAAAGCACGATTAGGCCTCCGAAGATTGCATAGGTCTGCCACAGGCGTGGCAGCAGGTCATAGCCGAAGTTGTGCATATGGTAGGTTGCGTGGTTTAGGGGCGAGAGCCAGCCCACGGCGACGTTCGCCTTGTAGATAAGCTCGTCCGGCAGGCTGAAAAGCTGCTTTATAAGTTCGGGGTTCAATAAAAACCCGAACAGCGAGAACACGAACGCCCCGATTATACCTGCGCCCTTGCCCTTTTTGATGTTCAACAGCAGCATCAAAAGCACGAGCGTTAGGGTGTAGAAGGTCATAAGGAGGAATATAGTTGCCGTGCAGGCATAGGGGCGCGACAGCTCCAAGGTTTTGACGAGGGCGGGCAGCGCTACCGCCTTTCCCGCGCCGGAGTAGCCCAAGATAGCAGCCGTCTCCGACCACATATTGCCGATGAAGCTGTTTTGCATACAAATGAGCGTCGTCGCCGCAAAGATGAACAGCATATATATAAGCGTTGCAAGCACGATGTAGACTATCTGCCCCGCCGCCCAGACGCTGCGCTTCATTCTAACGAGGTAGTACGGCACGCCCGCGCCCAAAAACGGCATATCGACAAAGAGCAAAATAAGCATGAGCGAGATAAGCATAACGGAGTTGGCGTCCCCGAACGTCCACACGAAGGGCTCAAACGCCTGCATCGTCGTGTTCATGTCGTAGGCGAAGCGCGCCGCCTTGTCCGACAGCAAAAAGCACAGTATGAAAGCAAGCGCAAAGGTCAAAAGCACTCTAACGTTGCCACGCCACATTCTAAAATTGTAGTTGGTAACAGAAACCACCTGCCGCAGGGTCTTGATAACCCTCGGCTGTTTGCCTATCCTTTGCTTTTTATCGAGGTTTATCTTGCGTTTGGGCAAAAAGCTCCACAGCTTCCTCCGTGAGTCGTCGTCTTGAAGCTGACCCTGCCCGTAGAGGTAGAACGCAAGGCCTATTAAAAGGGCGAGGGCGATAAGCATTATTAGCGCACTCCTGCCCTCCAAGGGGAAAGCGCCCTGCATAGTAAGATAGTTTTGGGGGTTTAGCATAAAGGCGTTTCTAAAGTAACGCTCCTGCAAGATTATCAGCACATAGTAGAAGATGAACGGGGCGGCATAGGCAAGGTAGGCGTTCTTTGCGGCGGTCGAGGCGAACATTCCTATCTCGGCAAAGAGCATACCCATAGCAAAGTACAGCCCGAAGCGGAAGACTATCTCCCCCGCAATCGAGGCTATCGGATAGTCCACGTACACCTCGGTGGGAAGCACGACGAGCGTAATTACGCCCCAGCCGAGCATCAGCCCCAAAAACAGCGCGAGCCCGCCTGACAGCGCACAGGCTATTATTTTGCCCGAAACGTAGCTGCCGACGTTCGTTCGCGTGAGGTAGACCTTCAAATATCCGCTCTTAATATCGTCCACAAACGCCGTGGTGTAGGGAATCGATGCCAAAATCGGCGCCGCCAGCAAAAGCACGTTTGCGGACAGTGCCCGATGCACGATAGAGTTATGCTCCCGAAACACGCTTACGACGGGATCCGTCGAAAGTATCGCGTAGACCTCCGAAAACGAGGCTATGCACAAACACAGCATGGTGCCAAGCACGGCTATTGCAAAGCCTCTTGCAAATATCGCCCTTTTTAAGTCTGTTAATATCGCTTTCATAATCCTCCCTCAAAAGCTTGCGTGTGCGTTAAAAACGCACAGGCTTATCTTCTAAAGCTCTATTCGGCTTCCGTCAACCGCATTGATTGCTATGATTGAAAAACCGTCTTCATTTGTTTCCCGTTCGATTCCCGTCATATAGTAAAACATCCATGCGGGCGCCATCAGGTAGTAGCCACTCTTGTCCTTTTCCTGAACAATCACATAGGACAGCTCAATCTTTTCAACATAGCCCCGACGGCTTGGAATCAACTCGCCGTCCACCCTGTATGCCTCGACCTCCTCCGACCAGCTTAAGCCGTTTTTTAGGGTCTGTCTGAATATCCTTTGAATCTCCTCAAAGGGCAGCAGCTCGATGTTGTTTGCCACGGTCTCCTCTGCTTCAATAGGATTATTCCACCACATACCGTATACCCCGTTCTCGTCTACAAACAAGCTAAGTGTTTCCGTCTCGAGCGGTACGGAATATAAGGCCTCGTCAAAATGCAGCCTTGCGGAGCCGCCGCTGCTTAAATCGGTATAAAGGGAAACCTCTCCGATTCTTCTTGCACAGGTCACAAGATAGCCTTGGGTTTCGGTTCGGTCGGCGGTTTCTTCCGCATTGAAACTGTATTTCAACATGCCCGCAGGTTCCGCTTTCAAAATCGCCCACGGCGTCTCTGCGCCTTGCTTTAAGAAATCCTCTGCGTAGGTTTTGGCTTCCTCCTGCGAAATCATAATATTGGGATAGGGTGTTGGCTGCGGCTGTCCGGGCTGTGCGGGCGATACATTTATATAGTAATCCTCCGGATAAACCCCTCCCTTCCCCTGCGAAACCGAAAAGCCGTTTTCGGTTATGGTGACATACCAACGCTTTCCCTCCGACGTAAGATAGGACGTTTGGCTGCCTACTGCAGTTACAAAGCCTGAAAAATCAACGAAATCCTCTTCGTGCGGAAGCAGCTTCATCTCCTCGTAAAGCTCCGCCATCTCCTTTTCCGCATCTATGCGTTCCTCCTCGTCGTACTCCACATATTTCATCAGGTCCGAATCGAACCTGCCGAGAGAAAGGATCTCAATTCTTGAGGCATAATCCTCGTAGGTATAGATACCGTTGCGCATACCTTCGGCATCGGGTATCAGCGTTTCAAGAATCCTCAGTATCTCGCCCTCCTTTTCGGCAAAATCGGAGGTTCTTACCCCGACGACGGGATAAGCGTCTCCCGCCACCTCAATATCCGCAGATATTGTAACGTCAAAGTTTGAATACTCTATGTATTCTTCCCAGCGGGAGGGATGCTCGTATGGCGGCTGTTCTAAAATCGGCACAGAGGCGTCTTGGGTGGGAGCTAAAACCTGATAGCCCTCCCGTTCTTGCGCCTCCTCTATCCTTTGTTCAAATACACCCTCACCCTTGTTTACAACAACGTCATCCTCGGGCGTGGGTTGGCACGCCAAGGTGCAGAGCATTAGGGCTACCAATAATAGTGTTAATAAGCGTTTCATCTTCATTCCTCCCGTTAAACTAACCGCTATAACTTGTCCCGCTTTCCGCAAAGGCGACCCTGCTGCCGTCGATGGCGTTGATTCCAACAAAAATTTGGTAATTCTTTTGTTTCAATTTTGGGTCAAAGTCCACAACCATCGTATCCGCATTTATTAGATAAACGTCAAAGATCATCAGCCACATGGGAACCATCACGGTGCCCTGATTGTCGGCAAGCCTTTGTGGGTAAACGGATAAAATCATTTCCGCCATGCAAACCCCACTGATAGTTGTTTCATCGTGGTGGGCAAAGCCTGCTTTTAACAGCTTTACGGCGTTAGACTGAATATCTTCAAAGGAAAGAAGTTGCACGTTTTCGTTCACGCAGGATACTATTTTTAGTGGATTCTTCCAGCTAAAATAGTGAACGCCCTCGTGAGTTACATACACTTCTATACTCTCTTTTAGCAATGCCGCCATATAAGCTGTATCATCCTCAAATGAGAACAAACCCGTAAGACCGGGTTGCTTGTCATAGTAACCCATATAGTCGAAAGTTCTTGTAAAGCGGAAGAGATAGCCATAGCTTTCAACCGAAAACGTGATAGGGCTGAACACACGACAGGGTTCATAGTGGACAACGCTCATTCCCTCTATCCCAAGCTCTTGGAGAAATTGTTCCGCAACCGCCTGAGCCTCGGTCTCGGTAATTTCGGGGTGGTAGGTCACAGACACATCCTCGTCCCATAATTCGCTTGATTGCCAACTTTCCGACTGTACTATTCCACTGTTTGAAAGACTTATCTCTATGCGATCCGTTGAATGGCTTGCAAGGGCTTCGGTGCCGTCCGAGCGAAGGATAATCCCTTTCGGCGTTATGTTTGCGGGGAGTTCCTTGTAAAGCTCCTCCACGCGGGTTGCGCCACGCAAATACTTTTGCGCCGACTCGATTGCGTTCTGCTGCTGCGGCCAAGACACATAGCTTATGCTCCCGTCCGCATTGCGCTTTTCTGCGCCTCGAACCGCACTTTCAAGCTGCAATTCATATTCCTCATAGCTAAGTGCCGTTCCGCGGTACTTTACAGCGTCGGGAATGAGACGTTGGAATATACTCGCATACTCCTCATCCGAAAAGCTCGACTCCTCCACCAAGTAGACGGGATAGGTCGTCTGCCCGCTTGTGATTATATCGGCGTCTATCCTTACCTTCACATATTCGTTGGAAAGATCGTCCGTCCAATGATCGGGAAAGGTCAATGCGCCCGTTGCGCCCTCGGAATAGGGCAAAAGCTCCTCATTGTCCCCGCTTGTGGGCGAAGGGGCGTCCTCGTCCCCGTCCTCGCTTGTGGGTGCGGGAATCTCCGTTTCAATCGGCACAGGGCTTGCAAAGATGCGCTCCTCCAAAGTCCCCTCGCCCTTGTTTACAACTATGTCCTCCTCGGGCGTGGGTTGGCAAGCCAAGGTGCAAAGCATCAAAGCTGCCAATAATAGTGTTAAAATCCGTTTCATCTTCGTTCCTCCCGTTAAACTAACCGCTATAACTTGTCCCGCTTTCCGCAAAGGCGACCCTGCTGCCGTCGATGGCGTTGATTCCCACAAGAATCG
>JAUNBP010000048.1:0-6907 GCA_030526995.1 Clostridia bacterium
CCTTGACTGCCCACCACTCTTTACTTAACTTTTCACGGAAAGAGGAAAAGAACCTATGCACTTTGAGGCTTGATTTTCGCTGTGGGTGTGATATAATATATCGATTTATTGGAACTACAGGAGGTGTGGATATGGATGCACTAAGGGGTGCTTGTATAATCGGGCAGTCGGGAGGTCCGACTTCGGTTATAAATGCGAGCGCATACGGAGTGATTAGGACTGCCCTTGACAATCCCAACATTACGAGGGTTTTGGGCGCTGCCCACGGAATAAAGGGCGTTTTGAACGATGAGCTTTACGATATGGCTTTGGAGGACGCTTCCGAGCTGGAGCTTTTGATGCACACGCCGTCCTCGGCTTTGGGCTCTTGCAGATATAAGTTGAAGGACTCTTCCGTCGACGATTCGGATTATCGCCGCATTTTGGAAATCTTCAAAAAATACAACGTTCGCTATTTCTTTTACAATGGTGGAAACGATTCCATGGATACCTGCAACAAGATAAGCAAGTACATGCTGCAGGTTGGCTACGAGTGCAAAATTATGGGCGTTCCCAAGACCGTTGACAACGATTTGTGGGGAACCGACCACTGCCCCGGCTTTCCCTCCGCTGCCAAGTATGTGGCTACGAGCATAATGGAGCTTTATCATGACGCAAGGGTCTATGATACGCCTATGGTTTGCATTGTGGAGATTATGGGTCGTCATGCGGGCTGGCTCGCCGGCTCTGCGGCAATTGCAACCTATCTCGGTCAGGGGCCCGATTTAATCTATCTTCCCGAAGTCGCCTTTGATATCAACAAGTTCCTCTCCGATGTCGAGCGTTTGTACTACGATACCGGCAAGGTTCTTGTTGCCGTGTCGGAGGGCATACACGATGAGAGCGGCAAGCTGATTGCCGAGTACGGTGCGGAGAATGCGCCCGTCGATTCGTTCGGGCACAAGCAGCTTGGCGGGCTTGCCTCTACGCTTGTCAACATGGTCAAAAACCGCATGGGCAGCATTAAGATAAGGGGTATAGAGCTTTCGCTCCTGCAGCGTTGCGCCGCTCACTGTGCTTCCGAGACCGATATAGCCGAGTCGTTTATGGCGGGCAAGGCTGCGGTGGACTTGGCCACCTGCGGGGTTACCGACAAGATGGTCGGCTTTGAACGCACCTATGACAAGCTCGGAAACTATGTTTGCAACATCAAGCTGATGGACTTGGAAAAGGTTGCCAACGCCGAAAAGAAGGTCCCCCGCGAGTGGATAAACGCCGAGGGGAACGGGCTTACGCAGGACTATCTCGATTACGTGCTTCCGCTGATTTCGGGCACGCCGAAACTAACCTATGAAAACGGAATGCCAAGGTTTGCAAAGCTGAAGAAGATTTTGGCGAAGAAATAGGTTTATGGGCAAAAAATTGGGGACGGTGCAAACGCCGTCCCCTTTTATATTGTAGGTTGTTATGACTGCGCAAGGTATGCGCTGATGAAGTTGTCCAATTCGCCGTCCATGACGGCTTGGATGTTGCCGTTTTCTTCCCCGGTGCGGTGGTCTTTTACGAGGGTGTAGGGCTGGAATACGTAGGATCTTATCTGGCTGCCCCATTCTATCTTTTTCATCTCGCCCTTTATCGACGCCATCTGCTCTTCGCGTTCCCTGTCTTGAAGCTCAAGCAGCTTGCCCTTGAGCATTCGCATTGCCGTCTCCTTGTTCTGTAGCTGGCTGCGCTCGTTTTGGCATTGCACGACTATTCCCGTGGGCAAATGGGTAATCCTTATCGCACTCGAGGTCTTGTTGACGTGCTGCCCGCCTGCGCCGCTTGCGCGGTAGGTGTCCACCCTTATATCGTCAGGCTCTATCTTTATCTCGTCGGTGTCCTCCTCAAATATCGGCGTGACATCCAAGCTCGCAAACGAGGTATGCCTTCTTCCGGAAGCGTCGAAGGGGGATATCCTGACCAAGCGATGGACGCCCTTCTCCGCCTTCATGTAGCCATAGGCATTGTCGCCGCTCACCGAAAACGTGACCGACTTGACCCCTGCATCGTCGCCGTCGAGCATATCCAGCTCCTTGACCGCATAGCCGTGCTTTTCGCAATACCTCGTGTACATGCGATAGAGCATCTCCGTCCAGTCCTGCGCCTCTGTGCCGCCTGCACCCGCATGAAGCGATAAGACCGCATTGCAGGAGTCGTAGGGGCCCTTCAGCAGCAGTTCGAGCCTTAGGGCTGCAACGCTCTTGGAATACTCGTCCAGCTCGGCCTTTAGCTCGTCTAAGAGACCTTCGTCATCCTCCTCCTCTATCATCTCGATGAGGGTGTTGATGTCCTCGCTCCTGCCCTCGAGCTTTTTTAGCCGCTCGAGCTTGGAAGAAAGCTGCTTGACCCTTGCATTGACCTTGTTGGCGTTTTCAACATCCGACCAAAAATCGGGCTCCGCCATACTATCGTTAAGGGAGGCAAGCTCCTCTTGAACGGACTCGACGTTCATCTGCGCACGTGCCTGCTTGAGTTGGGCATCCAACTCGTTTATTGTGAATTTATACTCGTCCAACGGTATCATATATCAGTTCTTCCCACAACAATTCTTGTATTTTTTGCCGCTGCCGCAGGGACAGGGGTCGTTTCTGCCAATCTTTTGCTCCCTCGTTTTGCGCATGGGCTGCTTTACCTGATCGCCCGAGGTGGCAACCGGCTTTGCTACCTGCTTTCTCTCTATCGGCGCTCTGCGAACCGCAACCTTCAACAGTCCCTTGACCGCTTCCTCCCTTATCGCCTCTACCATGGCATCAAACATGTCAAAGCCCTCTTGGGTGTAGGCGTTTACGGGATCCTTCTGCGCATAGGCTCGAAGCCCAATGCCCTGCCTTAGCTGATCCATAGCATCGATGTGATCCATCCAATGCGTGTCAACCGTTCTCAAAAGCACGACCCGCTCGACCTCTCGCATGTCAACGTTCTGTTCGGAAAGCTCCGTCTCCTTGACCTGAAGCGCCTTGTCAACGAGCTGCGAACACGCCTTTACAACGCCGCTGCGATTGAGCTTTTTGATGTCGGCATTTGCGAAGATGTCGAACTTTTCAATGTTGCAAAGCTCGCAAACCTCCCTGCTTACGGCGTCGAGATTCCATTCCGCCGCATTGCCGTGCTCGCTGCAATATGCCGAGACGATGTTTTCAATCGTAGTGTTGGTCATATCCAAGAACGAGGAGTGCATGTCCTCACCCATAAGAACCTTCCTGCGCTGACCGTAGATTATCTCACGCTGCTTGTTCATGACGTCGTCGTAACGAAGGACGTTCTTGCGCATCTCAAAGTTGCTCATCTCTACCCTGCGCTGCGCTCCCTCTATCTGCTTGGTGATTATGCCGTTCTCTATCGGTATCTCATCGTTCGGGGAGAGCCTCTGCATCAGTCCGCCCATTCTGTCTGCGCCGAACCTGCGCATGAGCTCGTCGTTCAGCGAAACGTAGAACCTCGTGCTGCCCGGGTCGCCCTGTCTGCCTGCCCTGCCTCGTAGCTGGTTGTCGATGCGCCTGCTCTCATGCCGTTCGGTGCCTATTATGTGCAGACCGCCCAAGGCAACAACCTCTTCGTGCTCCCTTTCGGTCTCCGTCTTGAAGTTCTTGTAGTGCTCTCGATACTTTCCCCTTGCCCAGAGTATCTCCTCGTCGGAGGTTTCGGCGTGGCCTGTCGCCTCCTCTATAAGTTCCTCCTCCATGCCCTCCTGCTTGAGCGCCTGCCTTGCAAGGAAGTCGGGGTTTCCGCCGAGCAGAATGTCGGTTCCTCTGCCCGCCATGTTGGTGGCTATCGTGACCTGTCCCTTTTTGCCCGCCTGAGCTACTATCTCGGCTTCCTTTTCATGGTATTTAGCATTCAGCACCTCGTGCTTTATGCCTCGCCTTTTTAGGAGCGCACTCAAATACTCGCTTCGCTCAACGGAAATCGTGCCCACCAATATGGGCTGTCCCGTTGCGTGAACCTGTTCAATCTCCTGAACAACCGCCCTGAACTTGCCCTCCTCGGTAGTGTAGACCACGTCCCTATTGTCGGTGCGTCGAAGCGGCATGTTCGTAGGAATCTCAACGACGTCAAGGTTGTATATGTCGGAGAACTCGTCCTCCTCGGTCTTTGCAGTACCCGTCATGCCGGCGAGCTTTTTGTACATTCTAAAATAGTTTTGGAAGGTTATCGTGGCAAGCGTCTTGTTCTCACGCTCAACCTTGACGCCCTCCTTGGCTTCGAGCGCCTGATGCAGACCCTCGTTGTACCGCCTGCCTATCATTAGTCTGCCCGTGAACTCATCGACTATGATAACCTGTCCGTTTTGGACAACGTAGTCCTTATCTCGCTCGAACAGGGCGTTTGCACGCAGGGCTTGGTGTATGTAGTGGTTTAGCTCGGTGTTGTCGGGGTCGGAGAGGCTTTCCACGCCGAAGAAGCGCTCCGCCTTTTGGATGCCCTGAGCCGTAAGCTGAACCGCCCTGCGCTTTATGTCGCACATATAGTCGCCGCTCTCCTCCTGCACCGCACCCATGAGCTGGTCGCTTTTGGAGATGTCCTTTAGGTTTTCGCCCCGCTGCAACGAACGCACAAAGCGGTTTGCCTCGGCATACATCTCGGAGCTTTCCTCGCCCCTGCCGCTGATTATAAGCGGGGTTCTCGCCTCGTCAATCAAAATGGAGTCAACCTCGTCAACAATTGCATATGCCAAATCCCTTTGAACCATGCGCTCCTTGTAAACAACCATGTTGTCACGCAGATAATCAAAGCCGAACTCGTTGTTCGTGCCGTAGGTTATGTCACAGTTATAGGCCTGCCTGCGCTCATCGGGCGACAAATCGTGAACGATGCAGCCGACACTGAGCCCCAAAAAGCGGTGAATCTTTCCCATCCACTGGGCGTCGCGCTTGGCAAGGTAGTCGTTAACGGTTACGATGTGCACGCCCTTGCCCGCAAGTGCATTTAAGTATGCGGGGAGCGTTGCAACGAGCGTCTTGCCCTCGCCCGTTTTCATTTCGGCTATCCTGCCCTGATGCAGAACCATGCCGCCGTAAAGCTGAACGTCGAAGTGGCGCATCTCAACCGTGCGCTTGCCCGCCTCCCTGACCACTGCAAAGGCATCGCAGAGGAGGTCATCGAGCGTTTCGCCGTCGGATAGGCGCTGCTTAAACTTGTCGGTCATTGCACGAAGCTCGGCGTCGCTCATCGCTGCATAGAGCGGCTCCAGCTCGTTTATCTTAGCCACGAGGGGGCGCAGCTTTTTCAGTTTGCTCTCGCTCGTGTTTCCCAATATTCTGTCTATGAGTCCCATTGATTACTCCTTAAAATACATTAAAAGGAGTATATCACATTTTGCCTTGTCCGCAAAGGGGGTGATTGTGACATTTTCTATTCTTTCAATCTTTTTATTACCTCTCGCATCTTTTCGCATTGCTGCTCGGTCAGCATGGGCGCAAGCATCTCATATATCTCCTCCATCTTGGTGTTGTTCAATTCGCCCGACGCCTTTTGCTCCCTCGTCATCTCTTCCAAGGTGGACATTAATTCGTCCCCGTCCTTGTTCGACTGCATGTTGTAAAAATCCTGTAAGTCCATATTCGTCTCCTTTCCTTCGTTGCAGTCTATGCGCTTTGCTTCGAAATTGTGTTTGCGAATGAACGATAACCCTGTCATTTGCATATCATGTATCAGATTTGTGAGGTGATGATATGCCACAGCCCATGCAACCTGCGATCAATAGGGGTCGCTGCGACACGCCGCCTTCTCCGCTGAGCTGCGCCATCTTGCTTGGAGAGTGCATCCGTGAGGAAAGGGGCAAGCAGGGCGTTTGTGCCTATGTAGCCGCCATGACGGAGCTGCTTCCGTTTTCGCTGTGCGAGCAGCTCGCCTATAGGCTGAATGTTCCCCTGCCCGCTCCCCCGCCGCCACCGCAACCCATGCCGCCCCCGCCGCCAAAGCCCAAGGGTGACGGACTGCAGCTCAATCAGCTTATGCAGATGATGAAAATGCTCGATCAATTCAAAAAGTGAAAAGCAAAAGCACCCGTTTTGGGTGCTCCTGCAGGGGGGAGGTAATACATTAGAGTCATTCTACAAAGGAGGAATGTTTGTGGGGGGAATACAAACTTCTTTGTATGACTGTACTATACACTGTCAAGTTGTCAAAAAGATGTTCTAAAGGTGAACGAAATGCGAACTTCATTTTTTTATTTTTGACTGCCTGAATTTCGCCTTAATCCCCGTTTTTTTCGGTAATTTTGGGCAAAGGAAAAAACATTGAAAAATTTTTCAAAAAAAGAGGAAATTGGAGTCAAATTATGGTATCATATATACAAGGCACAGACAGAAAAATATGGTGCCGGAAGGAGTGGAGTTTATGCGTATTACTATTTCGGGCAAAAACTTGGAGGTATCCGAGTACATGCGCGAGGTCGCAGTCAAGAAACTGTCCAAACTTGAACGTTATTTTCCCCAAGACGCAGAGGTTCAGGTAACCCTGTCGGTTGAAAGAAACCGTCACATCGTCGAAGTCACTATTCCCCACGAGGGGCGCATCATCCGAGGCGAGGAAATCTCGGGCGATATGTATGCGTCCATGGATAATGTCCTCGACAAACTTGAAAAGCAGATTGTCAAACATCGCACCTCCCTTAAAAAGGGTCTGCGCGTCGATGCCTTTGCCCCCAACGAGGAGGATTATGAGGACGACGAAGATGATGCACCGCGCATCGTCCGTGTAAAGCGGTTCGATATCAAGCCGATGAGCGAGGAGGAGGCC
The DNA here is from genome assembly GCA_030526995.1 of Clostridia bacterium. GTDB lineage: Bacteria > Bacillota > Clostridia > Christensenellales > CAG-138 > JAQUTY01. The sequence continues at coordinate 6,763 of JAUNBP010000048.1, forward strand.
ATGCTGCAGCTGCAGCTGCTCGGTCACTCGTTCTATGTGTTCCAAAATGCCTATACCAACCAGATTAACGTCCTCTACGTTCGTAAGGACGGAAATTACGGGCTTATCGAACCCAACAACTGAGCTTTGATACCAAAAGCGGATG
>JAUNBP010000048.1:6917-11921 GCA_030526995.1 Clostridia bacterium
GTGTGCCAAACGCTTTGTGCGCCAAACGCTTTACTCTTCACCCCTGACTTATTTCAGGCTTTTCATCCAGAGTCCGTGCAGATTGCAGTAGGAGTAGACGGCTATTGGCTCATCGCTCATCAGCGAAAAGCTCGCCTCCGCCCCATCTGCAGACAGCTTCTTGCGCTGCCCGCCCTCCCGTGTTTGCAGATACACCCAAGAGATGTGGTGTTCCTCCTCCATCGGGTGCTTGAGTGCGCCAACCTTGACCTTGACAAGGCTGGGGCCCACCTGCGTTACAACGGGAATGTGTTTTTCCCTCGATGCTTCATTTGTGTTCGGAATCAGCTCCTTCATGGGCTCTCCGCAGCAGACTACGGGTACTCCGGAAGCGTGAATCATTCCTATCAAATTGCCACAATGTTCGCACAAGTAAAAACGATGCTCATTCATTTGATTCACCTCCTTTTTATAATTATAACATACTCTCTAATTAAAATGCACCCTTATATTTTGTCGAAAAGGTGAACTTTTCCATTTTTTTAAGGAAAAAACAGCGTGAGGGCCTTCGAAATGAAATATTTCGCTTCGCTCGCTGTGAAATGAAATTTGCCCTATGTGCCGCAGCACATTTCGCCATTTCCCTTGCCCAAAGGGCAAATTTAATTGGACGCAGTGGCGTTTAAGCGAGTATCTTTAATGAAATATTTCGCTTCGCTCAATGTGAAATATCTCACTTCGTTCGATATGAAATACCTCGCAGTGCTCGGTGTGAAATAAAATTTGCCCATATACACCGCAGTGTATTTCATATTTGCCTTGCAAATATTTCATGGCGAAGCCATTTCACTTGCTAAAGGGCAAATTTCATTGAAAAAACCGCCTGATTTGGCGGTTTTTTCTGGCAGGGGCAGAAGGACTCGAACCCTCAAGAACGGTTTTGGAGACCGCTATGTTACCATTACATCATGCCCCTTCGCTGTTCGTACTGCAAAGCATTATAGCACCGCAGCACCCGTATGTCAAACAAATTATGAGAAAAATCCATGCGATTTTTACAGGAGTTCTCAAGGAATCTTCCATGGGGGAAATTAGAGCGGGAATCCCTCCTTTTCAAAAGGAGCGGGGGGATTCAAGCTCCCCGCCGCATTCATGGGTGTTAACTGTTCCCGTTAGCCCTCCTCAATCGGGAAGGTGGTGATGTGATGCACCGCTAAGCGTAGCACCGCTGCCGCATTCGCCTTCATGCTCGTGCTGATGGCAGACAGCTCCCGTGGATTTTAGACTGCCGAACAGATATGCCTCGGCAGCCGCTTTTGCGTCGCCCTCGGCACCGACGACGACTTCGACGTTGCGCTCGTTGAAAATATCGACGGCTCCGCCACCCATGCCTCCGGCGATAATTACATTCACTCCCATATCGGCAAGGAAGTTCGGAAGAAACCCGGGCTTGTGTCCCGGATTCGGAACGCTCTCGGACGAAATGATTTTTCCGTTCTCAACAGTATAGATGTTAAAGTTCTCGCAGTGTCCAAAATGACCCCAGATGGCGTTTCCGTCAGATGCAACGGCAATTTTCATAGTTTTAATTCTCCTTTTCATTATTAAGTTTGTCGATTAAGCTATACGCATTTGATACAGATGTTCAGGCCGTGTTCATAGAAGATTTCAGTCCACCTCCATCATGCTCATCGTTTTATCAAATATTTCTTTCAGAGCCGTGTGCGCCGTACAGTCGATATCGGCAAGGCTTTTTCCGACGTTTACAGCTACCGACGCTTGTTTATCGTACGGAACGGTTCCGACGAACGGAATATCATTCTCGTGGCAGTAATTCCGTATTTCATCGGTCATGGCGCAGTTGATATCCGCTTTATTGACACAAACCGCAGCTTTTGCGCAAAATGCGGAGACCGTTTTTAGAATGCGCCTCAGGTCGCTGATTCCTGCAAGCGACGGTTCGGTTATAATCAACACCATATCCGCACCGCTGACCGAAGCAATCACCGGACAGCCGATTCCGGGCGAGCCGTCAATTATGGCAAGCGGTACGCCTTGCGCATTTTTTTGCAGGGTGCTTTTCACCATGCTGACGAGCTTGCCGGAATTTCCCCGTCCCACTTTCAACTCTGCCGTGCAGAATATGCGTTCTCCGCCATAGAATTGCACTTCTCCTGCAATATCATCGGTAAGTGTAACGGCGTTTGTCGGACAAACGGCTGCGCAGACGCCGCAGCCTTCACAGGCGTATTCGTTTACCGCATAATTGCCCTCAAATGCTTTCACGGCACCGAAGCGGCATTTTTCTGCACATAAATTACATGAAATGCATTTATTCGTATTAATCAGGGCTTTTTGGGAGCCGTAATAAACGGTTTTTTCAGGTTTGGAGCGTATATCCGAAACAATGTGCAGATTCGGTGCGTCAACATCGCAGTCGGCAAACGCCTTTGTCTCTGCAAAACGGATAAACGCTGCCGCCACCGTGGTTTTTCCGGTTCCGCCTTTCCCACTTAAAATCAATAGTTTCTTCACGGCTTCACCTCACACAAAATATTGCGGAACAGGTTTGTGTAGTGTGCATTGCTACCGTACAGCAGTTTCCCGTTCGCAAGAAGCAAAGCTGCTTCGGGGTCAAAGGGAATGCGGGCGAGTATCTTCACGCCGTTTTCAGCACAAAAGTTATCAAGCGGAGGGTACGGCACATCCTCCTTATTGATGATGGCATAGCAGGATTTGTCAAGCAGTTTTGCGAGCCGATACGCCATTTTGAAGTTGTGAAGCCCGAACGCAGTCGGCTCAGCCACGATTATGCAGCAGTCGGACGCCGAAACGCTCTCTATCACCGAGCAGCCGCTTCCGGGCGGGCAATCTATGATGGCATCGCCATTGGCTTGCAGACCTATGTCAAGCGCTTTTCTTATCACGGCAACGCCGGAGGCCTCGCCTATATTCAGTATCCCCGTGACAACATTTATATTCCCGCACCTTCCTTGCTCAACCGTTCCGATTTGTTTCTTTGTTTCCGCAACCGCACCCTCCGAACATACAAGTGTGCATCCGCCGCAGGCGTGGCATACCTCCGAAAACACAGCGGGCTTGTTTCCTATGAACATCAAAGCGTTGAAGCGGCAGAACTCTACGCATTTCCGACATCCGATGCATTTGCTCTCGTCGAACTCCGGAAGAGCAGTAAACACCGGCGTTTCTTCACAGCCTTTTGGCTGAAGAAATATCCGTCCGTTCGGTTCTTCCACATCGCAGTCGATATATGAAGCGCTTTTGGTCGCTGCGGCAAGGTTGACCGACACAAAAGTTTTCCGGTTCCGCCTTTTCCGCTCAATACGGCAATCTTCATCGCTTTCCGTGAAACCCTGCATGGAATTGCGCAAGCGGAGATAGTTTCCCGCTTTTTAGCAAGGCAATGTTGTGCTCTGCTCCGATTCCTTCCGACTTGAATATTTTTATTCCCGCCATGTTCAGCACTTTGGCTGCGTTTTCTCCGCAACGGACGGTGATTAGCGCGTCCGCCTTGCTGTCCACGATAAACTGGGCGGATTTAATTCCCGCTCCGCCCTGTGCGTCGGCAACGGGGTTTCCCTTTATTTCGGTTGAACCGCTATCCGTATCATGTATCATAAAATACTGACAGCGCCCAAACGATACGCAAACATCGATTTTGTTCTCGTCAAGCGGCAATATAACCTTCATTTCAATTCTCCTTTTCTCTCTCTGTTTTGTCTGTGCCTTTGGCATCCTCCGCAAGCACAAATCTCCTCCTTGCCGTCGCACAGGCGGTAATCTCCACCCTCAATCCTGATTGCAAGACCGTTCACCAGCGCATGTGCAATCTTTTTGCGGGCATTTTTATAAATCATTTGAACGGTCGTTCGCGCAACATTCATGTAATCCCCGCACTGCTCCTGCGAAAAGCCTTCGTTGTCAATCAAACGTATGGCTTCATACTCGTCAACCGAAATAAGCACGGTTTCAGATGCTCCGCCGCAATTTTGAAGCGGTACAAATCCGTTGTTTCTCGGCAGGCAGCAGACCTTTCTGCATTTCATTGGTCTTGGCATAACTACTCCTTTCGCCAATCGGCACATGTGATTAGATACTTCAATTATCGGCATATGCCAATAACTGAAGTGTAGCACGGTTATTGGCATATGTCAATAACTTTTGAAAATATTTTTCGAACTCCGCACGGGGTAATTTCCCAAATTAAGTTTCATAGTGGAAAATAAAGGAGGAATTTAATGAATTTATTTTAGAAAGAAAATTTGCAAATTTCAAAAAAAATACTTGCATTTATCATCGTGTTTCGCTATAATGGGCGTTGCGAGCGCTGATGTAGCTCAGTCGGTAGAGCACTTCATTGGTAATGAAGAGGTAGGCAGTTCGAATCTGCTCATCAGCTCCAAGGGGTATCCGTAAGGGTACCCCTTATATCTTATTTTATGAGCAGATGAGAACTGCAAGTTCGCATACGGCAAGCTGCGTAGCAGTGCAGCCGTCTCGGATGAACCTTCCTTGGTGTTGTATTTGCTTGCAAATACATAAACGGGGTTCATCCGTAACTGCTCATCAGCTCCAAGGGGTATCCGTAAGGGTACCCCTTATATCTTATTTTATGAGCAGATGAGAACTGCAAGTTCGCATACGGCAAGCTGCGTAGCAGTGCAGCCGTCTCGGATGAACCTTCCTTGGTGTTGTATTTGCTTGCAAATACATAAACGGGGTTCATCCGTAACTGCTCATCAGCTCCAAGGGGTATCCGTTGTGGGCTTCTCTCCGTGGTACGGCGGGCGGATGATATCCGCCCCTACGGAAGGGTAGGTAATTTCGGTTGGTGTGTGCGGTGGGTGCGGACGGATCTAAGGGGGTATCCTTTTTTATGTGCCGCAGCACATTTCACATTTGCAAGGCAAATATTTCATGGCGAAGCTATTTCACTTGCCCGAAGGGCAAATCAGCCTGTCAAAAAAGCTCGACTTTATCGGGCTTTTTTGGTATAATGAAGGT
>JAUNBP010000007.1 GCA_030526995.1 Clostridia bacterium
ATTATGAATTATGCATTACGAATTACGAATTCCCCTCAGCTCCTCCTCAGCGCCTTCCCCAGCACGAACGCAATGCCGAAGGCTGCGATATCGACGGCTACGATGGTTGAGCCGGTGGGGGTGCCTGCGAGGATTGATATGATGATGCCCAAGAGTGCGCAGAAAACGGAGAGGAGGGCGGAACAGACGGTGACCTGAAAAAAGCTCTTAAACAGGCGCATGGCGGACAGGGCGGGGAATATCACGAGGGCGGAGATTAAAAGCGAGCCTACGAGGTTCATTGCAAGGACGATGATTACGGCGATTATTATTGCTATGAGCAGGTTATAAACGCCCGCCTTGGTGCCGGAGGCTATGGCAAAGCTCTCGTCGAAGGTGACCGCAAATATTTTGTTGTAGAATATTATGAAGGCTGCCACGACGATGACGGAGAGGGCTATGCAGAGCCAAACCTCGGTGAGGGTGAGGGTGAGTATCGAGGTCGAGCCAAAGAGGGTGCTGCACACGTCGCCGCTGAGGTTGGTCGAGGTTGAAAACAGGTTCATCAGAAGATAGCCTATCGCAAGGGCGCCGACCGAGAGCATGGCAATGGCTGCGTCGCCCTTTATCTTCGTGTTTTGTCCGGTTCTTAAAAGAAGCACGGCGCAGAGCACGGTGAGGGCGAGGATTAGGGGCATTTCATTGGTAAGGTTTAGAACCGAGGCTATCGCCATTGCACCAAACGCCACGTGGGAGAGCCCGTCCCCGATGAAGGAGAAGCGCTTTAGAACCAGCGTCACGCCCAAGAGCGAGGAGCAGAGGGCGATGAGCACGCCGACTATCAGGGCGTAGCGCACGAAGGGGAATTGGAGGTATTCGATGAGCGTGTTCATGCGTCGTTTCCTCCCCTGTGGTTGACGGCTGCGGGGCTTTTGAGGTAGTCCTTAGCAGTGCCGAAAAAGAAGTGGTCGCCAATGTGCAGGATGTGGCTTGCGTACCTTACGGCTGCCGCAACGTCGTGGGAAATCATTATCACGGTGATGCCGTCCTGCCTGTTCAAGCCCTCTATCATGCCGTAAAGCTCGGCGCTGACCTTGGGGTCGAGGCCCGAGGTGGGCTCGTCGAGCAGCATGATTTTCTGCGCCGCACAGAGGGCACGGGCGAGCAAAACCCGCTGCTGCTGCCCGCCGGACAGCTCCCGATAGCAGCGTTTTGCAAGGGAAAAAATGCCCATGCGCTCCATGGCTTGAACCGACAGCTGCCTTTCGCTGCGGTTATAGAACGGGCGCAGTCCGCACCTGCCCTGACAGCCCGAAAGGACTATCTCCTGCACCGAGGCAGGAAAGTCCTTTTGCACCTCGGTCTGCTGGGGCAGATAGCCTATTTCGCTGTGCTTCAGCCCCTCGCCGAGTATCACCTTGCCGCTTATGGGGGAATGCAGCCCCAAGAGCGCCTTCATAAGCGTGGTCTTGCCCGAGCCGTTTTCGCCCACGACACAGAGGTAGTCTCCGGAGCTTACCGAAAAGTTCAGCCCGCTTACAACGACCTTGCCGTCATAGCCGAGCGATAGATTTTGACATATCAGCTGCGCCATGAAGCCTCCTCAATTTAACGCCTGCCTGAGAATTTCAAGGTTGGCTTCCATTATGGAAAGGTAGCTTGCGCCGCCTTCAATATCGGAGGCCTTTATCGATTGCATAGAGTCGAGCCTGAGAATGGTTTGATTCCCGCTCTCGGTGTTTTCAACTATGGTCTGCGCCACCCTGTGCTCGCTGCCCTCTATCGTCAGCACGCAGGGCAGGCCGAGTTCGTCCACCTTGCCCGCAAGGAAGGCCACGGTCTCAAAGCTCGCCTCGGTCTCGGCGGAGCAGCCGACAAAGGCGGCGTAGCAGGTGAGATTGTAATCGTCCGCAAGGTAGCGGAACGGAAAGCGGTCGCCAAACAGGAGCACCTTTCTCTTTGCAGCATCCGTCACGGCCTGATATTGCAAATCGAGCGCCGACAGCTCGTCAATGTAGGCGGCTGCGTTTTTTGAATAGTCCTCGGCGTGGTCGGGGTCCATGGCTGCAAGCGTCTTTGCAATGAAGGCGCAGCACAGCTCGGCGTTTTTCAGCGACAGCCACACGTGCTCGTCTGCCGAGGCTCCATGGTCGTGGTCGTCTTCCGAAGCTCCATGGTCGTGGTCATGCTCCTCCGCCTGCATACCGTAGATAAGCTCCTCGCTCTTTACCGAATCTCCCAAGACCTCCAAGAGGTTTATTACAACCATGTCCTCGTTTACCGCCTCCTTGAGCGCATCCGAAACCCAAGTGTCGGACTCGCCGCCAACGTAGATGAACAGGTCGCAGGTCGCAATCTTTATAATATCGTCTGCAGAGGGTTGAAAGCTGTGCAAATCCACCCCGTTGTCCATGAGCAGGGTAAGCTCCGCAAAGTCGGAGCTATCGCCCAAAATCGCCCTCGTCCAGTCGTATTCGGGGAAGATCGTGGTGACGATTGACAGCTTGTTTGTGCCTTCCGCCCCCTCGCTTTTGCAGCCCGAAAGCGCCGATGTAAAAAGCAGCGCACAGAGCAGTATCGAAACAAATTTTTTCATGCCGTATTCAGCCCTCCGAAGCCTCTTCGCCTTTGACCCTGCACTCCCCGCAGACGCCCAAGAACACGGTTCTTGCCGAGTCCATCTCAAACTCATGCTCCTCCCGCAGATGCCTGCCAAGGCTCTCCGCCTCGTCGCAGTGCAGATGAATCACCCTGCCGCAGCTTCGGCACTTGCAATGAAAGCAGACGGGCTTTTCGCAGGCCTGCTGCCCGCCGATGTACTCAAAGCAGGCGCCGCTCGTCCCGTCAACGACGTATTTCACGACCGCCCCCTGCTCCACCATGCGCTCCAAGCTGCGGTAGACCGTGGTGGTTCCAACGGCTATCCCGTGCGCCTTGAAATGCTCGCATATCTCGCCCGCCGTCACATGCCTGCCCTGTGCCGCCCTTAAGTAGTCCAAAATCTCCGCCGCCTGCCTCGTGTTGTAGTTCGCCCGCTTTTCCAAAGCCACAGCCTCCTCTCAATTTGAAAACCGTTGCCATTTTAGCACCCCCACCCCCGCAAGTCAAGCGAATTTGGAAACTATTTTCAAATTAAAACGGCGAATTATGGCTTGATAGGTTGAGAAGCGGTAAAAAGGACTGTTATTGAAATGAAAACGCCGCGTTTTTTTCGGTTATTCGCCTTTGCCCATATAGAGAATGGCGTAGACTTTATTTATCCGCGGCGGATAGGTTTCGGCTATATTGCCGTCGTAATATACAGCCACCTCGTCGCCGACGTCGCCGCTGAATCTGCCATCCTCATTCTCAACGTTCAACGAAACCTCTATGCTTGTGCAGCTTTCAAAAAGCTCGTCGTCTTCGTTGACGTCGATCATGATGTAATTTTCGTTTATTTGAGAGACAACGCCTCTTACGCACGGTTCATTATCGATAATCCAATTCATGTCCCTTGTGCAGCCGAACAGCAGGAAGGCACAGGCGATAATAAGTGCGGTTGCTGCAATTAAACGGGCTTTCTTCATCGTAAACTCCTCTCCGTTTGTTGAAATCTTCCTTGTTTGCTCTTGCGCCTATAATTATATCTTTCACAGGTGCAACGGTCAACGGAAGTTTATTGAAAAGTCACCATTTTCCCCGCTAAAAACTATTGAAAAGTCACCATTTTCCCCGCTAAAAACTATTGAAAAGTCAGAAAGCGGGGAAACTTTGTTTTTGACGAAGTGAAACGGCCTGTTAACGGGTCGCTTTTTTTGCTTGACAAGTGCAATCTGTTGCGGTATGATTAGTCATACTTTTCATACTTGTGCAACAAAAAGGAGGAATTGGAATGAAAACACGGGACGGAAGATATGTGTTCGGCATGGTCAAGGTTGGGGAAAAGGGGCAGATTGTGATTCCCAAGGAGGCGAGGGAAATCTGCAACATCAAACCCGGCGACACCTTGGTGGTTTTGGCAGACGAGCAGTTCAACATTGCGCTTGTGCACGGGGACAAGATGATTGAGATGTTCACAAAGGTGCTGTCGGAGGAGTAGGACGAAGCTATGGAAGCTATAAAGATTGAAAAACTCACCAAGGATTTTAAGAGCCGCAGGGCTGTAAACGAGCTTGACCTTGAGATAAGGGAGGGCGAGTGCTTTGCGCTTTTGGGGCAGAACGGAGCGGGCAAGACCACGACGATAAAGCTGCTGTGTTGCCTGCTGCCACCGACCTCGGGCGAAGCGTTCGTGTTCGGCAAGAGCATCTTGCACGAGGCGGACGGGATTAAGAGCATCATCAACGTTTCCCCGCAGGAGACCGCAATAGCCCCCAAGCTCTCGGTTCGGGAGAATTTGGAACTTATCGCCGAGCTTTACGGCGTCGAGCGCAGCGAGGCAAGGCGCAGGGCAGCGGAGCTTTTGGAAAAGTTTGGGCTTATTGACAGGGCGAAGGACAGGGCAAAGTCGCTCTCGGGCGGTTTACAGCGGCGGCTTTCGATAGCCATGGCTATAATCACCGAGCCCAAGCTGCTGTTTTTGGACGAGCCGACGCTGGGCTTGGACGTTCGGGCGAGGCGCGAGCTTTGGAGCTTGGTGGCGCAGCTCAAAAGTGAGATGACGGTAATCCTCACCACGCATTACATGGAGGAGGCGGAGGCGCTTTGCGACCGAATCGCCATCATGCACGAGGGCGTGCTGCGTGCGGTGGGTACGATGGACGAACTAAAAGAACGGACCGGAATGGACAACTTGGAGGACATATTCCTTTCGCTGACCGGAGGGGAGGACTTGATATGAAGATGCTTGCATTTGCAAAGAGAAACCGCAAGGAGATGATGCGAGACCCCTTAACCCTCGTATTCGGCGTGGGCTTCCCGGTGGTGCTGCTGCTTTTGATGACGATAATCGAGCGCAGCGTGTCCGGTAGCACGGGCGTTAGGGTTTCGCAATTTGAGATGCAAAACCTGCTACCGGGGCTGTTGGTGTTTGGGCTGTCGTTTCTGTCGCTGTTTTCGGGAATGCTGCTTGCGGGCGACCGTGAAAGCTCCCTCCTTTTGCGGCTCTTTGCCTCCCCGATGAAAACCCTTGACTACCTCTTGGGCTATGCACTGCCGCTGATGCTTGTGGCGGTCTTGCAAAGCCTTATCTGCCTTTTCGTGGGGCTGATACTCGGTGCAAGCCTCTCGTGGAGGCTGCTTTTAATGCTGCTGTCGCTTTTGCCCTGCGCAATGCTGTTTTTGGGCTTTGGGCTGATGCTGGGCTCGTTTATGACCTACAAGCAGGTGGGCGGCGCAGCGTCGATAGTCGTCAACGTCGCAGCGTGGCTGAGCGGCACCTGGTTCGAGCTTGCCCTGATAGGCGGCGCCTTTGAACGGATATGCTACCTGCTGCCCTTTGCCCACGCCGTAGACCTCGTCCGCAAGGCCTACTCCGGCAGCGGCAACGTCCTTGAAAACCTGCTCTTTGTCATCCTCTACGCCCTCCTGCTCCTTCTAATCGCCGCCCTCCTCTTCCACCGCCGCATCAAGGGCGGCACGGCAAGGAAATAAACCCTAAAAATCAGGCTTGCCGCAAGTGGCAAGCCTGATTTGCTATCCAAGCAAGTTTACTGTTCTTCTATCGGGAAGATGGTTATCAGCTGCACAACCCGCCGCAGCACAGCAGCAGCATCCGAGGAATCGGGCTTTCCGTCGAAAGCGGGGGCAACGTCGCCCTGAGTCTTGCCAAGGTCGGTCAATTCACCGATTTTCACCACATAGCGCAGTATCGCCGCAGCATCCGCCGCTTCCACTCGCCCGTTACCGTCGGCGTCGCCGTAGAGCGTCTCCACAATATCCTGCCACTGCTCCGTCTCCATTTCGGTGATTGCCACAAAGTCGGTGTTGTTGCCTACCATTGACTCGGGCTGAGAGCTTAGCACCTCGAAGTACAGGCATTCGCTGCCCTCCATGAGCGAATCCAAGTAAATGCCGTCAATCGTTGCAACAACAAAGGTTTGCGGCTGCAAGTCGCTGAACGAATGGGTGGCAAGCACCTCGCCGTCAACCGTATTGCGATGAATCACAAGCGTTGCGTCGGAGGCTATGAAGCCCTCGTTGCTCACGGTAAGCTGCAGGGAGTTTTCGTTCTCAAAGTGGGTCTTGGATGCCAAAACTCCTATATCGGCAAAGAACACCTGCTCGGTAATTACATTGTCGCTGCTGTCAAGCTCAGCAAAGCCCTCCTCCATTTTCGGGATTACGGTGAAGGTAAAATCGGTCACGTCTGCATTGTCGGGCAGGATACATTCAACCTGCCACTTATCAGTTTCGCCGGATGAAAGCGCCGAATCGATTGTAAAGCTCTGTATCGCTGCATCGCCGTTGCTCACCGTGACGGTTGCTCCCTCAATGTCCTTCTCGCCCTCATTGCTGACCGTCAGTGTAAGAGGCAGGGTTGCGCCGAGGGCAACATCCTCATCGTAGAAGTCAACATCGTTTAGCACGAGGTTGTAGGACGGAACCATCCGCATGGCGTACAGGTCGGAGCTTGTCTTAACCTCGTCCTCGGTAATGACTGCATCGGTGCGAACATAGACCGATAGGATTCCGCCCAGCTCGTTTACGACGGCTGCGGGGCTTTCGGCATAGCCCGCCGTGTCGGTGAGCGTTATCGCTTCGCTCCACGTGTCGGTTGCTGCTTCGTACCTGCTTATGTACAGGCTTGCGCCTTCGCCCTCGCCCTGCGGATACATCAGGTAGGTTGTTTCGGAGCCGTCGGATATGACCCTGTAATCTCCCGCACAGTCCACTTCATAGAGCCTAATATTCTCGCCGTCGTACACGTTCATGCCGTTCTCGGACAGCCAATACAACACATTTTCGGTTCCCCTCTTTGCAAAGGTCGGTATGGAATCGAAAAGCTCGTCCTGTGTCAGAGCGGTAAAGCTCTGTCCAAGACCGCCTACATAGACCTCGTTGTCCGCTGCTGTATTAATATCGCCATCCGTGTCGGTCACATAGCAGATATGCGCTTCGCCGTTCAGCAATCCCGCCGAGAGTGCACACACGGGGGTTGCAAGATTTGCCGCTACGTTCTCGTTGCCACCTACCTCCGCATACAAAACCGTGTTGCTCCCCGCTTGGGCTAAGATGTCGTTTCCGGAGTTGCGGCTCCAGACCACAACGGGCTTGCCGCCGTCAATCACCATGCACGGCTGCATGTCGAGCATTGAGTTTGCCGTGATTCTCTGTCGGTCGGAACAGGTGCAGCTTCCGTTATCGAAGGTGAGCTTTGCAACGCTGATTTCACACGCTGCCGCCATCTGTTCCATGGTCACGTCCTCGCCAAAGGTTGCGTTTGCGTCCATCCATGCAATGTACACGTTCGTACCGTCGGTTGCAAGCGTGGGATTAAAGTCGGCAGTGCCGTCATCCCAAACGGGCAGGGGCGCACTCCATGTGTTGTTGCTTTCATTATAGACCGAATAGACGAGCTTGGTGTGGTTGCCCGTCGTTCGGCTACCATCGTCGGCAAGGTAGACCATGACTGTGTTGCCGCCTGCGGATATCATCTGTGGGCGGGCACCCTCGTATATTCCGCTTTGCAGCAGGGTTTCTTCCCTTGCACTCAACACATCTCGCACGGGAACTGCCCCAAGCCATCCGGATTGACCGTCGAGGTACTCCCGTGAGGCTATCGTATATTCGGCGGAGTCGTATAAGTCCACAAGCGAAAAGCCCGTCCCCTCGTCAAGGCCCTTGAAGGCGTAGTTCTCGTAGTACATCCATGTGCCGGATAAAATAGTCCATTTGCCCGACCAGAACAGGGCTCTGGCACTCAAGCCTGCCTCGCCTTCAAGCTTGCCGTATCGATAGCCCGTATCCATATTAAAGCCTATTTTATTTGCAGCACTGCCATAAACAGATATGTCTGCTATGTACGCTATACCTATGCCCGCCGACAACTCAACCGCGGGCGAGGTGAACTCTACAGTATCGTTAAACCTCAAGCTTTCAGCAGCCTCATCATAGTAAATGCTAAAGGAGTCCTTTATCCCTATTTCAAGACCGAGTTTGATTACAACCGGAATAATCCACACGGCAGTCTGCCACTCTTGATTATATTTTATTGCAGCCTCAATCACGAGATTTCCGGAGATCGTATCGGTAAAGGCTCCTCGCTTGCCTTCCACGTAACCATATATCGAAAGCTGTGGTGATACATTTCCTGCCGAGACCGTTCCGAATGTACCTGCATGATACATTGAAAGACCTTTGTCGATATTCCTGTTTATTGTGCTGTTTTTAAGTGAATGCCACAACGAATCATTGCTTGGATCAAAGTCCTCTGTAACGCCAAAACCTATTTTGATCTTATCGCTTGTCATCTCAACCGCAATGGAGCAACGGCCTAAATCTATCTCTATCTCCTCTCCGCCCAAAAGGGGAACATCGCTTGGAATCGTAATCTTTAGCGCATCCATAATTTCCAAGCTTGTCTCGTTAACGATCTGCAAAGGCCTGTTATATATGCTTATTCCCAGCCTTATAGGCTTTGAATAGCTCCCGTTGTTCAACTTCACCCGAACCCATATGGGAACACCGACATCAAACGTGCTGGCTTTCAGCTCAAATTCCCCCGTGGAGGAAGTGGCCTTTATCTCTTCTCCTTGAATCAGCTCAAAGCCGTTTATTTCCGATTGAGAATAGGTATGCAAGATTTCAACTTTCAAAGCATCGTCCTCGTCTAACGGAAACTCTATCTTTTCCGATAATACATCAACGCCGTCGCATAAAACCGAGGTGATAAGATTGGTGCTGTTCTGTTTCAACTTGATTTCTTTAAGGTTTCCGCTCGACAGCGTTTGTGTGCTTTCATATGAAGCATAGCCATCCATCGTAACCTTTATTTTACAGGTGATTCTTCCCCTCATATCCATTTCGACTACACCGGTAGAATCGGTAATGTCCGAAAAAAGCAGATACGAGCCGGATCCGGACGATTGCGATACCGAAACCTGCGCTCCCACCAAGGGTTCCTTGGTTGTAGCGTCAACGACTTTAATAAAGGCTTTATTCATATCGCTGCTTAATGAGGTGGAGTAATCCAAAGCTTTAATAGGGTAGCCATACCAAAACGTCGCGCCGCTCGGAGCCCACGCATTTGCATAGGCAGCAGAATAGTAGATAGTGAATTCTGGTGCGCAATTGTAGAATACGTTAGCTCCAAAAGTTGACGGCGGCCTTCCTTCAAAGATTACAGAGTTTAGCGAAATGCAACCGTGGAACGCAGCCCAGTATATACTTGTCACCGAGTCGGGAATTGTAACCCCCGTCAACGAGTCGCAATCGGAGAACGCCCACTCGCCTATGCTTGTGACCGATTCAGGAATGGCGTAGCTTGAATCAGTCTTGCCCGCAGGATACTGTATAAGGGCTGTTCCGTCCTTGGAAAACAATACCCCTCCCATATCCTTGTAATTCGGGTTGCCATCCCCCACCTTTATTGAGGTCAACGAGGAACAGTTAGAGAATGGTCCATAGCCTATGCTTGTCAGCGAGTCGGGAAGCGTAACCTCCGTCAGTGAGAAGCAATGTGAGAATGCCCAATCGCCTATGCTTGTTACCGAGTCGGGGATTGTAACCTCCGTCAGCGAGTAGCAATCGAGGAACGCTCCATCGCCTATGCTTATGACTGAGTTGGGAAGTATAACCTCTGTCAGCGAAGTGCAATAGTGGAACGTGGCCTCGCCTATGCTCGTTACCGAGTCGGGTATTATAACCTCCCTCAGCGAGCTGCACCAAGAGAACGCCCAATCGCCTATGCTTATGACCGAATCGGGAATTGTAACCGAGGTCAATGAGGTGCAACGGCGGAACGCATTCAAGCCTATGCTTGTTACCGAGTCGGGGATTGTTACAGAGGTCAACGAGTAGCAGTTCAAGAACGCTCCCCCTCCTATCCCCGTCACCGGGTACCCACCGAGCGTGGAGGGGATTGCGATGTCGCCACCTGAGCCGATGTAACCGGTTATAATTGCTTCGCCGTTATTGACAATGTACTCATAGTCGCCCTCCGCTTCACCCGAAACACGGCTTGTGGGCAGCAGGGTTGTCACAAGCAGTAGGGTCAACAAAAGACTGATTGCTTTTTTCATAATTTCCTCCCAAAATTTGTCCCCATGTGTTTTCAAAACTTTTGCTGCCGTTTTGGGCGAGCAAGAGGCGGCGGGTAAGGCTGTGGCTTGGCGGTTGTCGCTGCGGCCTTGCCTTTGTACGGCTTGCGAGCGGGCGCAAGGGTGGGCGGCGGCGCCCTTTGCATCGGATACAGAGCGTTATTCTGTATGTCAAATAAATCATATCACAATATGGTTTGTATGAAAAATACCGATATTGCAGCTGTAATTATATTATATTTATGATTTGGACTTCTCGGCGGAATTGGAAGGAAGCCGAATGCGGGGATAGGAAGTGGTTCGGCGGGCGGATGGTATCCGCCCCTACGGAACGTTGGGGCAAGCCGTTTTAATGTGGTTCGGCGGGTGGATGGTATCCGCCCCTACGGAACGTTGGGATAAGCCGTTTTGATGTGGTTCGGCGGGCGGATGGTATCCGCCCCTACGGAAGGTAACGGTGCTAAAGGGTAAAAGGCTTTTTCAAAATGAAAGGACGGCGCGAGGCGCCGTCCTAACCACAATTATTCAATATTAATTATGAATTATGAATTTCCCCTAAATCCCCATTTCTTCTTTGACCTCTTTGAAGCATTGGATTGCGAAGTCGAGGTCGGATTGGGAGTGGCCGGCTGAGATTTGGGTGCGGATTCTGGCTTTGCCCATGGGGACCACGGGGTAGCAGAAGCCTATGACGTAGACGCCCTTTTCGAGCATCCGTGCCGCAAACTCCTGCGCAATTTTGGCGTCGTAGAGCATGACGGGCACTATCGGGTGCGTGGAGGCGGGGATGTCGAAGCCTAAACTTGCCATCTTATTGCGGAAGTAGGCGGTGTTCTCGTGAACCTTATCTCGAAGGGAGGTGTCGGCGGTCAAAAGCTCGAGCGTTTTAATGCTTGCCGCACAGATTGCGGGCGCCAAGGTGTTGGAGAACAGGTAGGGGCGGGAACGCTGGCGCAGAAGGTCTATTATCTTCGAGCTTGCGGCGGTGTAGCCGCCCGAGGCTCCGCCCATTGCCTTGCCGAGCGTGCCGGTGATGATGTCCACCCTGCCCATGACGTTACAATACTCGTGCGTGCCCCTGCCGTGATCGCCCATAAAGCCCACGGCGTGGCTGTCGTCCACCATGACGAGGGCATCGTATTCCTCGGCAAGGTCGCAGATTGCGGGCAGGTTTGCAATAAAGCCGTCCATGGAGAACACGCCGTCGGTTGCGATAAGCCTTATCCTTGCGTCCTTTGCCTCCTCGAGCCTTGCTTTAAGCTCCGCCATGTCGTTGTTCTTGTAGCGGTAGCGCCTTGCCTTGCACAGCCTCACGCCGTCGATGATGCTTGCGTGGTTGAGCTCGTCGGAGATTATCGCATCTTCGGCGGTCAGTAGGGTTTCGAACAGGCCGCCGTTGGCGTCGAAGCAGGAGGAATAGAGAATCGCATCCTCCATGCCCAAAAAGTCCGCAAGCCTGCGTTCAAGCTCCTTGTGAATCTGCTGCGTTCCGCAGATGAAGCGCACGCTCGAAAGCCCAAAGCCCCACTTGTCGTAGGACGCCTTTGCAGCTGCAATTAGCTCGGGGTGGTTGGAAAGCCCCAAGTAGTTGTTTGCGCACATGTTGAGAACGTTGCTCGTCTTGGTAGTGTCTATCCGAGCCTTCTGCGGGGTCGTAATTATGCGCTCGTCCTTGTAGGTTCCCGCCTCACGAATGGTGTGAAGCTCGTTTTCAAAGAGTTCATAAGCCTTTTTCATCTGTTCAGTCCTCCCAAGAAAGAATTACTTTGCCGGACTTGCCGCTGTTCATAGCTTCAAAGCCCTTTTCAAAATCGGTGTAGTGGAAGCGGTGGGTTATCACGGGCTGCAAATTAAGCCCCGCCTCGACGGTTGCCATCATCTTGTACCAAGTTTCATACATGCGCCTGCCGTATATGCCCTGCAAGCACAGCCCCTTGAAGATAACGTCGTTCCAGTCTATCACGGTTCCGTACTTTGCAATTCCGAGCAGGGCGCACTTGCCTCCGTTGCGCATGAGCCCGAGCATTTGATTGAGGGCTGCGCCGCTGCCGCTCATCTCAAGACCCACGTCGAAGCCCTCGACTATGTTCTGCTGCTTCATAACCTCTCTAATGTCATCGTTGTTGAGGTTGACTATGGCGGTTGCTCCCATCTTCTTTGCAAGTTCAAGCCGATAATCGTTTATATCGGTGACGACTATGCGCCTTGCTCCGTTGTGTGCGCATATGCCTGCCGCCATGACGCCTATCGGCCCTGCGCCGGTTATCAAAACGTCCTCGCCTATGACGTCGAACATCGTTGCGGTGTGGAAGGCGTTGCCGTAGGCATCGAAGAACGATACTATCTCCTCGTCTATGCCCTCGGGAATGACTATGACGTTGGTTGCGGGAATCGCAAGATACTGCGCAAAGGCGCCGTTGCGCTGCACGCCCACGCCCACGGTGTCCTTGCACCACTGACCGTTGCCTGCACGGCAGTTGCGGCATCTTCCGCAGACTATGTGCCCCTCGCCCGAAACGATCTGGCCCACATGATAGCCCGATACGCCTGCGCCCAAGGCTACTATCTCGCCCACGTACTCGTGGCCTATCGTTATCGGCGGCTTGATGTTCTTTTCACTCCATGCGTCCCAGTTGTAGATGTGGACGTCGGTGCCGCAGATTGCGGTCTTGTGAATTTTAATAAGCACCTGCCCTATGCCCACCTCGGGCACGGGGACGGTCTTTAGGGCAAGACCCTTGCCCGCCTGCGTTTTTACAAGCGCATCCATCGTTGTAGGAATCATAAATAGCCTCCAAACTCCAATACTTTACAGCTATTATATCGCTGCAAACCTTTGCTTGCAACGAGCGTCAACAATATATTTTCAAAAGAAGAAGGGATTTAATATCCTCTCCTTGCCCCAAAAGCTCACCGCCTTTCGGTAGAGGGCGCGGGCGTGGATTATGTCGTGGAACAAAAGCCTGCGCATCAGCTTTTTCGGCGTCCAGCTTTCCCCGTCGGAGGCGGTGCAGACCCCGAGATTCAAAAAATCGCCCTTGCGCTCTATCGTTTTGAAAAAGGCTGCTCGATTTTCCACAAGGTCGGGTAAATTTTCATGCTCGATTCCGAGTCCTGCCGCATAGTAGGACAGGGTGTTGTTCACATGAGTTGTCATCTCAACGGCGGTCTGGGGGATTCTGCCGTAGAAGGTGGGCCTCGACTTTACAAGGGCACGGTTCCTTTGCGGAATCGAAAGATACAGCGTCTTTAAGTCCCGCGCGCTCCTTAAAATTAGCTCCTTTTTGCCTATGTACTCGGTCATATCCATGGGCAGCCGCTCCGAGGGGAAGAGTATGTCCGAATCGGCGTCGTCCACGGCAAGAGAGGACTTGCTTTCAAAGCGCACCGCCACCTCCCCGCCTTCAAAGTCTCTGTTTTCCGACCAGCGCAGGTAGCGGGCAACCTCAGCGGGCAGCTTTTGATACGCCTCCTGCGGCGTTTTGCCCCTCGCATATGCCCCAAAATAGTTCTCCGCCCAGACGAGGCAGCCCTTGTCGTTGTACTCCAAAATTGCATTGATAATCATGTTCTCATCTCCCGCTTGATTTTTTTATTCTTGCGATTATCGCATTGGCCTCCGCATAGAGCTTTTCGGGGTCGCAGTTGCAGTAAAAGCTGCCCCGCTCATAGACCGTTTTGCCCGCTATCATAGTCAGCGCAATGTTTTCGTTGCTGCCGCTGTAAACTATATTTTTTGACAGATTGTTCACGGGCTGCATGTTCGGGCGGTGAAGGTCTATCATCACAAGGTCGGCTTGCTTGCCCACGGTTAGGCTGTCGCAGTTTGAAAGCCCCATAGCCCTTGCGCCCACCGAACACGCCGAGCGCAGGACAAGGTTTGCATCGGTTGACGCCGCTCCGTTTTTGAGCTTTTGAAGCCCCGTGGCCAAGAACATCTCCCTAAAGAAGTTTAAGCAGTTGTTGCTTGCAGGCCCGTCGGTGCCTATTGCAACCGAAATTCCCCTCTTATAAAACTCCTCCAAAGGGGCAATGCCGCTTGAAAGCTTTACATTCGAGCCTCCACAGGTCACGGCGTACAGCCCCCGCTTTTCAAAGATTTGCATATCCATCTCGGACAGATGCACGCAGTGGAAGCCCCCGCCGCCGTAGTTGAACATGCCAATGGAGTCCATAAGCTCGGTGGGCGTCTTGCCGTAACGCTCCACGCAGCCACAAACCTCGGCTACCGTCTCGCTGTTATGCGTGTAAACGGGGGAATGAAGCTCGTTTGCAAGCTCCGCTATCTCCTGCATGAGCGACAGGGAGGTGGTGTACTCTGCATGAAAGCCCAAGCGATAGCTTATCAAAGGATGAAGGCTGTTGTATCGCCCAAAATCCTCCCGCATCTGCTTTGCCGAGCCGCCAAAGTCGTTTGTAGAATCGCAGAGCACGAGCCGAAAGCCCGAGTCGATGGCGGCTTTTACAATTGCGTCGTAGTGGTAGTACATATCGAAGACTGCCGTAATGCCGCCCGCAACGTACTCCAAGAGCGCAAGCCTCGTCAGCGTATAAACATCCTCAAAGCTCAGATACTTTTCGAGCGGGAACACGTCCTCATAGAGCCAACTTTGAAGCGGCTTATCGTCGGCAAGCGAGCGCAAAAAGGTCATGGCGGAATGGGTGTGTGCGTTCTTAAAGCCGGGCAGCAGCACGTTGCCATGGCAGTCTATCTCACGGTCAAAATCGGGCAGGCGCCCCTTGGGCTCGCCCACAAAGGCAATCTTTTCCCCGTCCGTCCAAAGCTCCCCCAAGGCCGCCGTGGCGCAGGGACCGTTAAAGGGAATGATGTTGGCGTTGTAAAAGCGTATTTTCATGCAAAAATCTCCCATAATCTATTATCTATATTAAGTCAAGTATAGCACATTATTTCATATTCTCGGTGAATTTTCTATGAAATATGGTCAGTGTTGCAAAATTTTGCGTACTCTGTTATTATAATACCATGTATGGAATGAAAGCAAAAACAGCTTTGCTCATACTCTTGTTGGCGATATCTCTAATGCTGTCGGGCTGCAGAACCGAGGCCGATGAGGATGCCGAGCCCGCATTTGCGCCTGCCACCTTTGAGACCGTGGGCGTGTGCGGCGTTGAGGGCTGTCAAAATCCCATCTGGCGCAGCGGTCACAGCTACTGCGAGGAGCATATCTGCATGTACGGCGACTGCGACAACCCCCGCATGGATGCCGACACCCGCTATTGCGAGGAGCACGCCTACGTTGAACTTTTGACGCCTCGGCCCGAGCTGTGCGCCGTTACGGACTGCACGGAATACGCCGAGTGGGGAGACTATTGCAAGCAGCACGTTTGCAAATTCGGAACCTGTAAAAATCCGAGGGCGGAAGGCTCGGAGTACTGTGAAGAACACGGAAAGGAAGATGAGGAATGAAAAAACTTGCGTTTATTGTTGCGCTTATGTTCGCCCTTGTTGCGCTTATGGGCTGTGAAGGCTCATCGGACGGGCTCTGCGCCGAACCCTACTGTACCAACTATGCCCTTGCGGGCGAGGACTATTGCAGCGAGCACCGACAGGGCACCATAGTTGAGACCTGCCGCATAACGGGCTGCAACAACGTTGCCGTCAGGGGCGGCTACTGCGGCGACCATGTGTGCTTGCAGGGCGACTGCACCAACGCACGGGTCGGGGACTTTTACTGTTCACAGCACGGCGGTTAGCCGTAATATCTTTTGGAGGTGAGACTCATGCAAATGTTAATCAAAAACGCAAGGTTGAGAACGGGCGAAGGGCTCTTTGACCTTGCAATCGACGGCGGAGTTATAAAGGCGGTGGGCGCAAATCTGCAAGTGGCTGCGCAGACCGTCATAGACGCAGGCGGGGCGCTCGTGACGCCCTCGCTGATAGACCCGCACATTCACTTGGACAAGGTGAACATCTTTGACTCGGTTCGCAAGAACGTTTCGGGCACGCTCAAGGAGGCTATTGAGATTATCTGGGAGAAAAAGCCCCTCTACACCGTGGACGACGTTGTAAAAAGGGCTTCGGATGTGGTCTACCGAGAGCTGAAAAACGGAACGCTCAACATCCGCTCCCATGTCGATATCGACACGATAGGCGGGCTAAAGCCGCTTGAGGGCGTGGTTGCGCTAAAGGAAAAGTTCAAGGGCCTTGTCGATATCGACCTCATTGCCTTCCCGCAGGAGGGCATAATCAAGGATGCGGGCTGCGACAAGCTGATGTGGGAAGCCATGGAGAACGGCTGTACGATAGTAGGCGGTATGCCCGCAAACGAGAACAGCCCCGAGGACAGCCTTGCGCACGTCAAGCTCTGCTTTGACATAGCCGAAAAGTACGACGCCGATATAGATATGCACGTCGACGAAAGCGACGACCCGTTCTACCGCACGCTTGAAATGATAGCCGACGAGACGATAAGGCGGGGCTACTACGGCAGGGTCACCGCAGGGCATACCTGTGCGCTTGCGGCGTACGACGACCACTATGCCTCCTACGTTATAGAGAAGGTTGCAAGGGCTAAGATGAACATCATCACCAACCCCGTCACGAACCTCATGCTTCAGGGCAGGCTGGACAAGCAGCCGATTCGCCGCGGCATCACCCGTGTAAAGGAGCTTTTGGCGGCGGGAGTTACGGTGAGCTTTGGTCAGGACTGCGTAAAGGATACCTTCTATCCCTACGGCAGCGGCGATATGCTTCAGGTTGCAAACATCACCGCCCACGCCGCCCAGATGAGCCTGCCGCATGAGATAGAAAAGGTCTACGATATGATAACCTTCGATGCGGCAAAGATTCTGAGGCTTGAAAACTACGGCATAGCCGAGGGCTGCAAGGCAAACCTCGTAATAATAAACGCCGCCGACGCCCGAGATGCGATAAGGCTCGAACCCGAGCGACTCTACGTCATACGAGAGGGCAGGGTGGTTGCCAAGACGGTCGTAAACACCGAGTTTGCCGTTTAGGGCTCAGTCCACGGTTCGTGGATTGCGCTTAAGGGCCCGTCGGGGTAAAATGCCTTCGAGGTGATGAAAATGGAACCCACAACGGGACAGAAAATTAGGGAGTTGAGGCTTGAAAAGGGGCTCACTCAAAAAAGGCTCGGCGAGATTATAGGCGTGGACGGCAGAACCGTTTCCAAGTGGGAGAACGACGGTGGCCTGCCCGACGTGGGCATCCTCCCCGCCCTGTCGCTTGCCCTCGGTGCGGACACGGGCGCCCTGCTTGCAAGGGCAAATTCGGACAAAACGCCCGCCACCGTAAACGTTTCCAAGCTGCGCTTTTTCGTCTGCCCCGAATGTAAGGGGCTGACGCTCGCATTTGGCAGGAGCAACGCAAGCTGCTGCGGGCGCAGGCTTGTTGCGATAAGCCCGAAGAAGGCGGAGGAGGATAAAAAGCTCGAGGTTGCGGTTTCGGACGGCGACCTGCTTATAAGTTCGAACCACCCCATGACCAAGGAGGATTACATAGCCTTCGTTGCGTTCTTGGGGCGCAACGGGCTTTGCCTCTACCCGCAGTACCCCGAATGGGAGCTTTCGGTGCGCATACCGCTCTTCTCCCACGGCACGCTCATGTTCTACTCCGAAAAGCAGGGGCTTTTGTATCAATATGTTTGACTGAAACTTTTAAGAAAGGGGGCGAAGCCATGCGCCTTATAAGCTCCAAGGAGGACTTAAAGGAATTGGTGGACGAGCTGGGCTTTCTGCCGTTTTTTAAGAATGAAATTGCGGGCTTTTCGATAGAGGAGCGCATACTTCCAAGGCTGTGGTTCTCCGATACTGAGGACGGGCCGTGGGAGTGGAAGGGCGAGGTCATATGCGAAACGGGCTGCGCCTACGGAAAGCTCTTTTGCGGCAAGGCGGGCTTTGTAAGTGCGAAATGGTACCCCGATTTTGCCAACTATCGCAGGGACGGCTACGACTTTGACGCAAGGTGCGAGGACGGATTGGTTCCGTATTCGGACAAGCTCGTGTATGAGATTATTGCGGGGAGGGACAGCCTGCTTTCAAAGGAGGTCAAGCGGCTCGGAGGCTTTTCAAAGCGGGGCAAGTCGGGCTTTGACTCGATTATCGCCCGTTTGCAGATGCTCTGCTATGTGACGACGGCGGACTTTGAGTATCAGCGAGACCGACACGGCAAGCCCTACGGCTGGGGCGTCGCCCGCTACGCAACGCCGGAGAACCACTTCAAAGAGCCGTTCTGCAACGCCGTGTATCAAAGAAGTCCCCAAGAGTCCAAGCAAAGGATATTGAAGCACCTCTCCACCATCCTTCCCAACGCCACGGAGAACGAAAGGGAAAGGCTGCTGCATTAAAAACCTCCCCAAAATCAGGGGAGGTTGCAGGCGGGCGGATGATATCCGCCCCTACATAATCCGTTTCGGCGGGCGGATGATATCCGCCCCTACATATGGTAACCATAAAGGGCACTTTGTTGCGACTTCGCTGCTCCTGTGGGGATTATTCGGCTCTGTTTATCAAAACAATAGAGACGTCGTTTACGTTTGTGCCGGTGGGACCGGTGATTATAAGGCCCTCCACGGCTTTTAGGGCGTTGTAGGCGTCGTTGTTTTTCAGCGTTTCAAACAGGACTATGCCTTGATCCTTGAGCCTATCAAACGTGGTGTTGTCAACATAGCCGCCTGCAGCATCGGTAGGGCCGTCGGTGCCGTCCGAGCCTACCGAAAAGACGGCGGTGTTCTCACAGTCCCTTATTCCCTCCGCCGCCGCAAGCGCAAGCTCCTGATTCCTGCCGCCCTTGCCGCTGCCCAAAAGATGCACGACGGTTTCGCCGCCCGCAATCAGCGCCGTTGAGTGGGCTGCCGTCCCGTAATACCTCGCCATTGCAGCTAAGAAGGCACCCGCTTCACGGGCCTCGCAGCTTAGAGAATCGGTGAGTATCACAGGCTCATAGCCCCGTTCCCTGCACGCAGAGGCTGCAGCCTCGCACAGCTCCCGCACGCTGCCGGTTATCACGGTCTCAACGTTGTCAAGTATCTTTGGCGTCTCCTCCATGAGCAGGGGTTTCATATCGTGCGTGAGCTTTAGCCCGTATTTTTGAACTATCCTTTGGGCGTCCTCGCAGGTGGAGCTGTCGGGATAGGCGGGCCCCGAGGCTATCATGTCCAAGGGGTCTCCGATTATATCCGACAACACGATGGAATAGACCCTTGCAGGGGCGCAGTGCAGGGCGAACCTGCCGCCCTTGACCTTGGAAACGCGCTTTCTTATCGTGTTCATCTCCACGATGTCCGCCCCGCAGGATAGGAGCTGCCCCGTCAGGTTCATAAGCTCGTCGGGCGATATCTTCGGCGCTTCAAACAGCGCCGAGCCGCCGCCCGAAATCAACAGCAGCACATGGTCGCAGGCCTTCAAGCCGCTCGTGAGCTTTAACGCCTCGTCCGTTGCCGAAAAGGAGTTTTCGTCGGGCACGGGATGCCCCGCCTCGAAAACTCGAACGCCCTCAATCTCGCCCCTGCTGTGTCCGTACTTGGTTATGACGATGCCGCCGTCTATCCTGTCCTTTAAGACCTGCTTTGCAGCATGGGCCATCGCCCACGCCGCCTTGCCCACGGAGACTAAGAGGAGCTTTCCGCCCTCAAACCTTCTCCCGTCAAGCGCCCTCTTTACCGCAGCATCGGGCAGCACCGCCGCAATCGCCCTGCCCGTTATAAACTCGCAATCCGCTCTAAGGCTCATATTACCTCCTTCTCAATCCCGTTCAAAACTTTTAGGGATTTTTCAGTCGTTAAATGATCCGCAAAAACCGAGCCGCCAAGGGCTTTGGCAGCTCGGCAAAGGTTAGTGATTAATGCAGGAACAGGGATACGATGAACACGCCGATGATGGACGCAAGGCCTATGACCAGCGTTCCGAGCGTCTGCGTCTTGTAGCCCTTTTCGGGAGTCATCTCACCGAAGTTGGTGACAACCCAGAAGTAGGAGTCGTTCGCATGGGAGACCGTCATTGCGCCTGCGCCGATTGCAATAACCGTGAGGGCTGCAAGTGCCGGAGTGTCGAGTCCCAGCGTTGGGAGCAGCGGGGCTATGATGCCCGCCGTCGTCGTGATGGCTACCGTCGAGGAGCCCTGTGCGGACTTTAGAATTGCCGCAAGGATGAACGGGAAGAAGATGCCGATTGCCTCGAACACGGTTGCGTTGCTGTTGATGTAGTTGACCATGTCGGAGTTGGAAACTACCCTGCCTAAAACGCCGCCGGCTGCGGTGACGAACAGGATGGGGCCGACCGTCTTTAAGGTGTCGTTGGTAAGCTCATAGAAGCTCTTGCCCTTGTGCGCTGCAAGCAGGCAGATGATTGCAATGATTGCGCCGACCGCAAGTGCGATGATCGGGGTTCCGAGGAAGGTTACAATGGGTACTGCAAGCCCTGCCATCGAAAATGCCGAGGAAAGTCCCATCAGGATGATAGGAACGACTATCGGAGCAAAGGCGAGCCATGCGTTGGGGAGCTTGCCGTACTCGGCTACTAACTGCTCGTAGGTCTTTACGGTTTCGTCGTTGTCAACATCGTCCGCAGCCTTAACGCGCTTGCCGATGAACTTGGCAAAGAAGTAGCCCGCTATCAAGGCAGGAATCGAAACGAGTGCGCCGAGTCCCATGACCAAAAGCAGATTTTCGCCCACGCCCAAGGTGCCTGCAGCCGCAATCGGCCCGGGCGTCGGCGGGATGAAGCAGTGGCTGATGTACAAGCCCATTGAAAGGGCTACCGTCATTGCAACGCTGCTCGTGCCGGTGCGCTTTACCATGGCCTTTCTGATTGGGTTAAGTACGACAAAGCCGCTGTCGCAGAATACCGGAATCGATACGATCCAGCCCATCAGAAGGATTGCAAGCTCGGGATGCTTCTTGCCTACGAGCTTGACCACGCAGTCCGCCATCTTGAGCGCCGCACCCGTGGCTTCAAGCAGGGTTCCTACCAATGCGCCGAAGATGATGACGATACCTATGCTGCTGAATGTGCCGCTAAAGCCTGCGCCTATCGTGCTCGGCAGGTCGGTAAGCGGTATCCCTGCAATCAAACCGAAAATCAAGGAAATGCCCATGATTGCAAGGAACGGATGAATCTTGAACTTGCTTATCGCAATAATCATCAATGCGACCGCAAGAACAAAGACGATGATTAGTCCTATGCCTGTCATTTTTCAAACCTCCAAAAATTTTTTGTAACTCCTCTGTGTTACAGAGCCATTATATACTAAATTTTCCAATAGCTCTATGGTTTGAAAAACAAAAAAATCGACTTTTTTCTGTTTTTTATACTGTTCTTGTGGCTAAACTGTGACAGTGTCCTCGCTTTTTTCCATCAGGCCATGGACATCGGCGTAGAAATGCACGGCATTGTAGAACAGGGAGGAGAAGCGGATGCTTCGAGGGTCATAGCCCGTGCGCTCCTGTATCTGCTTCAGCCTGTATTGCAGGGTGTTTTTATGTATGTACAGTCGCTCTGCCGCCAGCGAAATCGAGCCTTCGCAGGCGTAGTAGGTGTTCAAGAGGCTGACATTTCTGCCAATCTCCTCATCGGAGTAGCCCTTGAATATCCTGCGTATGTATTCGAGCTTTATGGAATCGGAAATTTCGCTTGAAAATATCTCCATATTGATGCTGTCATAGAAGCGCACATCCTTGTTCGGGGATCGCAGGCAGGTTCTGAGCGCCTTCCTTGCCCTTTGAAACGCCGTGCTTATAAAGAGCATACTTGGCACCCGCATATCTATGCCTACACAGCAATACAGGGAGGGCTGCCTGCTTTCAACCTGCGATTTTACGGTTTTTGCAAACAGCATGAGCGGCAAGTCCTCCAAAATCGGAACACAGCCCACGAGGAAGCTGCCCGATTTGAACCCTATGGCGTTCTTGGTTGCATGAATGTAGCGCATGACCGCACTCTCCGCCTCGTCAATGCTGCGCTGCAGCGAGGCGGAAA
Source organism: Clostridia bacterium (assembly GCA_030526995.1). Taxonomy (GTDB): domain Bacteria; phylum Bacillota; class Clostridia; order Christensenellales; family CAG-138; genus JAQUTY01. Next base: position 22,113 of record JAUNBP010000007.1, read on the forward strand.
GGGACTCGTCCTTGGGAATTATGCTCACCATAAGCACCCTTCTCGGAATCATTATGTCGATATTGAGCTGCTGGCCCTCCGAAGCCATGCGCCTGTCGATGTCCTCCGCTCTTGCGTGAATCCAGTCGTTCAAAAAGCGGGAACGGATGCGCTCCTCCATGCTGCTCTCCTCGTGCATAGACAGGTCGAGCAAGAGTATCTCCGTCATCTTTTTAATGATTTCACCAAACTTGGCAACCGAATCGGGCGGGCCGGTAACGCCTATTACGCCTACAATCTCGCCGTGCACCTCCACCGGAAGGTTAATCCCCTGCCTCGTCCCCGGGAACTCCTCGTCAAATCTTATCGCAAGACTTGTCAGCTTTTCGTCAAGGATTTGCTTTGCCCCGCCGTGGAAGGTGCCGATGCGCTCCGGATCGGTGCTTGCAATGATGATACCCTGCGAATCCATCATGTTCACCTTCTCACCTATGATCTTGCTTATCTCATGCACTATCTGCATACAGCTCTCTCTCGGAAATGTCATCATCTCGCCACCTTCACCTGAATTTTTCCCAACCGGTTTCATCCTTATATTTTAACATAAATCCCTGCCTTGGCAATGGTTTTTTTATTTTGTACTTTTCTTTTGGCGGAAAGAAAAGTACCAAAAGAAACCGCAAAAAGAGCAAGGGGTGAATTTTTAATGCGTAATTCGTAATTCGTAATTAAAATGGTGAGCCGTTTGGTTGGCGGGCACGCAAAAAGGAGGCTGTCGTACTCACCAAAAGCTCAATCCTTTAGCGAGGCGCTGTTGTTGAGGATGGTGGTGGAGTAGATGAAGAGGACGTCTTGGTCGGTGAAGGTTACGAACTCGCCCACGTAGGCGCTTGAGATATAGCGGATATCGACGAGGGTGATTTTGGCATAGCTGTCGAGCAGCAGTGGGGCTAAGGATGAGCCAAACGAGTCGCGGAAGATGATAAGCTCGGCATCGGATTGGCTATGGGGGTTTTCAATCGTCATAAGGGGACTGGCGCCGTGCAGGAAGATGTCATAGGAGTCCATGCCCGAGTAGCCCTCGTAGTCATAGACGGTGGTAATTTCGCCGCTTTCATAGTTGGTGACCGTGGCGGAGTCTATGGCGGGGGAGTGCAGTATGGTCAGCGTTTCGGCGGCGATGGGCAGGGCGGACTGCCCGTAGTAGGCGCCGTAGAAGCCCGAGAGGGTTTCGTAGGTATAGGAGGTCTCGGGCTCAAAGCCCATTTGAAGGGCAAGGGCTGCTACAACCTCCGTGAGCGCTTCCTGCCTCCAGTGCGGGTCGGTGCGATAGTAGTCGGAGGCGGAGAGCGCCGGGAATATGTCGATGTGCTCCATGTTCTGTACGGTGGAGGTGAACAGCTCGACAAGGCGGGGGTAGTCCATGGCGGGATAGCCGTGCGCCCTTGCAAGGAAGTAGTTTTTGTCGGGGATTACGGAGTAGTAGACCTTGCAATTGGAGTTTTTGAGGTAGAGGTCGTACAGGGCGTTGAGCTTGCTTGCGGCGGAGAGGACGGAGCTTTCGTTGAGCGGGTATTCTATGGACGAAACGCTGTTTTCAGCCACGTAAATGCCGTTGTTGTCGCTTTGAAACAGCACGGAAAACTGCCAGAGCGCCTTGACGGTGCGAAAGTTTTCGCGGAACGGGAACTGATCGAGGGCAAAGGTCTCAAAGTCGGTCATAAATTCGCCCGAAAGGACGGTGGCAAGGCTGAGCTTTGGAAACTGCTTTAGTGCCCTGCGCTCGGAGTAGGAAACGTCGTCCTTGGCTCGAAACACGAAGAGGAGGGAAAGCACAAGGAGGGTTGCGCCAAGGCTTACAAGGGTTATGAGGTTCAAAACGTTCTTTTTCATAAGCTAAAACCTAAAATAGAGGAAGGGGTTGAAGCCACCGTCGATGAGATAGGCGGTGCAGACCAACAGCAGCACGCAGAGTGCAAGCGGGGAGAGCAGGCGGAGCGCAAGCCCTGCCTTTTTCGGCTGCAAGCGTTCGTAGAGTCGGCAAAGGAGGGGCAAGCAGCCCACAACGGCTACGGCAAAGAGCACGGCGTTGCTCCTTAAGGCATAGAGCGTGTCGGAGCTTGTAAAGGGCAGGTTTGAAAGCCCGAACATGGCCGAAAGGTCGTTTCCGCATTGAGCGAGGCTTTCGGCGTTGAATATCACAAAGCTTATCAGCACGACAAAAAGGAGATAGAGGTGGGAAAGCGCCCTTGGCAGCCTGTTCAAAAGGCGAAGCAAAAACAGCTTTTCGAGGGCTAAAAAGAGGGCAAAGTACAGACCCCAAAGGGCAAAGTTCCAGCTTGCGCCGTGCCACAGTCCCGTCAAGAACCAGACGAGGGCGATATTGAAAACCCAACGCAGCTTGTTTACTCGGTTGCCGCCCAAGGGGATGTAGACGTAGTCCCGAAACCAAGTGCCGAGCGAGATGTGCCACCGCCGCCAAAAGTCGGTAACGCTTCTTGCGATAAAGGGATAGTTGAAGTTCTCCAAAAAGTGAAAGCCAAAGATTCTGCCAAGGCCTATTGCCATGTCGGAATAGCCCGAAAAATCGAAGTAAATTTGAAGTGCAAAGGCTATGGCATAGAGCCAATAGTACAGAACCGAGGGTTGGGAGGACGAGCGGAACTGCACGCAAAACTCACCCAAGAGGTTGGCGATAAGCACCTTTTTGGCAAGCCCCAAAACGAACCTGCCCGCCCCGTAGGCGGCGTCGGACAGGGTGTGCTTGCGATAGGAAAGCTCGGCTTCGACGGTGGTGTAGCGAACGATCGGGCCTGCAATGAGCTGAGGAAAGAGGGCAACGTAGGTAGACAGCTTTATAAGGCTGCGCTGAGCGGCTGCCCTGCCTCGGTAAACGTCTATCGTGTAGCTCAGGGTCTGGAAGGTGTAAAAGCTGATGCCTATGGGCAGCACGAGGTTCAAAAGCGGAAGGTTGCAGCCCAAGAGGGCGTTGACATTTGCTATCGTGAAGTCGGCATACTTGAAAAAGCCCAAAAGCAGCAGGCTGATAATTATCGACGAGGCAACAAAGAGCTTTGCCCTGCGCCGAAAGCGGTCTATCAAAAGCCCGTGAACGTAGGCGGAGAGGATGGAAAAGAGCAGCAGGAGCGTGTAGACGGGCCCGCCGCAGAAGTAGAAGAAGAGGGATGAGAGGAGCAGTACGAGATTTTTTCCTCGAAAAGGCACCGCAAAGTACAAAATGAGTACGGGCGGCAAAAAGAAGAACAAAAATGTCAGCGAAGAAAACAGCACGGCTCCTCCCTAAAGGGTTTTTTTGTCGTATTTTGGGCTTATTCTGCGGTGGTGCGAACAACCCGCTGCCCGATATCGCCCTCGTGCAGGGACTCGAACGCTGCCATGTAGCCCTCGGCAAGCTCGGAGCTTGTCATTATAAAGAACACGGTGTTGCCGCTGTTGTTTGCAATCAGCGTATCCGCCCAGACGCAGAGCCACTTTACCTCGTCGGACTCGGCAACGATGGCGGACTTGAACGCCTCAACGTCCGCACCCTCCGTAAGCTCTATTAGCACGGCGGAGAAGGCTATGCTGCTCATCATCGGCTCGATAAAGACCGCCTCCTTGACGGGCGATAAATCGGAAACGCCGAGGTAATATTTGGCCGTGTCGGCGTCGGAAAGGTCTACCGCCGTGGCCTCGCCTAACATCATCTGATTTTCGGGAGCGGCCTCGAATATCGCATTTATCTGCTCTGTAAGGCTCGCCTCGGGCTCGGGCTCCGCCGTGGGTTCGGTTGTCGGCTCATCGGTGGGCGCATCGGTGGGCGCCGCGGAAGGCTTTGGGCTTGCATCGGCCTCGCCGCCGTTGCGCTTGCAGGCTGCAACGCTTATCGCAAGGCTAAGGGTCAACAGTATGATAATAAATTTTTTCATTTTTTAGAAGTTCCTTTCAAAGACTAACAATAACACAAGACTGTCAAGGTTTAGGTTGCAGCCACGGAAAAAATTTATGCGGCAAGGGAATTATTGGCACCTATTGAAATAGGTTTTGATACAGCTCCAAAAACTGCAAAGGCGAAAGTGCCTCGGCACGAATCTTGGGGGCGAGGTTCATTCTTTTTAGGAGCTCATCGGCGTTTTCAACCTCGCCAAGGTTGTTTTTGAGCGTCTTTCGCCGCATATTGAGACAGCGGCGCACAAAGGACAAAAACGCCTTTCGATTGATTGCGGGGGCATCCGATCGGGCGGTCAATGCAACTATTGCGGAGCTTACCTCGGGCTGCGGGTAGTAGTCGGAGGGCGATAATTCTAAAACGAGCTTGGGCGTGAAAAAGATTTCTGAAAGTATCGTTATCGGGCAGTAGTTTTTTTCGGAGGGCTTTGAAAAGAAGCGCTGCGCTGCCTCCCTTTGCACCATGTAAAGATGCGCCGAGGCGGGGGTTGTGAGAAATTTTTCTATCAGGGGCGTGGTGATATAGTAGGGCAGATTGCCCGCAACCGCCCAGCCCTCATCTATGAAGGAAGTGTCCAGCTTCAGGGCGTCGGCGTTTATCGCCTTGCAGTTGAGGGACTTTAATTCCCCTGCCAAATGCGAATCCAGCTCAATTGCCGTGACCGATTTTGCCCGCAAAATTAAAAGCTCGGTGAGCGCGCCCAAGCCTGCGCCTATCTCCAAAACGTTGTAGGGCTTGAGACAAACGGAGTTTAGGGCGGACAAAAGAGCCGAGCCGTTGATGCAAAAATTCTGCCCCAAGGCTCGGTTGGCTCTCGTTTGACTGCTTTCAAAATATTCCCTTACAAACTCTAAAGAAGCTCTCAATTCGCATTCTCCGAAAGTCTGCCGTCGCTCATTTGGAGGAGCACATCCGCCTTTTGAGCGAGGGCATTGTCGTGCGTTACTATTATCACGCAGTAATCGAGCCTGTGCGCAAGCCCTATCAGTATATCCACAACGTTGTCGCCGTTTTCGACGTCGAGGTTGCCCGTGGGCTCGTCGGCAAGGATGATTTTCGGATGGGTTGCAAGCGTTCTTGCAATCGCCACACGCTGCTGCTCGCCGCCGGAGAGCATCGAGGGGAAGCGCTTGAACTGCTCCTTTTTAAGCCCAACTTTTAGAAGCATATCCTCTGCCACCTCCTGAGCGGCCTTCTTGCTTGCGCCCAAGAGCTGCTGCGGGTACATCACGTTTTCGAGCACGGTGAGCAGGGGAAAGAGGTTGTAGCCCTGATATATCACCGAGATGTCCTGCCTGCGGTAGCGGTCCAAGTCCATCTTGCTTGTGGGCGTGCCGTTGTAGTAGACCGCTCCGTCTGTGGGCAAATCAAGCCCCGCCAGCATCGATAAAAGCGTGGTCTTGCCGCTGCCGCTCTTGCCGACTATCGCATAGACCTTGCCGCTTTCAAAGGCGGCGGAAACGCCGTTGACCGCCTTGACGGTCTGATACTTGCCCTTGTAGGTGTAGGTTACGTTTTTTAGCTTTAAGATTTCCATTTTTTCCTCCTTATTCTTTCGCACCGAGAATGTCGAGCACCTGCAGGCGGTTCATCACCTGTGCGGCAATCATGATTCCTATTATATAGCAAGCCGAGTATATGCCGAGCATCGTCCATTGGAACGTGTCGATGGAGCCGTAGGCGGCATACAGTATGACAAGCCCTACTATCAAGCCTATCAAAAACTCCGCAATCTGTTCGAGGGCAAAGATGAAAAACGTCTTTGTGCGCCCTGCGCCCATGCTGCGCATCATTGCAAACTCCGCCTTGCGGTTCTTGGTTAAGAGGTTCGAGATTACAAAGCCTATGCCTACGGTGAGCAGGAACAGCACGATGAACAGAGCCCACATGTAGCTCGTCTGCCTGTCGAGGTCCTGTATCGCCTGCATCAGCTCGGCGTCGTCTATGACGAGCGCAAGCCGCTTTGCGGAGATCTGCCCCACCGAGGAGAGCCCCAGCGCTTCCATCTCGTCCCTGAATTCCGCAAGGTTTTCGGTATCGGCAACCGTGAAGCTCAGCGAATTATAGAGGGACTCGTAGGAGATGGAATCAAGCCACTCTCCGTTGTAGTAGGAGGATCTTACATTGCCCTCCCACTCGTAGGTGAGTAAGTTTGGATCTATAACGCCCGTTCCGTTCCAAAACAGACGCTCGAAAAGCCGATAGTTCGTTCCGACCGTTTCGGGATAGGAGACCACGCGCCTTGAGTACAGCACGTCAAAGGGACAGTATATCGTAGCCTTTCCCTGGAACGAGGGGTACTCTCCCACTATTTTAAGATCCAAAGGCTCCATTGTAAACTGGTTGTTGGAATATTCGTACACTGCCTGCAAGCTTACCGTGTCTCCGAGCTGCAAGCCGTTATTTTCCAAGAAGGCGGCATTTACAAGGCAGACGTCCTGTCCCTCCTGCGAGAACACCGACTCGTCATAGCCCTCTATAAAGGTGAAGCCAACGTCGCCCTCGAAGAAGAACTCCGCAGCGGAGCGAATATCGGTGGTGCCTACGAGGAAGGGGCAGCGGCGCAGCATATCGTAGTAGGTTTCCATGCCGTAGGAGCTCAGCATGTCAACCTCAAAGTAGGAAGCGTCCATCAGCTGATAGCGGCAGTTCTGCGAAATGTGGAAATCTACAACTTGGTCGTTGGCGGTTATCTCCTCTACGGTCTCCTCCGTAAGCCGCAGCTTATCGACTATCGTACCCTTGTAGTTGGTGAGGTAGGCGGTGACGGGGATGCGGTCGTAGACGGTTTCCCTCTCCTGCCGTGAAGCGGTAAGGCTGTGGCAGAACAGGCCCACGAACACCGACATCATAACGGTTACGAGCGGAACGACGACGCTCTTGCCCCTGTTGCGAACGACGGAGCGGAATATGAGCTTTACCGTAAAGGCAAACCGATGTATAAAGCTCTTGCGGGTTTCAACCGAGCGCAATTCCGAAAGGTCGACCGCCGCTGCAGGCGTTGAAAAGACTGCAACCGGCTCGGAACGCTTTTTCTTCTTTTTGCGTTCGGGGCGGTACTTGGGCTTTTTAATCGTGATAAGCGCAAAGGCGAGCGAGAACGCAAAGCCCAGCCCGACTATGAGGGCAAAGGCGGGGAGCGCATAGGCAAAGGGGGCTGTAGGCGCCTCTGCAAGCTCCAAAAGCGGCCCTAAGGAGGTGGAGGATGCCGAGAAGCGAACGTCCACCTCGGTGCTTTCAACCGCCGACTCATAGGCGTAATGCGCAAGCTCGTCGGTGGCAACCCAGCCCAAGACGCTGCCTATTGCGGCTGCAAGCAAGAGTACTACTATCGAGGAGACGATGAAGTAAACCAAGGTCTTTTTCCTGCCCGTGCCGAGCGTCATCATAACCTTTGAGGTGTCCCGCTGCTTGAGCACGAACAGGTAGGCGTAGAGCAAAAGCAGGGCAACGGCGCAGCCGAAGCTGACCGAGGTTATTACAACTGCCGTGCTTCGCATGGCGGCTATCGCACCGAACGCCCTCGAATAGCCCTGATCGTAAACGTTTGCCCGCATATTGCCGAGAAGGTATGGACGAATCTTTTCCAAGTACTCGTCTACCCCGCTGTTTTCAACCTCGACAAGCCCTATCTGATAGGCTACCGTGTCATAGCCTAAGTCGCTGCCCGCAGGCGGCAGGGCAAAGACGGTCGTGTACATGTTGTTCATGTTCTTGAAGATGCCGACAACCTCATAGTCCTGCTGCAAGAGGTAGCCGTCCTCATACCAAAAGCTCGTGGTGACGCCCCTGCCCACGACGGAGCCGTAGAGGTCGACGCTCAAGGTATCGCCTACGGAGAGATTGAGCTTTTCGGCTATGTACTCGCTTATAACGCAGGCGTTTTCATCGGTGGGCGCATACAGCTCGCCCTCGACAATCTCGGTTTCTCCGAGGTAGAACTCCATTGCGTTCTCGATATTGGTGACGCAGCGGATGTAGATTTTGTTGGACAGGATGTTGTAGGTTCGGGCGATGTTCTCAAACTTTTCGGTGACTGCCTCCCGCTCCTCTTCTTCCATGTTGTCAATTCGCACGATGGGCATGGCTGCAAGTTCCGAATAATCCTCGGGAACGTTGAGGTCGCAGGGCGTAACCATAATCCAGCGGGAGCGGTTCTCGCCCTCGTAATCCGTCACGTGAACGAGATATTCCTCCCCGAGCTCAAAGTCAAAGCCCGCAACCTCGGCAGCTCTTAAATCCATATAGACAAAGCTGCCCTCCACGACGCTGGTCTGCCCAAAAAGGAGCCTTGTAACCAAGCAGAGCTTGCCCATGTCGGTATCGTAATAGACCTTGATGCGCAGCACGCTCTTTGCGGAAAGCCCCTCGTTCTGACGGGTGCCCGCCACAAAGCCCTCGGCGGAGGCGCCCAAAAGGAGCTGCCGCTCATAGGAAATGACCTCGTCCTGCTCGAACAGGGGCATGGGGTCGTAGGAGCTTAACTGCTCTATCATATCGTCGTCAAAGGTGTCGAGGTTCGGATAATTCTCGCCTATGTACTCTATGTTCACAACCGTCTTGTACCGTTCGTCGGCGTCGGCAGCCATTTGATCCGCTGTGAACAAAAGCCCGATGCCAAGTCCCAAAAAGGCGGTGGAAACGAGTACGAGCAGGAGGAACAGCACCGATTTTACCGGCGTCCTCACTATGCTTTTTAATGCAACCTTTGCTATCATCTTTCACACCTCCGTAGTCCCGCAAGAGTATGGTTAGCGGGTAGTATATAGGATTTGTCCATACAAGTCAAGCACATTTTAACATTTTTTAAGGTTTCCCGTCGAAGAGGGCGTAAGCCTGCCGTCACTCATCGTAAAAACCGTGTCGGCACGCTCGGCAACGGAGGTATCGTGGGTTACTACTATGACGCAGAGGTTGTTTTCGTGTGCAAGTTTTTTAAGTATCGAAATGACGTTATCGCCGTTCTCCTTGTCGAGGTTGCCGGTGGGCTCATCCGCCAAGATTACCTCACCGCCCGTGGCAAGCGCCCTTGCAATCGCCACCCGCTGCTGCTCGCCGCCCGACAGCAGGGCGGGCAGGCGGTTGAACGTGGACTTTGGCAGCTCCACCCTCTTAAGTGCCACTTGGGCAAGACTTTTTGCCTCCTTTTTGGAGGTCTTATTCAAAAGCAGGGGCAGCATCACGTTCTCCGTGACCGTAAGCTGCGCCATGAGGTTATAGCTTTGGTAGATTACCGAGACCTTTGACCTTCGGTATTGGCTCCTGTCGAGCTTTGAAAGCGGGGTTTTTAGAAACAGTATCTCGCCCTCGCTTGGCTCATCGAGCCCTGCAAGCAGGTTTAACAGCGTAGTCTTGCCCGAACCGCTCTTGCCCACGATGGCATAGAGCCTGCCCGCCTCAAATTCGGCGGTCACGTCCCTTACGGCAAGAACGGTCTCCGCCTTGGTTCGGTATTGATAGGACAGATGGTTTACTTGAATCAAACTCATTTTAAGTACCTCAATTCTCGGATTTTGGAATTAGTTTCATTTCGGGGGTCAGAAGATAGCGCACAAGCGGCAGCGCAGAGCCTGCATAGTATAAAACGAGCAGTAGCGCCGTGCCGAGCCACGGGAGTGGCAGCCTTGCAAGCGGGCAAAGGGCGATGAACAGCAGCAGGGCAAGACCCGAAAAAATAACCTGCTCCAAAAACACCGTCAAAAAGAGTCTCCCCCTGCCCATCCCTATCAGGCGGTAGAGGATAAGCTCATGCTTTCGGCTCTTTACACTGCCGAAGCCCGTCAGTACTCCGAGTGCGCAGGACAAAACGTGGTAGAACGGAATTAAAACACCGAGGAGCAGCTTGTTGCGGTTGACCGTATTTATAACGGCTTTCAGCTCCTCGTCGTGGACTATCACATCGTAGCCTGCGTGGGCGCTGTACTTCACGGCATAGAGCCTGTCAAGCTCCCCCTCGGCAAACTCCCTAAACTCCGCATGACCCTTGGCATCGCAAAGCTCAAAGCTCAAGGAGTCGGAGCGGTTGCCCATACCTATCTTTTCAAGCTCCCCGTTCAGCACCTCGAACGAACAGAAGAGGCGGTTTTCGGGGTAGCTGTGAGTTCCGCCTACAACGAGTTCAAGCTCAATCACGCTTCGCTCGTAGGTAAAGGAATTTTCGGCTACGATAAAGAGCTCTACCGTTTCGGAAACCTCCATAGCCTCGGGCACGATGACGATGGGCAGGCTTTTAAGGCTGCTTTCGTCGTAGCCATCCGAAAAATTTACGTTGCTTTCGGAATTTACAAGCCCCCTAAACGCCGCAAAGGCATTGATGCCCGTAACGGTATATTCGGCTGCAGTCCCGTTTTTGGAGAGCTCCTCCGCCTCGTCCTCCGAGAGGGCTGCTTGAAGCGAGCGGCAGAGCAGGAGGTTCTTTACATAGGGGGTCAAAAAGCCCTCGTGATTCTCGACGGTGAATATGTCGGTGTTTATATTCAGCTTTTCGCCCAAGGAGGCGCCTCGGGCGCAGACGTCGCAGCGCACGGCTATGGTCTCATATGCGCTTTCAAGCGTCTCGTCCTGCGAAACACGCAGCCCGCTCAAAATTGCAAGCACCAATAGCAGCGCAAGCGGCAGCAGGGTTTTTGCAAGGCAGAAAACCCAATGATGTTTAATTCTCGACTTGAAGATAAGTCCAAACATCAGCGGCCGACCCTTCTTGCAACCGCAAAGGCGGACAAAAGCGCAGCAGCATTCAGCCCGAGCAGGGCAAGTATTGCCGTCCAAAGCAGGAAGGTGGAATCCGCACTCACGGCGGCAAGCTCAATTTCCATGGCTAAGAGCAGCCCCGCAATCGAGCGGTCGAACAGGGTCAGGCTTATTACGGCTCCCATGATGCAGCCCGCTGCTATGAAAAACAGAAGGTATTTATAGATGTTGGCAAAGACCGTTCGCCTCGTTGCGCCTATCGAATACAGCGTTAGGTTCTGCTTTTTCTGCTGAATCACCGCCATTGTAAAGAACAGTCCGAGGCACAGCAGCCCGACCGCAAGCGAGATGAAAAGGAACGTCCTCGCCCCATTGGAGAGGGAAAGTACGGCTGCAAGGGCTTGTTCATAGCCCATATCCGAATAGTAGAAATGCTCCCCGTAGCCGAGCTGCTCCATCTCGGTCATGAACTCATTAAGCTCCCCGTTTTTAATTACGAACGAGAGCATACCGGGGCGCTCGCCCGCATAGCGCAGCTCGGAAAGCTCGTATTCGTAGCTTATAGTGCCGTCTGCATTTACAACCTTTTCGGCGTCGGGGTATTCGGGGTTGTAGACGGGAAAAGAGAGGATGCCCGTCCTATATACGCTTTCAAACTCATAGGGTTCCGTAATTGAAGCTGCAGGCACAAAGACCGTGTTCATATCGAAGTTAAAATAGTAGTTATGCTCCCATACCCCGCCCGAGAAGAGCCCGACTATCTCAAACTCGACGGGCTCGCCAAGTGCTGTGGAGAAATCGTAGCCCCGAGGGTAGAACCTATCGCCGTTGGCTTCGTTTGTAACCACATAACCGTTATTGTAGAAGGACAACTCTATCCTGTCCCCTACATTGAGTGAATTCTGACTTGCGACCTCCATACTTACGATGCAGACCCTCTCTCCTTGCGCATACTCGTCCTCGGTAAAAGCCCGCCCCTCCACAACGTTCATCTGGCCGCTGTTGAACCCGTAGATGCTAAAAAGGGCGGAGGTCTTGACTATGCGCATCGAGCCGTGGGATATTTTACAGGTTTCTATGACCCGCTGCCAAAGCTGCCCGTGCTCGGAGTTTAACGCATCGGAGGCGGAGTTTTCCACCTCGATAAACGGGAGGAGATACGAAGAGGCCCTATGGATATTGTTCGCATCGCCGTCTATAAAAGCCGCCTGCAAGAGCGTGCCCGCATCGGTGCCGTACAGCTCGGCTAAACAAAAATCGTTGGTAAAGCTAAACGGGGACAATTCATAAGCCGTGCCCCAATCGTCGGGAACGATGCCGCCCACGCTCATGCCCGTGATGTAGAGCAGGTATCTCTTCCCCACCTCGAACGGAATCTCACCCTCGATGCGAACCAAGCCCTCATATTGCAGCCCGTTTATATCGGAATAGCCCGAAAGCAGGGCGGGGGACTTCTCGTGGTCTATATCGAAGGACGCCGTGTAGGTAAAGCCTTCATCCTCCGTCCCCGTGCATTCGACAAGGAGAACCGAGGCGGCGTAGGGATATTCAAAGGAAGCCATGGCCTCGTTTGCACTTTTGAGGTAGAAGCTGCCAAAGACGTCCTTGCCCTGCATTAGATAGGCGGAGAACGAGGGCGAATAGCCCATGAGGCTCGTGCGCTCATCCTTCATAAGAAGATGCTCGCTTGCCGAGGCAGCGGTAATAACCTCCTCCTTCAGTTCCTCATCGTACATCGGGGGCGGGGCAAGCTCGGACTTCATCGTGCGGTAATTGTGGTCGTTCATTATTGCAACCGAGGTATAGGTTTTGTCAAGCTCGTCTACCGAATCACGGGCGGCGTCGTACATCATCGAACTTAGAAATACGATTGAAAACGCCGCAACGAGCAAGAGCGCAAACAGCACGCTCCACAGCGGTCTGCGAATTATCTGCTTCCACCAAATGTTCATAATCTTCCTCCCAAGCTGAAATGGTGCGAACCTGTTCCGAACTTTAAGCTCGGTATTTCGCCCTACTTATACATCCCAAAACCCATGAAAATTCTCGGTGCGGGGAATAATATATTTTTTTGAAAGTGCGGGGTGGCTTTGTTTTGTCACGACAAACTTGATTGATGCTTAAAAAGGTGATATATTGGACGCAGATTAAATGCGGGGTTGCCTTTTTGGAAAAGACGAGAGAAAATTTCATTCGACGCATGTACGGGGAGTATTATGATATGCTCTACCGCTACTGCCTGCCCGAACTGAACTTTGACGAGGGGGCAGCCGCCGACTGCGTTCATGCAGCCTTTGACATAGCCGAGGCTCGCTATGAAAAGCTGATACAGCGCCCGAACCTTAGGGGCTTTCTTTTCAAGACCGTAAAAAACATGGTGCATCACCACCGCAGAGACAACCGCAGGGTCTATGTAGCTTCGTTGGACTTTATAGCCTCTATCCCCGACCCCTGCAACCCCTTCGATGCGATAGAGCTTACCAATGCTGATATCGAACGCATCAGCGGGGAGGTTCTGTCCTGCCTGCGGCCCGAGGAAAGGGAGCTGCACAGGCTGTACTATGTTGAAAACCGCTCGTATGCGGATATTGCAAAGGCGTTCGGCGTCTCCGAAAAGGCGATAAGGGCAAGGCTTGCTCGGCTAAAGGTGAAATTGAAGGAGAAAATAATATATTTTTCCTAAGACCGAGAATTTTCATGGGTTTTGGGATATATAAGCAGAGGGATTGAAATGAAACAGGCGAAGATTACAAAATGGGATTATATAAGGGCTATCCGCAGAACCAAGACTGCGCTCAACGCCGAGCTTTCCAAAAAGGAGGTCAAGCAGGATGCGGCCTTCATCGAGGAATGCTTAACCTCCCTCGCCTATTATCGGGAAAGGCTTTTGGAGCTTAAAGAAAGCTCCCCCTCAAAAAGCCCAAAAAAGGCTGCTTATCGGGGCAGCGGGCTAAGGCGCACGGGGCTTGTCCCTCTCTCAATAGTTCTTGCGCTTTTAATTGCGGCTACCGTTGCGGAGGCTGCAAACTTTAGGGTGTGGACCGCCCTGTTCAAGTGGGATGCAGGCTACCTGCAGGCAAGCCATGAACCTAATGAGGCTCAAAAAACGGAGACGCCCGTCCTGTCGAGTCAGGCGGAGTCCCCCATATTTTACGATTACGAGGTTTTTTCAAACGAGCTTGAGAGTAAGGGCCTCGACCCGCTTCCTCAAAAGTGGAACGACTATGTGTTCGTTGAGGGTCAGACGACCAATGACGCTGCGGGCTATGTTGCGATAGTCGTTTATGAGTGCGAGGGAAGCCAAATCAAGGTTAGCATGGTGCAGGCGTCGGAGGAGAAGTTCAATATAATTATATCGGGGGACGAGGGGGCGCTTCCCGCTGCGACCGACCTGTTCGGAACGGAGGTCATTCTAAAGCAGGAGGGCAACATCTATTATGCGGTTCAATCGGACGGAACCACCTATTACAGCATTACCTCCGAAAGCGATATAGAAGATATTGAGGAGTTTTTGGCTAAGGAAGGCGGAGACTAAGGCAATCAATAAAAGAAGATAATTAAGATAATTAAGGATTGAAGGCGCGGTAGACGGCGTTTACGGCGTCTTTGAAGTCACGCTGTTCAACGCCTACGATGATGTTCATCTCCGAGCTGCTCTGGTTTATCACACGAACGTTTATGCCCGCCTCGCTCAAGGCGGAGAACAGCTTGGAGGACACGCCCACGGAGCGCACCATGCCCTTGCCTACGGCGGCAATCAGGGCAATTTGGCTCGTGACCTCTATCGTGTTCGGCTCGCAGTCACGGCGAATTTCGGATATCACCGCATCGAGCTTGCCCTTTAAGAAGCTATCATCGATGATTATGGACATGGTATCTATGCCCGAGGGACAGTTTTCAAAGGATATGTTGTTGTGGGACAGCACCCGCAAGAGGCGGTAGCCAAAGCCCACCTCCTTGTGCATATTGTCCTTGGTCACGGTTATTATCGTAAAGCCGCTGCGCCCCGCAACGCCGGTTAAAACGCTGCCCCGCCCGTGGGCATCAACGCTGCCGTCGGGGACTATCTTGGTGCCCTTGGCGTCGGGCTTATTGGTGTTTCTAACATGGATGGGTATTCTCGCCCTGCGCACCGGAAAGATGGAATCCTCGTGCAGCACGCCTGCGCCCATGTAGCTAAGCTCCCTAAGCTCGGAATAGGTTACGACCGACATTATGCGGGGGGAATCGACTATGCGGGGATCCGCCATCATAAAGCCGTCGACGTCGGTCCAGTTCTCATAAACATCCGCACCCACGGCACGGGCAATTATGGCTCCGGTTATATCCGAGCCACCCCTTGAAAAGGTCTTGATGCTGCCGTCCCGCTTGCGCCCGTAAAAGCCCGGAATGACAAGCCTTTTCTTGCCGTCGAGCTTTTGACACCAGCGTTGCGTCGTCTCATCGTCGTAGGTGCCGTCGTCGTGGAAGGCTATCAGCTCACAGGGGTCCATAAAGCCAAACCCCAAATACGCCGCAAGCAAGAGCCCCGTGAGGTACTCGCCCCTGCTCGCCACAAAGTCCGAGCTTGCGCCGTTTTGTATGGCACGCTCAATCGACAAAAGCTCCGATTCAATCCCAACGTCCAATCCAAGCTCCCGCTCGATATCGCAAAACCGCTGCCTTATCCTCATAAACAGCGGGGCAAAGCTCAGGTTCGATTCCCTTCTGTCGTAGCATTGCAAGAGCAAATCGGTTATCTTTTCATCGTTGGAATCCCGTTTTCCGGGCGCACTGACGACCACGAACGAACGGCTTTCGTCCGCCTCAACTATGGCTTTAACCTTTTTGAATTGGGCGGCGTCCGCAAGGGAGCTGCCGCCGAACTTGGTCATCAGGCGCATGAATTTCTCCTATTTTTCAATCGAGCGGCATTCGAGATAGTACCGCTTTTCGTTCGCCTCGCCCATGGAGAAGGTCTTTCTGGGCAGGGCGCCGTCGAACACTACGGTCGGGAACAGCTCGCCCTTTTCCATTGCGGGCAGGATGAAGCCGATGTTATCGGGGGACTTTTTGGCAAGCTCCGAAACGACGTTCGCCCCGTGGATGTAGTCCACCTCCGCCTCGGGGTGGGCCTTCAAAACGGCGTCAATCGCATTTTGCAGGGTGCCCACCGCAAGCTGCGCCGAGGGGTTTTCAACGACGAAGGCGCCCTCGCCGTTTGCGGTCACAAAGGGGATGATGTGTATAACGCCGCCCTGAGCCGTAAGCGGTTCGCCCGTCACGACGGTGACGCTGCCGTTTTGCTTTTCCATCTGCTCCTGCAAGAGGTCTATCGCCTTTTCGGAGTTCAATCCAAAGATAACACGGTGGATGGGCTCGAACACTATGCCCTCATCGTGGACGTTTTCAATCTCGACCAGCGCATAGCGTGCGGGATGCTCCGCCCTCTCATCTTCGGGCAGGCTTGCCTTAATCTTCTCCCAGTTGGCCTTGGCGGTTGCAAAGCTGTGGTTGCCGTCGCCCATTGCAAAGAGCAGCGGGGCGTGCTCTGCGCCGTACTTTGCCTTAAAAGCCTCGGCATCGTTTAAGGCGGTGAGGGCTGAAAGAACCTCGTTAATCCTCTTTTGGCAATCGACGAGCCAGCCCGTGATGTGCCCGCCGTCGAGCATCAGCTCGGTGTCGTAGAGCTTTTTAAGCTCAGAGCTGCAGTCCACCAAGGGCTCGATAACCGTGCGGTCGGGGTCGTCAATCAAAACGAGGATGTGCGGAAGCTCCAAGGGTGCGCCCTCGCGGATGCGAAGCCTCGGCGGGATGCGGTCGACTATCGTGCCCTCGGTGGCACGGATAAGCGACTTGGAGCCCTTGCTGTAATCGTATTGCTCAAGGTCGAGCGCAAGAACGAGTCCGTAGCGGGTATTTCCCGCAACGCTGCGCTTGACGAGCACAAAGCCCTGCGGCAGCTCCTTCAAAACGCCGTCCTTGACATATCTTTGCATATTCTCCCGTATGGTTTTTATGCGCTCCGCCTCGCCCTCCTTGCCCAAGAAGGCTTCGGGAAGGAAGAGGTCGAGCGTTGTGGGAGCGTTGCCTATGTAGTCGCGAGCCGCCTGCCAATACTCGGGTTGGGAGGTGAACTGGTCGCAGGCTACGACAGCCCACTTGGAAAAATCGGTGTTTTCGGGGGGCAGCATGACCGAGGGAACGAGCACGCCGACGGAATTTTGATATTTCTGCATAATACTCTCCTTAAACTCATAATGAAATGTAACGGTTAGATTTTATCACAGTATCATGGGGATTTCAAGCGCAAAAGGGCGGGTTTGATAATATATGAAACGGCAATGGTCTACGAATCTTAGCTTTATCTTGGCTGCTGCAGGCTCTGCAATAGGCATAGGCAACATTTGGAAGTTCCCAAAGGCAGCCTACGAGGGCGGCGGCGGGGCCTATCTACTGGTGTACGTTTTGATAGCTTTTATCATGGGAACGGCGATACTCATTGCCGAGTTTGCGCTTGGCAGGGGCATGGGCAGGACGATGATAGGCGCTTTTTTGGGTCAGTGGAAGTGGGTGGGCTATTTGGGCGTATTTACCGCCTTTTTGGTGCTGTGCTACTACTATCAGGCGGGCGGCTGGATTTTGAGGTACTTTGTGGGCTATATTGCAGACGGCGCAAGGATGCTTAATGAGCCGCAGCGGGTCTATTTTGAACTCATGGGCTCGGGCGGCTTTCCGCTTTTGGGCGGGCTTATCTATCCCGCAGCCTACATATTTTTGAACGTAGCCGTCGTGAAAAAGGGGCTGATTCAGGGTGCGGAAAGGCTTAGCAGGATAGCTATGCCCCTGCTCTTTGCGCTGCTTATAGCCCTTTTGATAAGGGCGTTGACCATGGAGGGGGCTTGTGCCGGCGTGGACTTTCTTATGAAGATAGACTTTTCGAGGCTCGGCTTTTCGGGGCTTTTGAATGCGCTCGGGCAGGCGTTTTTCTCGCTGTCGATAGGCATGTCGGTAATGGTGACCTATGGTGCGTTTTTGAATAAATCGGAACCGCTGATAAAAAACGCCGCTTGGGTCTGTGCCTTGGATACGGGCAGCGCTTTGATTGCGGCGTTCATCGTCATCCCCGCCGTATTTGCAAGCGGAAACCTGCCGAGCGGCGGGGGCAGCTTTGCCTTTGTCGAGATTGCCGAGGTGTTCAACGCAATGCGCTTTGGCAGCCTGTTCGGGCTTATGTTCTACGCCCTGCTGTTCTTGGCGGCGTTCGTGTCCTCGGTGTCGATATTGGAGGGCATACTCTGCTGCTTGGAGGAAAGGTGGAAGGTAAAAAGGGGGCTTGCGGGGCTTATTGTTTCGCTTGCTGCACTTGCGATTGGCGTTTTCTACACCGCCGACTATGACAGCGGGGGCATGGGCGCAAAGTTGGAGGTTGTAACCGACCGCTATCTAATGCCTGCGGTGACGTTTTTGACCTGCGCCTACCTCGTGTTCGTGTACAGGATGAAGCGCCTTTCTGCCGAGCTGAACTGCAACAGGGGCTTTTTTGCCGTCTGGCGGTTCACGATAACCGTGATAGCCCCGATAGTGATACTTTTAATCTTGGTATGCTCGTTCGTGTTTTAGTTGAGAGCCTCCATGACCCTAATAATAATGTAAGATTATACCATGGGGCAGCCGCCTTTTCCACCGATGAGAAAAACCTTTTCAAATTCAGTTCGTCAAAAAACTCTGTTTTTTGACGGAGGCTAACCGCAGCTTGCCTGCACACTGTGATCGGCGGGCGGATGATATCCGCCCCTACGGAACGTTGGGGGTAAGGCGTTTTGATGTGGTTCGGCGGGCGGATGATATCCGCCCCTACACACGGTCGGCGGGCGGATTTTCAATCAGAAAAAAATCATAACTATTCCGAAAAATTTGCATTTTCGCGTCGGCTGTTTTCATGGTACAATGAATTTAGGTGGTGAGATTATGCTGAAAGTGTATTTAGTAGACGATGAAGGCGTTGTCAGGGAGGGCTTAAAGGACGGGATTCCTTGGGCGCAGTACGGGTTTGAGTTCATTGGCTCCGCTCCCGACGGCGAGATGGCGCTGCCCCAGATTCGAAGGTTAAAGCCGGACGTATTGATTACGGACATAAAAATGCCCTTTATGGACGGGTTGGCGCTCAGCAAGCTCGTCCACGAGGAGCTGCCCGAAACCAAGATTATCATCATCAGCGGGCACGACGACTTTGAGTTTGCGCGGGAGGCCATTGCCATAGGCGTTGAGCAGTACCTTCTAAAGCCCATCACAAAGGCGTCGCTTATAAAGACCTTGGAGGTTGTCAAGGGCAAGATTGAGGAGGAGCGGGAGCAAAAGAACTACATCAAGCAGTTCCAGCTCGAGGCTCAGGAATACGAACAATATGCCCAGCGCAAGTTCTTTGAGCAGCTCATCTCCGGCACGCTTTCGGTTCATGAAATCTACGAGCAGGCAAAAAAGCTCGACGTCAACATCGATGCGGAGTATTACAACATCGTGCTGTTCACGGTTCAGCCCCAGACCGCCGTCACCAAGTATTCACAGCCCTTAGCGGAGCTTATAGAGGACCTCATGGGCTTCTTTTTGCGCTATCCCGAATACCTGCTGTTCCGCTATAACCTAATGACCTATGCGGTGCTTATAAAGGGCTCCAAAGATAACATCCGAGCGATAAGCAGCCGCTGCACGGAGAATATCGAGCGGTACTGCGTTAAATCCTTCGATTCCCTCAACTGGTACGCCGCCCTCGGGGAGCCCGTGGAGAGGCTTAGCGGCCTGCCCCGCTGCTTTGCAAAAACGAGCAAGATATTATCCTATCGGCATCTGCTGCCGGAGAACCACATTCTAACCTCCGAGCTGCTTTCGCAGGCGGAGGCGCAGCCGCAGATTCACACCCTGTCCCAGCTCGACGTTACCAAGGTGGACTCGCTTTTGCTCCGCAATTTTCTGCAAACCGGACTTATGACCGAGGTGGGCGCCTTTGCTTCGGAATACCTAAACGCCTTGGGCGATGCAATTCACCTTCCGATTTTCCGCAAGTACATAATGCTAAACGTCCGCTTTAACGCAACGCTTGAGGCGATAGGCTACGGGTTCACCCAAGAGGAGTTTTTGCAGCCGCTCAAGTGCTTGGACTATGTGGAGAAGGAGATAGACGACCGAGAGCTGAAAAACTATATCATGGAAATTTTAGGCTGGACCATCACGCTTCGGGAGAGGATATCGAACAATCAGTACCGAACCATCCTAAACCGTGCAATCCGCTTTATCGACAAAAACTATACCGACGAGGGCATATCCCTAAACACCGTGGCAAAGGCGGTCAACATAAGCGCAAACTATTTTTCAGGAATTTTCAGTCAGGAGATGGGCTTGACCTTTGTGGAATACGTGACCCAAAAGCGAATGGAGCTTGCCAAGCGGCTGCTCCGCCAAACGTCGAAACGCTCGGGCGAGATTGCCTTTGAGGTGGGTTACAGAGACCCTCGGTACTTTAGCTTTTTGTTTAAGAAAACCCAAGGCTGCACCCCGAGCAACTACAGGGCGGGCGAAGAAGCAAAGCCATGAAAGCCCTCCTAAAAAAGAGCAACAGTTCCATAGATAAGAAGCTGAAAAAGCTCCTTCTATCGGCATTGGCGATATGCTGCGGCATCGTGGGCGTAACGCTTGTGCTGTTCATCGTTTACAACATCCGCTATTCCAACATCTCCTCCAACATTGCAAGGGTGTCCCAGTTCAACCAGAACTTCAAAGAGGACATAGACCTCAAGATGTACTACTATGTAATTCAAAGCGACTATGCCCAAGGCCTCCCGATAGAGGAGGTGGAGACGGCGCAAGCCTTGGCGCAGAGCCTGCAAAACGACACCGAAAACAGGGACAGCCTGAGGGCTATCAACAGCGTGTTGAGCCTTTGCGCAAACCTAAAGGAAAAGATTTATGAGATAGAACAAACCTCCGGCTATGACGCCCAGATAGAACAGCTTGAAACGAACATATACGTGCTGACCGAGCTTATACAGCAATACATGTACAACTACCTCTATCACGAGGCGGGACAGCTTGCCGCCCTGCATCAGACCTTTCAAAGCAGGCTCCTATTGGAGGTCGTGTTGGTCTGTGTAGGCGCAGGAGTGATGATAGTTTTGATGGTGCGCCGCTCCCTTACGCTCAGCAGAAGCATCACCCGCCCGATAGACGCCCTCTGCCTTCGGGCAAAGAGCATAGGCAGGGGCGACTTGACCCCGAGGGAGCCCGTGGTTGCCGAGGACGAAACGCTGCAAACCCTGAGCGAGGGCTTGGAGGAGATGGCGGCAAGGCTCAATCATCTGATGGAGGTCAACAGTCAGGAGCAGAAGCGGCTCTATTCCATGGAGCTTGCGCTTTTGCAGTCGCAAATCAACCCCCACTTCCTATATAACACCTTGGACACGATAGTCTGGCTCATCGAGATGGGCAAGGAGCAGGAGGCGGTGGAGATGGTGGCAAGCCTCTCCAACTTCTTCCGCATATCGCTCAGCAAGGGCAGCGACGTTATCACGATGCGGGAGGAGGAATTGCAGGTTAGAAGCTATTTAGAGATTCAGCAGGTGCGCTACAAGGACATCCTCACCTATTCCATAGAGATGGATCCCGCCCTGCAAGACTGTCCCATCCCCAAGCTGACCTTGCAGCCGCTCGTGGAAAACGCCCTCTACCACGGCATAAAGCTAAAGCGGGGGCTGGGCAACATCCTTATTCGCTCCGGTATAAACGGCAGCGAGGCCTTTTTGGAGGTGCGGGACAGCGGTGCAGGCATGACAGAGGAACGCTTATCGCAGGTGCTTGCCTCCATGGAGGACGGGGAGATGCCGGTGGGCTTTGGCTTGGCTACGGTCTACAAGCGGCTGAGGCTTTTCTTCGGCGGACAGTGCCGAATGCACATAGAGAGCAAGGAGCAGACGGAAACCGTTGTGCGCTTCGAGTTCCCGCTTAAAAAGGAGGATAATATCTGATGAAACACGGCTTTAAGATAATTTTCGCCCTCATGCTCTGCCTTTTGCTTTTAGGCTGCGGGGCAGACAGACCCATGGAGGAGGGCGAGGAAAACGATCTCATCGTGGTGGGTTTTTCGCAGATTGGGGCGGAGTCCAACTGGCGGGTTGCAAACACCGAATCGATACAGGCGGCGTTGAGCGAGGAAAACGGCTTTATGCTGATATTGGACAACGCAAGGCAGCAGCAGGAAAACCAGCTCAAGGCGGTTCGCACCTTCATTCAGCAGGGCGTGGACTACATAGTCCTTGCGCCTATAGTTGAAAGCGGTTGGGAGAGCGTTTTGGAGGAGGCTAAGAGGGAGGGGATCCCCGTAATCATCATAGATCGCCGTGTCGAGGTCAGCAATCAGGGGCTTTTCACGGCTTGGATAGGCGCAAACTTTAGGCAGGAAGCGGAGACGGCTGTTTCGTGGCTCGAGGAGGAGCTGCTTTTAAGCGGGCGGGAAGATGAGCCCATAAACATCCTTCACGTGCAGGGAACCTTGGGCGGCACGGCTCAGATAGAGCGGTCGGCAGGGCTTTTAGAGGCGGTGGAAAGGCATTCCAACTGGACTGTCACCGCCCAACTCGTAGGGGAATACACCCAAGCAAAGGGCTATGAGGTCGTGCTCGAATACCTAAGGCAGAACCGAGACATAGACGTGCTGTATTGCGAAAACGACGACATGGCGTTTGGCGCAATGCAGGCGATGGACGAATTGAACATTGAGTACGGAGCGGACGGCGGGGTCATAGTGATATCCTTTGACGCCGCGCGCACGGCACTTGAAGCCTGCATGGCGGGGAAGATAAACCTGTGCGTGGAATGCAACCCGCTGCACGGGCCCAAGGTTGCCGAACTCATTTGGCAGATGGAGGAGGGCGTGCTACCCCGAAAGGAAAATTTCGTCGATGAGGGCAGCTTTACCACCGAAATGCTGACCGAAGAGCTTATAGCGAACAGGGCCTATTAAAACCTATTTTTCATAACTTATTTTGCTGCTTTCCCGTTCCGCCAAGTCCCACAAGAGCGCATGGGAGGCGCAGGTCTGCCCCCTTATCATTCTTATCAGCGTGTCGCAGGCGCAGCGGCTCATTGCCATAGGCCTGTGGGACAGGGAGGTTATGGGGATGTTGCTAAGCTCGCAGTAGTAGCTGTTGTCAAAGCTGACTACTGCCACCTCGTTGGGAACCCGCTTTTTTGCAAGCGTCAACGCCTTTATCAGGCGATAGGCCACTTCATCGTTGTAGCAGACCACCGCCGTGCAGTCCGAAAGATGCCGAAGGAGAAAGCGCTCCATAAGCTCCGACTTTAAGCCATCGTTTAGCGTTTCCCGCTCCTCCGTGGTGAACCAGAGGATGTTCCTATCCTCCGGCAGCAGCCTTGCGTCCCGCAGGGCGTCCATGTAGCCGTGATACCGCTCAATCCCCTGAACGTCGTCGCTTTTGAATATGCCGGCAATCCGCCTATGCCCCTTGTCAATCAGATACTTTGTAAGCATATAGCCCCCGCCGAAGTTGTCGTCGCCCACGCAGACGGCGTCCTTGAGCGCAGCGTGCGCCCCGTGCAGGAACACCGTGGGCACGCCCTTTAGCTGCAGCTGTTCGTACAAATCGACGTTGGGATTGGGCAGCGCCGTCCTGCTCCCCTCCGCCAAGATGCCGCCGTTCGGCGTTTTTAGCAGCGAAAGGAGGATTTCACGCTCGGCCTTTAAGCTGTTTTCCGTAGCATGAACGGTCATCTCATAGCCGTATTCGGCAAGGACGAGCCCCACCTCCTCCAAGAGTGCAGGAAAGATGTATTCATTGGCATGGGTGATTATCACATCGATTTTATGCGGATTGCTGCCCACCGTTTTGCATATATAGTAGCCGCTGCCCCGCCTGCTTTGGATAAGCCCCCTGTCTGCAAGGAGGGATAAAGCATGGCGAACGGTCTGTCGGCTAACCTTGTACCGAGCCGTAAGAGCAGCCTCGGAGGGGAGCTTGAAAACCCCGTCTTTTCTATACTGTGACAGCTCGCTTTCAATCGCATCGGCAAGAAGCTCGTACTTTGCAGGCATGGTCTTTCCCCCTGTTTTTGTTTGATTACATTATAACACGGAGCGCCGAAAATGGCTCCTGCGATTGTGTTTGATAATGTATATAAATTCACGCTCCCCCTGAAAAAAGCAAAAAACTGCAAAAAAATGCAGAAATTTTTTTGGACATTTTTCAAACCTCAAAGTAAAATATTCAACCTCAAAACGCCGTTTTAGGCAGGATTTTTAAGGGTCGCAATCGCAAGTCTCCCCTGCCCCTTTGAAAATAATCGCAAAAATCGGTAATTATTCATACGCCAAAGGCGGAGTTTTCAAAACTTGTATGCTTTTTGCTTTTATAATCTCAAAACCTGTACGGGGTGAGAAAACGGGATTGTTGAATCGAATTTGCCTCGCATTGACGCTTTTGGCGGGGTTTGATAAGTTTTATTTGCAAGGAACGCAGCGTTCCTAAGCGCACTATTTATAAAAATAATTTTTACAAAGGAGAGGAAACAAAATGAAGAAACTAATCACACTGCTTTTGGTTCTGGCAATGGTAGTAGCCATGGTTGCCTGCGGAACTGCCACCGACGGAGACGCCGACGGCGACGCCCTCATCAAGGTAGGTATCATCAACAACGACCCCAACGAGTCGGGATACCGCACCGCCAACGACAGGGACATGAAGGAAACCTTCACCGAGGAGAACGGCTACGACGCCTCCTTCTTCTACAGCCTGCGCAACGAAGAGCAGATTGCTGCAGCACAGACCTTCGTACAGGAAGAGGTTGACTACCTGCTCATCTCGGCAGCGGGTACCGCCGGCTGGGACACCGTGCTTCAGGACGCACAGGCAGCGGGCATCCAAGTCATTCTCTTTGACCGCACGATAGACGCCGACGAGAGCCTCTACGTTGCATCCATCGTCTCCGACATGGCGCTTGAAGGCGAGACCGCCGTTACATGGCTTGCAGGCCAAGGCCTGTCCGAGTACAACATCATCCACCTGCAGGGCGTTATGGGTTCTGCGGCACAGATTGGCCGTACCGGTGCGCTCGACGAGATGGTAGCGGGCAACGACAACTGGACGCTCGTAACACAGCAGACCGCAGAGTGGAATGCGGAGAACGCGCAGCAGATTGTGCAGTCCGTGATTGACTCCGGCGAGAGCTTTAACGTAATCTATGCCGAGAACGACGACATGGCAAGGGGCGCAGTTGCAGCTCTGGACAATGCTAACATCTCCCACGGCGTAGACGGCGACGTCATTATCATGGGCTTTGACTGCAACAAGTGGGCTTTGGAAGAGCTCTTGGCAGGCAACTGGAACTATGACGGCCAGTGCAACCCGTTCCAAGCCTCCTACATCGACGAGATTATCAAGAACCTCGAAAACGGAACTGCCCCTGCACAGAAGGTAGTTATCATGGAGGAGAAGGGCTTTGACGCCACGACCATCACCCAGGAGGATGTTGACAACTACGGCATCTAAACTCTGACGCAAATCGGATTTTAGGCACGCGGTACGGAACGGGGATTAGCTCCGAGGCCGCATCGCGTGCCTTCCTTTTATCAAGGCATTAGGAGGTATATCATGCAAAACGACGTGGTTTTAGAGATGCGGGGCATCTGCAAGTATTTCCCCGGCGTGCGGGCGCTTGAGAACGTGGACTTTACGCTGAGGGAAGGCGAGATCCATGCGCTCATGGGTGAAAACGGGGCAGGCAAATCCACGCTTATAAAGGTTTTAACGGGAGTCTATCCCAAGGACGGCGGCGAGATAAGCATTAAGGGCGTAGAGGGAAACGCCGTTATAAAGTCGCCGCAGGACGCCCAGCGTGCGGGCATAAGCACGGTTTATCAGGAGATAAGCCTCTGCCCCAATCTCACGGTGGCGGAGAATATGTATATAGGAAGAACGGGTGCCGTTGCGAGTTGGCGCAAGATGAACTCCGGCGCAAAGCGGCTGCTCGACACCCTCGGAATCCCCACAAGCCCCTCCCAGCAGCTCGGCAGCTGTTCCATAGCCGTGCAGCAGATGGTGGCAATAGCACGGGCGGTGGATATGGACTGCAAGGTTCTCATCCTCGACGAGCCCACCTCCTCCTTGGACGAGCAGGAGGTAGCAAAGCTGTTCAAGCTCATGCTCGACCTAAAGAACAAGGGCGTGGGAATAGTCTTTGTAACCCACTTTTTGGAGCAGGTCTATGAGGTATGCGACCGAATAACCGTCCTTAGAGACGGCAAGTTGGTAGGCGAATATGTAATCGAAGATTTGCCTCGGGTTCAGCTCGTTTCCAAGATGCTCGGAAAGGAGTTGGGCGACCTCGACTCCATAGAGAAAAAGACCGCCAAAGAAGATATCCATAGCGAGGGCGAGGCGGTGTTAAAAGCCGAGGGCCTCTGCAGCGCAGCGGGGATTGCGCCCTTCGATTTTCATATAGGGCAGGGCGAGGTAAACGGGTTTACCGGACTTTTGGGCTCGGGAAGGAGCGAGTGCGTGCGCGCAATCTTCGGTGCCGACCACGTCACGGGCGGCACGATAACGATGAACGGCAAAAAGGTTCGCATAGCAAAGCCCCTCGATGCGATGAAAAAGGGCATAGGCTATCTGCCCGAGGACAGAAAGCAGGATGGCATCATAGGCGACCTCTCGGTCAGGGAGAACATCATCCTTGCCCTGCAGGTTATGAAGGGCTTTTTCCGCCCGTTTTCGAGGGCGCAGGCGGAGGAGTTTGCCGACGAGTACATAAGGCTCTTGGATATCAAGACCGCCTCTGCGGACACGCCGATAAAGTCCCTTTCGGGAGGAAACCAACAGAAAGTAATTCTTGCACGCTGGCTTTTAACGCATCCCAAGTACCTCATCCTCGACGAGCCGACCCGAGGCATCGACATTGGAACCAAGGTGGAGATACAGAAGTTGGTGCTAAAACTTGCGGGGGAAGGCACTTCCGTGACCTTCATATCCTCGGAGTTGGACGAGATGCTCCGCACCTGCTCAAGGCTCATAGTCATGCGCGACAGGCGGGTCGTGGGCGAACTCAAGGGCGAGGAGCTGACTCAGGATAAAATCATGACTACCATTGCAGGAGGTGATATGTGATGCCACAGACGGCAAGACGGAAAAATAAATTCGTTCAGGGGCTTACGGGCTTGGCAAAGAAACAGCTGTTCATACCCTTTGTAGCCTTAATGCTGCTCGTTATAATCAACTTTATAGCCGACCCGTCCTTCTTTTCCATAACGCTCGGAACGAACAGCGCAGGCAATCCCGTGCTTTCGGGAAACCTTATTACCATACTCAACAATGCCTCGGAGCTTGCAATCCTTGCCATTGGCATGACGCTGGTGACGGCGGCATCCGGCGGACAGGACATAAGCGTGGGAGCCACGATTGCCATATCGGGCAGCGTGGTGCTCAGGGTTTTGTGCGGAACAAACACGCAGGTCTCCACCTTGCAAGCCCCCATCATCGTAGCCTTTTTGATAAGCTGCGTGGTCTCAATGTTCTTCGGTGCCTTTAACGGAGTTCTCGTTGCAAAATTCAAGATTCAGCCCATGGTCGCAACGCTGATACTCTTCACGGCGGGCAGATCGATTGCGGCGTGGATAAACAACAACCGCCTTCCGATAGTAAGCGATGCAACCTTCGGCTATTTCGGAAACTTCATCCCGGGCTGCCCGATTCCAACACCGGTGTTCATTGCGGCGGCGTGCATGATAGTAATAGCCTTGGTGCTGAAATTTACCAACCTCGGGCTTTACGTTCAATCCGTGGGCATAAACGCCCAATCCTCGCGCCTAAACGGAATAAATCCTGCATTTATCAAGTTTTTGACCTATGTCATCTTGGGGCTTTGCGTGGCGGTGGCAGCCTTTATAAAGGTCAGCAGAAATGCTACGATAAATTACTCGGTAGTTGCCAAGGACATAGAGATGGATGCAATTTTGGCGGTTGCCTTGGGCGGCAATGCGCTAAGCGGCGGAAAGTTTAGCATATCGTCCTCGGTGATAGGAGCATACGTAATACAGTTTCTGACCACGACGCTTTACAGCTTTAGGGTTCAGTCCGATGCGCTCTCGGCGTATAAGGCGGTCGTAGTCATAATCCTCGTGGTGCTCAGCGCACCCATAGTGCGGGAAAAGCTCTCCGAGCTTTGGAAGAAGCTCGCACCGAAAAAAGCCGTGAAGGAGGCGAATTGATATGTGGACTCCTTTATCAAAAATCAGACAGCGGCTTAAAAACCGCAGCGGCCTGTCCGACACCA
Organism: Clostridia bacterium; assembly: GCA_030526995.1. Taxonomy (GTDB): domain Bacteria; phylum Bacillota; class Clostridia; order Christensenellales; family CAG-138; genus JAQUTY01. Next base: position 50,044 of record JAUNBP010000007.1, read on the forward strand.
ACATGCTGCTCATAATCACAATAGCTGTCTTTTTCTTAATGTACCTCTGCGCAATGATATTCCTCAAAGGGTCGTTCTTGCGCCCGCAGATGTTCTTCAACATGCTCAACGAAAATGCGGCGCTCATCATTCTCTCCTGTGGCATGAGCATCGTAATGATTTCGGGCGGCATCGATATCTCTGTGGGCGCAGTGACCTCCCTCGTGTGCATGAGCTGTGCGGTTCACCTCGATTACGGCGGGGGCAGCGTTGGCACGGCAATTTTGATTGCACTCGGGATTGGTCTGCTCTTTGGAGTGGTGCAGGGTTTTCTTGTGGCATATCTTGAGATACAGCCCTTTATCATCACCTTGGCGGGTATGTTCTTTGCAAGGGGTATGACAACGATAGTCAACTCCACCCAGTTCAACGTTGCGCACGAGGGCTTTCAGGCGCTCAAGGCAACGAGGCTCTACGTCCCGGGCATGGGCTCGGTCAACCGACTCGGAACCTATGTTCCCGCCTACGTCGAAATAGGGGTAGTTGTAGCCCTCATCCTCGTCGTTGCCCTCTTTGCCCTCCTAAGATGGACAAAGCTCGGCAGAGGCTTCTATGCCGTAGGCGGCAACCGCCAGAGCGCAAACATGCTCGGCATAAACGTAAAGCGCACCAAGTTCATCTCGCACCTTCTGTGCAGCCTGCTTGCGGGCATAGGCGGCTTTGTGTTCTTCCTGCACGTGGGTTCCGGCGCACCCTCGCACGCAACCGGTGCGGAGATGAATGCGATAGCCTCCTCCATCATCGGCGGCACGATGCTGACGGGCGGCGTTGGCAACATCATTGGCACCTTCTTCGGAGTGCTCTCTCTAAGCACGATAAAGAATATAGTGGCGCTGTTGGGACTTGACGAGGCGTGGTGGACTAATATCACGGTAGCCGCAATGATATGCCTGTTCTTGGTGATTCAAAGCGTTGTGCTGTCTCGAAAGAACAGGAACAAGCTCTAAGGAGGCACCCATGGACGATATTCAAAGGAGCAGAACCGCAATCAAGGAAGGCAAGACCTTCTTGGGCATAGAATTTGGCTCTACGAGGATAAAGGCCGTGCTCATAGGAACGGACTATGCGCCGATAGCCTCGGGCAGCTATGCGTGGGAAAACCGCCTGATAAACGGCGTTTGGACCTACACACAGGCGGACATACTCATGGGCTTGCAGGGCTGTTACGGCTCGCTCGTTGCGGAGGTCTTTGAAAAGTACGGCGTTGTGCCCAAAACCTACAGTGCCATGGGCATATCCGCCATGATGCACGGCTATCTTGCCTTCGATGGCGATGACAGGCTGCTTGTGCCGTTTCGCACGTGGCGCAACACTACCACGGCGGAGGCTGCCGATAAGCTCACCGAGCTTTTCGGCTTTAACATCCCGCAGCGGTGGAGCATAGCCCACCTTACGCAGGCGATACTGAACGACGAGCCCCATGTTGCCGACATAGCCCATATTACGACGCTGGCGGGCTATGTGCATAAGCTGCTGACGGGCGAAAGGGTCTTGGGCGTGGGCGATGCTTCGGGCATGTTCCCGATAGACGAGGCGGGGCAGTATGATTCCCGCATGATCGTAAAATACGAAAAGCTCATAAAAAAGAAAAACTTCGGATGGAGGCTTTATGACCTCTTGCCCAAGATATTAAGGGCAGGGGAGGCTGCGGGCTTTCTTACAAGTGGGGGAGCAGCCCTTTTGGACCCCACGGGGAATTTGCAAGCGGGGGTGCCCTTCTGCCCACCCGAGGGGGATGCGGGCACGGGCATGACCGCCACCTGCAGCGTTTCACCCTGCACGGGGAACGTGTCCGCAGGCACGAGCGTGTTTGCCATGGTGGTCTTGGAAAGACCGCTGTCGGGCTATTATCCCGAGGTGGATATGGTGACTACCCCCACGGGCGAGCCGGTTGCCATGGTGCATTGCAACAACTGCACGGGCGAGTTGGACGCATGGGTGCGGCTGTTCGGGGAGGCGCTTGAGACCTTTGGCGCACCTCAAACGGCGGACAGGCTGTATCAAACCCTGTATCAAACCGCACTCTGCGGCGATCCCGCCTGCAAGGGGCTTATGGCGTTTAACTACCTTTCGGGCGAGCCCATCACGGGACTTACAGAGGGACGTCCGATGTTTGCAAGGCGGCCCGAAAGCGAACTTACGCTTGCAAACTTTATGAGAACGCAGCTCTATGCCTCGCTTGCAACGCTGAGGCTGGGGATGGATCTTCTAAGCGGCAAGGAGCAGGTTACGCTAAAGCGCATGATGGGGCACGGCGGCTTTTTCAAGGTTGCTAAGGTGGGACAGAGCATAATGTCCGCCGCACTCAAGGTGCCGGTGTCGGTGCTTGCCACAGCCGGCGAGGGCGGGCCGTGGGGCATGGCGTTGCTTGCAGCCTATCTAAAGCAACGCAAGCAAAACGAAAGCCTTGCGGACTTTCTGTCAAACAGGGTTTTTGCAAACAGCACAAGCACCACCGTTAGCGCAGAGCCCGAGGAGGTCGAGGGCTTTTCGGAGTGGCTAAAGGGCTATCAAGCCTGCCTTGACGCACAAAGGGCGTTGACCCGCACACTGTAACAAATACGAAAGGGAGATATAAATATGAAAGAAAGACAATTTTGGTTCATAGTGGGCTCGCAGCATCTGTACGGCCCCGAGGTATTAAAAACCGTAGCCTGTCGGGCGGAGCAGATGGCAGCCTACATCAACGAGCAAAGGGAGATACCCTGCACCCTCGTTTACAAGGCAACGGTAAAGACCCCCGACGAGATTTCAAACATAGTCCGCGAGGCAAACTACGACAACAACTGCTGTGGCATAGTCACTTGGTGCCACACCTTTTCTCCGAGCAAGATGTGGATTAACGGGCTAAAGAATTTGCAAAAGCCTTGGTGCCACTTTGCAACCCAGTATCACCGCACGATTCCTAATGAGGAGATAGACATGGACTTTATGAACCTCAATCAGGCGGCGCACGGGGACAGGGAGCACGGCTTCATAGGCGCAAGGCTGCGCCTGCCCCGCAAGGTCGTTATGGGCTATTGGCAGGACGGCAGCACGCTTTCGGAGTTGGGGCTTTGGATGCGCAGCGCAGTGGGCGCTATGGAGAGCAGGAGCTTGAAGGTCATGCGCTTTGGCGACAATATGCGTCAGGTGGCGGTGACCGAGGGCGATAAGGTCGAGGCTCAAATCAAACTCGGCTGGCAGGTCAACACTTGGCCGGTGGGCGAGCTTGTAGAGGAGATTGCCCGTGTGAGCGAGGAGGAGACCGATGCGCTAATGGCGGAGTACGAAAAAAAGTATCAAATGGCTACCGATAACCTCTCCGCCGTTCGCTATCAGGCCAAGATTGAGCTTGCCATTTGCAAAATGCTGGACAGGGAGGGCGCAAAGGCGTTTTCCAACACCTTCGAGGACCTGACCGGCATGAAGCAGCTTCCCGGTCTTGCAACGCAAAGGATAATGGAGGCGGGCTACGGCTACGGCGGCGAGGGCGACTGGAAAACGGCTGCCTTAACCCGCATAATCAAGGTAATGTGCGAGGGCATGGGCGGCGGCAGCGCCTTTATGGAGGACTACACCTATCATCTTCAGGAGGGAAACGAATACTCCTTGGGCGCACACATGCTCGAGGTCTGCCCGACCTTATCTTCGGATAAGCCCCGCATCGAGGTGCATCCCTTGGGCATAGGCGGCAAGGGCGATCCCGCAAGGCTCGTGTTCGAGGGCAAGGCGGGAAAGGCCACCGTGTCCACCCTCATAGATATGGGCGGAAGAATGCGCCTCATAGTTCAGGACGTCGAGGCGGTAAAGCCCATTATGGATATGCCAAACCTCCCCGTGGCGCGCGTCATGTGGCGGGCGCTGCCAAGCCTCACTACGGGCGCAAAGCTCTGGATATTGGCGGGCGGCGCACATCATACCGTATTTTCCTACGATGCAACCGCCGAGATGCTGTCCGACTGGGCGGAAATGATGGGAATAGAGTTTGTGCATATCGGCGCAGATACCAACGTTGAGCTGTTCAAACAGCAGCTCATGCTGAGCGACATGGTTTGGAAGCTAAAGGGGTAAGCTATGCTTGATAAACTAAAACAACAGGTATATGAGGCGAACATGGCCCTGCCCGCCCACGGGCTCGTAGTATTCACTTGGGGCAACGTGTCGGGGATAGACCGCAAAAGCGGCGTTGTGGTGATAAAGCCCTCCGGCGTGGACTATTCAGCAATGACGGCTGAGGATATGGTCTGTGTTGAGCTTGAAACGGGAAGAGTTTTGGAGGGAAAGAACAAGCCCTCCTCGGACACGCCCACGCATCTTGCCCTCTACCGTGCCTTTGAAACAATTGGCGGGATAGTGCACACCCATTCCCGCTGGGCAACGATTTATGCGCAGGCAAACAGACCCATTCCCGCCCTCGGCACCACCCATGCGGACTATTTTTACGGCTCGGTGCCTATAACCCGTCCGATGACGCAGGACGAGATAAAAGGCTGCTACGAAGGCGAGACCGGAAAGGTCATAGTAGAAGCGTTTGAAAACAAGAATCCAACGGAGACTCCGGCAGTCTTGGTAAGGGGACACGGGCCCTTCACTTGGGGGAAAAGCCCCGAGGAGGCAGTGTACCATGCCGTGGTGCTCGAGGAGGTCGCTGCAATGGCATGGCACACGCAAGCCCTTTCCCCCAATGCAGCCCTGCCCCAAGCCCTGCTCGACAAGCACTACCTCCGCAAACACGGAAAAGACGCCTATTACGGTCAGGACTGACCAAACCCCGCGTAAAGCCGAGATTCGGGCCGCCTCCTCCGAGTCTCGGCTTATTTTGTTTCTTATAACGGTTAACGGGGGGTTTTTCTTCTTCATTTCTTTTCGGACGCGAAAAGACTCACTATAAAAAGTCAAGGGGAAAA
>JAUNBP010000084.1 GCA_030526995.1 Clostridia bacterium
CGCCCGCACGGCGCGGACACCCCCCGCCCGCACGGCGCGGACATCGTCCGCCCGCCGTCCACAACGTACGGCGCGGACACCGTCCGCCCGTCAAATGTAGGGGCGGATATCATCCGCCCGCCACCTCCAACGTCAAAAAGTCGCCCCACGGCGACTTTTTTCAACATTTTAACTCTCCAAACTCCACTCTCCACACTTCCCTAAATAAACAACAACAAACTCACCGACATCACAACCATGCCGGAAATCAAGCCGTAGAGGGAGAGGTGGTGTTCGCCATACTCCCTTGCGGCGGGGAGGAGCTCATCGAACGAGATGAACACCATAATGCCTGCTACGGCGGCAAAGATAATGCCAAACACGGTATCGTTCATTATCGGCATCAAAACGAGCCAGCCTACGAGGGCACCTATGGGCTCTGCAAGTCCCGAGAGGAAGGAATAGCGAAACGCCTTGAGCTTGGAGCCGGTGGCTTGGTATATCGGCACCGACACGGCTATGCCCTCGGGGATGTTGTGAATGGCGATTGCAACGACGATGGGAATGGCAACGCTCGGCTCCTGAAGCGCCGAAACGAAGGTTGCAAGCCCCTCCGGAAAGTTGTGCAGGGCTATTGCAAGGGCAGTAAAAAGCCCCATTCGCATCAGCTTCGACCGCTTGTCTATGGGTTCGTTTTCCGCTTCTACCGACTTGACCTCATGCGGGTTCTTTTCGGAGGGAATCAGCTTGTCGATGAGTGCGATAAGGAGCATCCCGCCAAAGAAGGCGGCTACGGTAATCCAGCTTCCGACCCTTTCACCGAGCACGCCTGCAAGTCTGCCCTGCGCCTCCACGAAAATTTCAATCATAGAAACGTATATCATAACGCCCGCCGAAAAGCCCAAGCTCACGGACAAAAACTTTTTGTTCGTCTGCTTTGCGATAAAGGCAATGCAGCTTCCGATTCCGGTGCTGAGCCCCGCAACGAGCGTCAACAAAAAGGCTATCCAAATATTACCCAAAAGAATTCACCTCAGCTTTCAAAAGTCTAAATGATTCCCTATGATATTGCAAAGCCACGGCTCTGTCAACAAAAATAAGAGCAAAAAAATTTTCAAAAACCTATTGACTCTGACGTAACGTAATAGTTTATACTCCGTTTAGAGGTGATGAAAATGAAGCTCGGAATCGGTGAAACGGCAAGGCAATGCCACATCAGTGTAAGAACGCTGCAATACTACGACAGAATAGGCCTGTTAAAGCCCGACGAGGTGACGGAGGCGGGTTACAGGCTCTACGGCGAGACCGCCATAGGCAGGCTGCAAGCGATTCTCTACTATCGCGAATTGGAATTTTCATTAAAGGAGATAGCGGAGATCATGGGCTCGGAGACCTTCGATGCAAAGCAGGCAATTGCGAGGCAGCTTGAGCTTATGCGACTGAAAAAGAAGAGGATAGAGGGCCTTATAGAAAGGCTCGAACGACAATTGAAAGGAGAAAAGGAAATGGATTTTAAGGAATTTAACAACGAGGAATACGAGAAGCTGAAGGCACAGCACAAGCAGGAGGCAAGGCAACGCTACGGCGGCACAGCGGAGTATCGGGCAAGCCAAGAGCGGGAAAAGTCCCGCAGCGCCGAGCAAAACGAGGCGGTAAATGCGGAGGCAGACGAAATCTTCAAAGCCTTTGCAGCCCTAAAAGACGAGGACCCAAACTGTGAAAAGGCGCAGGCGCTCGTAAAGCGCTGGCAGGAGCATATCACCCGCCACCACTACGAATGCACCCCCCAAATCCTCGCCTGCTTAGCCCAAATGTACACGGCAGACGACCGCTTCAAAGCCACCCTCGACACCTACGCCCCAGGCACCGCAACCTTTATGGCAAAAGCCATAGAAAGCTATTGCAAGGAATCCATAGGCAGGTAAGTAAAAAGAACGGCGCTTTTGCCGTTCTTTGGTTAATGGTAAAATGAAATCGGACAGTAGAAGAGACAAAGCAAACACGGTATAA
>JAUNBP010000085.1 GCA_030526995.1 Clostridia bacterium
GAGGCGTATCTTTGTTGCCTGTTCGGAGACACGGAATATCTGCGCCACATGTTTTACGGCAACGTTCTTATCCGCAAGACTGCGAGGGGCGGAGTAAAATGCCTTTTTTACCGGGCCCTTGGGCAGGAGAATTGATGCGCAAAGGCTGTCCGCTTCTCGCTCAAGGTTGTCGTTAGTGTTTTTCGCATGGTTTATAAGGGCGGCGGATTCGCCCGTATTTTTGAACTGTTCCTGATGCAGCAGCCAATGAGCCAGCTCATGCGCATATGTAAAGCGTAAGCGTGTGGCATATTGGGGCTGTAACAGCCTTGAGTCTATGACAATCGTGTTGGCGCTAACCTCTATGGCGGTATAGGCACTTTTTTCACAGTCGTATATCGGGATAAACGAATCCTCGAATACGGTTTGACCGAGGACGATGAAATACTTGCGTATGTGATGGTATTCTATGCTTATATCATAGACCTGTTCTATCATCTCCTCAATCGGCACAGGGCGGGGATTTCCGTACAGGCAGATACCGCCACGGTACTTTTTCAGTTCCCTGTTTGCGATAAGCTCTATTACGGGTTGACGGTAACGTATCTCAGCCATTTTCCGAATCCCCCTTCCTATCCGCACGTTTGGCTTGCAGCTTTGCCATGAACTCCTGCCACTCCTCGTCCGTGGCGTCCGCATCTTTCGCCACACGAAGTGCGGCTACAATCACTCTGTTTTCATTTATAAAGCCCGTCAGATCGCTCGGTATGGCTGAAACGGTATTCTTTGAATCTGCGGCGAGGTCGTACATAAGGGCGTCGTCCTCCTTAGAGAGCGACAGCAGCCGAGAAATCTTTTCAAGCGTCTCCTTGTTGGGTGCTGAACGACGCCCCTTTTCGACATTACAGAGAAACTCGGGCGAAATATCGAGCATGGCGGCAAAACGCCTCAGCGGTATTTCTTTTGCCTTCCTTCTGCTCGTTAAAAACTGTCCGAACGTCATATCCATGCCGACCTCTTTCTGCGTTTCCGTATTTGGAAACTCTATGGGACTATTATAACAGCAGATTCCGCATTTTCAAGAGGGAATTTACGCCACAAAAGATGGTGGCATAAAAAACTGCCACCACACCGAAATTCTCATTAACTACATATTGCACATTCGGGCGTATTCCTCAACCGCTTCTTTGGGGGATATGAGCTTTATTTCTCCGCAAAATTGGAATATCCACGAGTAGAAGGTTGGACTTGCCGAAACCGATACTTTTGCAAAAAAGTGATCCTCGTCCGCAGTTTTGGTAACGACGTCCTCACCGAAGCGGTCGATTATGACTTTCATGAGATGGTTCTCGCACAACAGTTCCACCGTCACATCTCTCCCATCGAACATATCAAAGACCTTGCTTGCATATGCCGCAACATCGAAGTCTTTGGGTTTGGGAACAGCTTCCGCTTCGGTAAGTTCAGGGTTGCATATCCTATCCACGCGAAACTTGATGATACCCTCATGGGATTGTGAGTGGCCTATGATATAGTAATGGTCGTCGTTCCACAGCAGGGCATACGGGCTGAACACATAAACTTTACCGTTATGCTTCAACTCCTTTTGCTTGTTCGGCGTATATTCGTAATACTGAAAGGTCATCTGCTTTCCAAGCGTTATGGCGGAATGTATCATGTCCACAATGTAATAGATGTTTTCGTTGTCGGGTTTTATCCTGTCCTTCAAATAAAGCTGTCTGTTAAGGCTTTCCGCCTGATGAACGCTTGTAAGATCTGACAGCTTCTTTATAAGGGTTTCGCTTTTCTTCTCGGTAATGAAGCGGGACGCCAGAACAGCATCCACAAGCAGCTTCAATTCGGGAAGCTCGAACCTGCGTCCACCGATGAAATAGAGGTTTTGCGAACTCTTTATCGCGATTACGTCTATCCCAAACTCAACAAGCTGTGCAATGTCGTTGGGAATAGTCCTGCGATTGGCAGAAATCCCGTTTT
>JAUNBP010000049.1:0-1090 GCA_030526995.1 Clostridia bacterium
GGCCGCCGAAGACGCCCACCCACCCGCCCTCCTTTCCTCGAGGCGCTGCGCGCCGCGACTGCTTTGGGTCGAGCGTCCTTCGACTTGCTCAAAGCCTTGCAGCTCCGAGCGGCTCACGCGGTAAGGTTTGCGCCGGTACAACAAAAAACGCGAGGGCGGTTGCCCGCCCTCGCAAGTCTTTCGCATTCATCGCACCGCGTTACCGGCGCGTCGAACGCATAACACTATCAGATGTTCTCGAGCGCGATAGTGAGCAGGTACGCAGCGTCGCCGCTGTTTACGAAGCCATCGCCATTGACGTCGGCCGCCACCATGTCTATCTGATCAGCAGTGTATATGCCGATTACATAGCGCAGTATGGCTGCAACGTCGCCGGTATTGAACACGCCGTCCATGTTGACGTCGTAGGGAACCTTTATCTCAACATTGTCGAGATAGGCCGTGTCATCTCCGGAATGTTCGCTCTCGTCCTTCACGTGGCGCCACTCGAAGCTGTATTCGCCATCCTCGGGTATCGTGTACGTGTATGTCGTCCAGTCGGATTCGCCGTCTATGGCTTCGATAACAACGTCGTTAACTATGAACTGGTAGAAATCAAAGCCTCCCTCGCTAGATACCTTCCAATCGAAGCTTATCACCTGACCGGCGGAAAGCATACCTGCCTCAAGGAACACGGAGGATACGGTATCGTCGCAATACTGGTTGCCGGACTGCGCGTACAGGCGATCCCCTCTCTTTACCGCCGTCCAGGGATATTCCTCGCCGGTGGTGAAGTTGAGGGAGCCGCCGGGTACGTTGAGCGCCTGGTTGAGAGTTGGCGGAAGCTCCGTGGCCGTGAATATGAACGTGCCGGCCGAATTGGCGCCATAGCCCGCCACAATCACGTAGTATGTGCCGCTCTCCATGACCTCATAGGTTATGAGGGATGTGTTGTTTCCGCCGCCGTCGTCATCGTAGGCTATAACGTTCATGTCAGCATCAAACAGCGTCATGTAGGTGTCGACACTGTTTGTCGCGTTCGCAAGCCTCGCGGTTCTGAATTCGACACGAGTGTCGGCCTCAAGCTCTATGGCGTAGCCATAGCCGTAGT
>JAUNBP010000049.1:1100-11030 GCA_030526995.1 Clostridia bacterium
ACCGATTGCGATTACCGCGCCCGCTGAGCTTATCGAGCGACCGTAGTACATCGCGTAAGCGTTGCCCAGTCCGAGCGCAAGGTTGTCGCTTGTATAGTCAAGCTCGATACTCGTGAAGTCGCCCGGTACAGGCAGGGGAGCCACGTCCGCCGCGCCCACCGTTATGGTGATCACGTCATACGCGTCCGGAGTGTCCACGGATGTTACGGTTACAGTGGCCTCGCCGGCCGCAACACCTTGCAGTCCGCCGCTGTTTGTCACTGCGAGGGTGCTCGTGTCGCTGCTTGTGATCGTCACGGTCTTATTCGTGGCATTCTCGGGAAGAACCGTGTACCTGAGCGTAGGAGTCGTGTTCATGAGCACGAACGAGGAATCCCTCTCGATCACTATGCTTGTGACAGCTACAGGCGGGTTGACCGTTATGGTCGCAGTCGCCGTGTGGCCGCCGTCTTGGGTCGTGGCCGTTATGATCGCAACGCCCTCGCCCACGGCCGTTACAAAGCCCGCTGTGGAGACGGTAGCAACCGCTGCATCGCTCGTGCTCCAAGTGTAGGCCGGGTTGGTGGCGTTCTCGGGAAGAACCGTTGCGGTGAGCTGCAGCGTGTAGTTGATGTCCAGAGTGGCCTCCGTCGGGTCAACCTCTATGCCGGTTACGGCTATGTAAGGCGTGATTTGCACATTGTCCAGATAGCCGGTGTCGTCATTCCTGTCCATGCTGCCATCCTTAAAATAGTGCCATTCGAACGTGTAGTCGCCGTCCTCGGGAACTACATACCTGTATGTGGCCCAATCAATATCGCCGCTTATTTCGACGACGAGCGTGCCGTTGGCGAATAATCTCAGCTCATCCCAGTTGGCTTCGGAAGAAACCTTCCAGTCGAACACAAGCGTCTCGCCTCTCTCCAAAGTCCCCGCGTTCAGGAACACAGAGGATGTGGAGCTGCTTACGCCCTGGTTGCTGGACATGGCGTACACTCTGTCCGTGTCGGAAACGACCGTCCAGGGATATGTATCGCCGGTAGTGAAGGCAAGCGTGCCGCCCCCAACGTTGAGCGCCTCGTCCAGCATTACTGTCGGGGGTTCGTCGGTGGGGGTGGGATCGACCACGGGCGTGGGAGTGGGTTCGCCGGCAGGGATTATCTGCACATCGTCGAGATATGCGATATCCGTAACGACATCCGCCATCATTGCCCAAGAGAACATATACGTATCCGCTTCTTCAACAGTGTACTCATAGGTGAGCCAGCCTTCGGTTGCTCCGGTCTCTACGGGGCTCTGCATTGTGCTCCACAGTGTAAATGCAAAGTATGCATCTTCACTGCCGTCAACCCTGTACCTAAAGCTTATCTTGTCGCCTGCGTTCATCGCAACAACGGTGGCTACCATGTATCCTCCGGGATAAGCGTCCACGCCATCGCCGGCCTGGCCGACGTATACGCCGTCAAGCAGTGCAGGCGTCCAAACTTCCATGGGATCCACGGCTTCGAATGTGAGCGTGCCGCCCTCGACATTCAACGCCTCGTCGAGCGTAACCGTCGGGGGTTCGGGCGTGGGTTCGACGGCAGGGATTACCTGCACATCGTCGAGATACGCAAGATCCTCAGGAAGCGAGACCGTGAACAACCAGCTGAACGTGTACTCGCCAGTCGCTGTGGCCGTGTACGTGGCGGTCGTCCAATCCACAACGCCGGTGTCCTGCACGGGAGTTGCGCTCTGCCCAGGACCGTTGACCATGAATCTAAAGTCGCCTGCATCGCTGTCGAGCTTGTATCTAAAGCTCAGCGTTTCGCCCTCGTTCATGGTAATGACAGCGCTGACCATGTACTGCGCCGGCATGTCCATGCCGTTGCCTGCGCGACCGACGTATACGCCGTCGAGCAGTACGGGTACAAACATCCTGTTGATGGGATCGTGAATGAACTCAATCGTTCCGCCTTCGACGTTCAACGCCTCGTCGAGCGTAATTGTCGGTATGGGCGTGGGTGTAGGCGTGGGAGTAGGAGTAGGCGTAGGCGAGGGGGTAGCCGTTGGCACCGAAGTGGCTTGAATTATCTCATTCTCCTTCTCCTCGTGTGACTGCGTAACCAAATACACCGTAAGCACGGATATTCCGACACAGACCGCAAAGCATATGAATACGATAAAAGCAAACAATCTCTTTGACATTGGTTAACCTATCAACTTTTCCAATAAAATTTTTATTCCGAGGGCGATAAGCACTGCGCCCCCTGCAATCTCCGCCCCCTTTTTGAAGCGGATTCCAAAGCAGTTTCCAATCCAAACCCCGACAAACGAGAGGACAAAGGTCGTGCAACCGATAATCAGTACCGCCGAAACGATTGAATGCGACCAAAGAGCAGGAAGCGTTATCCCGACCGCAAGCGCATCTATGCTCGTTGCAATCGCAAGCAAAAACAACCTGCCTATCTTCGCATTTTCAGCCTGCTCGCAGGCTTGGCTTCTTATGGCGTCATATATCATCTTGACGCCGATAAGGAGCAGCAGCCCAAAGGCGATATAAGCAGACCACCGCTCTATATAGACCGAAAACCATTCCCCGAGATACGCTCCGATAAAGGGCATCAGCGCCTGAAAGCCGCCGAAAAAGACCGCAATAAGCACCATTCTGCCCAGCCTCGGCTTCTTCATTGCAAGCCCTTCGCAGAGGGCAACCGCAACGGCATCCATCGATAGGCTTATGCCTATTAAAAAAAGTTCAAATACGCCCATCTCTACCAGTATATTAAGCCGCAGCGATAAATTGACGACTTACCATCTGTTCTTCACCTTTTCGGCAAAGCCCAGCAAATTTTCAATCTCAACCTTCGTGCCGTCATCGAGCGTGACGGTGCCAAAGAAACGTCCAAACACTTGGTGCTGCTTTGAGCAGATTAGCCCAACGTCGGTGTTGGCTCGGCGGTCGATTATCGGCTCAAAGCGCATTGAAAATCTCCCGTCGTCGCTCGTCATATTCCAAGTTGACATAAAGTCATCCTTGCCGTTCCTTTGCGGAATGCCAAAGTCCACGAGCGAGAGCTTGTGCGCCTTCCCGTCGAAAAACACCATGTTTTCGCTTGCTGCGCTCGTATCTCCAAAGCCGTAGCCTATGTTAAAGCCTATCGTGTGCCCGTCAAGCCTGCCCTGAGCCGCACCCCAATACCAAGTATTGCTGTAGGTCCAAACGCCCCTGCCCCAGTCCAAAAGACCAAAGCTGTCGTCCTCATAAAACTCGTAGGTTTTTCCGCAGTATTCCACCCTGCCCTGCGCCTTCATGCCGATAATCTTTTGATTGTAGTAGAATGCCGTGGATTTTTTGGGGAAGGGGGTGGCAATCACCATGCTGTCCTGCGGCTCATCCGAAAGATAGAGGTCGCAGTGAAGGGGCAGCCCGCCGTCAAAGTTATCCATGTGCAGCACGAGGTGCCGCCTGCCGTTTTCGTGGGTGAAGGCGGCGGAGCAACCCTTAAGGCTCTTTATAACATCGCCCTCCGCACTCGATTTGGGAAAGGCGGTCTTGCCCAAGGGGAACCAAAACAGTTTGGATACGGTTCGCTCCATAGGCTTTGTAAAGTCCAAAAACGAGGCGGAAATAAGCCCCATGTAGGAGTTGTCGTCGATGGTCAGCGCAATGCCGAATTTGTCGTTATAGATGAGGTAGTAATCCCACTCCTTGATGCGGAGTTTCCCCGCCTTGATGTCGTTCCTGTCGTATTCCTTGACAAGCGAGGTGGAATAGCCCGCCTCCGTTAATCTGCCCCGTTCGTCGAGCAGTTTGCCCTCTTTCAACCGATACATAAGCCCTCCTGTGAAAAAGGGCGGTGCATAGACCGCCCTTAAAGTCTCCGTTTATAAGCTCTGGGCCACTGCAACCGCCACTGCAACGGTGGCACCCACCATCGGGTTGTTGCCCATGCCGATAAGTCCCATCATCTCAACGTGTGCAGGAACCGAGGAGGAGCCCGCAAACTGAGCGTCGCTGTGCATCCTGCCCATGGTGTCGGTCAAGCCGTAGGAGGCGGGACCTGCAGCCATGTTGTCGGGGTGGAGCGTTCTGCCCGTGCCGCCGCCGCTTGCAACCGAGAAATATTTTTTGCCGTTCTCAACGCACCACTTCTTGTAGGTTCCGGCAACGGGGTGCTGGAATCTCGTGGGGTTGGTGGAGTTTCCGGTAATGGACACATCAACGTTCTCGTGGCGCATGATTGCAACGCCCTCGTTGACGTCGTCGGCGCCGTAGCAGCGGACCTTCGCCCTGTCGCCGTCGGAGAAGGCTCGGGTCGAAACGATGTTGAGCTTGCCGCTCTTGTAATCGTACTCGGTTTCAACATAGGTAAAGCCGTTGATTCTCGAAATAACGTAGGCGGCGTCCTTGCCGAGTCCGTTCAAAATTACCTGCAAGGGCTCTTTTCGAACCTTGTTTGCGGTGCGGGCAATACCGATTGCGCCCTCCGCTGCGGCAAAGCTCTCATGCCCTGCCAAGAATGCAAAGCAATGCGTGTCCTCCCTAAGGAGCATGGCGGCAAGGTTGCCGTGGCCCTTACCCACGTCACGCTGGTCTGCAACCGAACCCGGGATGCAGAAGGACTGCAAGCCGATTCCAATGGCTTCCGCAGCCTCGGCTGCCGTGGTAACGCCCTTTTTGAGGGCGATGGCCGCGCCTACAGTATAGGCCCAGCAAGCGTTTTCAAACGCTATCGGCTGAATGCCCCTGACGATGGCAGCTGCATCGACGCCCGCCTTGTCGCAGATGGCCTTTGCAGCTTCGAGCCCGTCGATGCCGTATTCCTTCAAAACGCCGTTAATCTTATCTATTCTTCTTTCATAGCCTTCAAACGTAATCATAGCGCACCTCCATTATTCCTTTCTCGGGTCGATAACGGTCACAGCTTCGGCAAATCTGCCGTAGGTGCCGATGTTCTTCTCATAGGCTTCCTTGGGATCCATGCCCTTTTTGATTGCGTCCATCATCTTGCCGAGGCTTACGAACTGATAGCCGATTATCTCGTTGTCCGCATCCAAGCCCACCTTCAAGACATAGCCTTCCGCCATCTCCAAATAGCGGGGGCCCTTGACCTTGGTTCCGTACATCGTTCCAATCTGCGAGCGCAGCCCCTTGCCGAGATCCTCCAAACCGCCGCCCACCGGCAGGCCGTCATCGGAAAACGCACTCTGAGTTCTGCCGTAGACTATCTGCAAGAACAGCTCCCGCATGGCGGTGTTTATTGCGTCGCAGACGAGGTCGGAGTTCAGGGCTTCCAAAATCGTCTTGCCGGGCAGAATTTCCGCTGCCATGGCTGCCGAATGGGTCATGCCCGAGCAGCCGAGGGTTTCAATCAGAGCTTCCTCGATAACGCCCTCCTTAACGTTGAGCGTCAGCTTGCAGGCGCCCTGCTGCGGTGCGCACCAGCCCACACCGTGGGTGAGGCCGCTTATGTCCTTAATTTCCTTCGCCTTGACCCATTTTCCCTCCTCGGGTATGGGGGCGGGGTCATGGTTAGCGCCCTTTTTGACGCAGACCATTTCTTCAACATCACGAGAATATTGCATATGTCAAGTTCCTCCTATATCATTATCCCGTAGATTATAGCATTAAAATTCCCTCTTCGCAAGTGGACAATTCTATGTTATAATGTTTTTGTGGAAAGGAGGATTCTATGCAGCTCGTCTTTATAATTCTTTTTGTCGCAGCGTCCCTGCTTCATCTCTACAGTCGCTTGCCCGAAAAAGGCAGTCGGCTGGCAGTGATTACCAAGCCACTTTTAATGCCCCTTCTTTTGGGCTGCTACCTTACCGTTTGCGAGCAGCCTGCACTTACCGTGTATTTGGCCATGATATTCTCCTTCATAGGGGACGTGTTTTTACTATATCCCGAGCGAAAAATCACTCGGCTGCTCGGCTTTTCATCCTTCTTCCTCGCACAGATATCCTACATCGTACATTACATAGGGCTGGTTGGAGCACCGGGAAAGACCATCATCATCCTCGCCGTGATTTGCTACGTCAGCGCATACCTTATAAGCTGCCTAATCCTCTTTCCGAATATCCCCAAAAAGTGGAAGATACCCGTGTCTATTTACATGTTGGCAATATCGGGAATGTCGTTCATGGCGCTTATGACCTTCTTCACAAGGTTTAGCAACTGGATGGGGCTGGCGCTGTTCGGCAGCGGCATGTTCATCTGTTCCGACTTCATTCTCTGTATGGAAATATTTAAGGAAAAGACCCGCTACGGCAACTTCATCGTAATGCTCACCTACATAGTAGCTCAGGCAGCCATAGTGTTCGGGCTTGCCAATATCGGAGGGCTGTTCTACTAAATGGAAATAGTTTTAATAATCATAGGCGTCTGCTGTCTCATAGGCCTCGTTGCGGTCATAGTGCTTTTGACGCGTCCCCGCGACGATTCCCAGCTTCGCATGGAGCTTAATCAGAGCGTGTCCAACCTCAGCAACAACATTGAGAACCGCCTAAAGACCTCCGAGCAATTAAACGAGCAAAAGCTCGAGTCGATTCGCCTCGGCATGGAGCGCAACCTTGCATCCATTTTGCAGGAGAACAGCAAAAAGTTGGCTGAGATACAGAACGTCGTCGACGAAAAGCTGCAAACCACGCTCGAAACCAAGATGAACCAATCCTTTAAGCTTGTCAGCGAACAGCTCGAAAAGGTCTATCGAGGGCTTGGCGAAATGCAGCAGGTCGCAGTCGGCGTTAACGATTTGAAAAAGGTGCTGTCCAACGTCAAGACCCGAGGCATCTTAGGCGAGGTTCGCCTCGGCGCAATCTTAGAGGAGATATTGCTAAAGGAGCAGTACGAGGAAAACGTTGCAACCAAGAAGGGCAGCCGCGAGGTGGTCGAGTTTGCGATAAGGCTGCCGGGCGATGACGGCGGCTGCGTCTACCTCCCGATTGACGCCAAGTTCCCCGCCGATATATATTCCGAGCTTCAGGACGCCTACGAGAGCGCAGTGCCCGAAAGGATTGACGCTGTTGCCAAGCAGCTTACCGCAAGGCTCAAGCAGGAGGCAAAGAGCATTCGAGAAAAGTACGTCGATCCCCCGAACACGACCGAGTTTGCCATCCTGTTTTTGCCGTTTGAAGGCCTGTACGCCGAGGCGGTCAATCGGGGCATGATAGAGGAGTTGCAGCGCAGCTACCGCATAAGCCTCGCAGGGCCCTCGACCATGGCAGCAATATTAAATTCTTTGCAAATGGGCTTTCAAACGCTTGCGATACAAAAGCGCAGCTCCGAGGTATGGAAGATTTTGGGCGCCGTCAGAACCGAGTTCGACAAATTCGATGCGGTCCTGCAAAACTCCCAGCGTCAGCTCAACCTCGTCAACAACGAGCTTGACAAGCTGATAGGTGTCAGAACCCGTCAAATACAGCGCACGCTTAAGGATATAGAACGCATTGACGATGGCGAAGCGCAAAATTTGCTTCACGAATAAACCCAATTTTTTCCAGACTTTATGGGCACTCTATTGTGGGTAGAGTGCCTCTTCAAATCGGTAGAATCGTTTTTGCGTTCGGTAGGTTGAATACTTGTCCGCTTTTATAATAGAATTTCCACAACAAGATAAGATGACGGAGGACTGTAATGAATTACATTGTAACAACCGATTCGGGCTGTGACCTGCCCCTGCAACTTTTGAACGACCATGGCATAACCCCTATCATGCTCTGCTACGAGATGAACGGCGTGCTCTGCCGTGACACGATGAATTGGGACGACATCCACATGTTCTACGAGGGCATGAGAAGCGGCATGAAGCCCAAGACGAGCCAGCTAAACCCTCAAGAGTACATCGATTTTTGGACGCCCCTGCTTGAAAAGGGACTGCCTATTTTGCACATCTGCCTCGGCAGCGGGGTTTCGGTAACCTACCAAAACGGCGTGACCGCAGCGGATATTTTGATGAAGGATAAGCCCGATACAAAGATAGTCTGCATAGATTCCACGCTCTGCTCCACCGGCTACGGTATGCTTGCGCTCCAAGCCGCCAAGATGCGAGACGAGGGCAGCACGATAGAGGAATGCGCCGAGTTTTTAGAAAACAACAAGGTGCGGGTCAACACCTACTACACCACCGACGAGCTTTTGTATCTGCGCAGAAGCGGACGCTGCAGCAGGGCAAGTGCGATAATCGGCACGGCGCTGCACATCTGCCCGATATTAAACCTCGACGCACAGGGCCATTTGATAGTACAGGAGCGGGTGCGGGGACTAAGTAAGACCGTCAAGCGCCTGCACGAGATAATAGGGGAGACCGTAGAAAACGCCTCCGAACAAACCCTGTACATCTGCCACTCCGACATCTTGGATCAGGCAATGGAGTTTGGCGACTCGCTGAAAAACGCCTTTGGCTTCCGTGACGTCTACTACACCTACATCGGCGCCATCATCGGCTCCAACTGCGGCCCCGGGCTCATGGCAGCCTTCTACTTCGGAAAACCCCGCACGATGGACGGCTATAAAGCAAAATAACTGTTCGTCAAAAAACTGCGTTTTTTGCCGGAAGCTAACCGTAGCTTGCCTGCATCGCTATGCGCTGCGGGCGGCAATCTACACAAAGTAACAGCCCTAAAGGGCAATCCGTTTCGGCGTCAACGCCGCCGAAGCCGGATTATGGTCAAGGGGTTGCGACCCCTTGAGAACCCCCAAAGGATTTCCTGATAGGTAAAAACGGCTCGCATCTGCAAGCCGTTTTAGTTTACTGAGTTCTTTTATCAATCGTCCAACAGCGAGAGCTGCTCCTGAGCAAAGCTCATATCCATGAGCCGCTTTGAGATGCGCTGGTCGAACATCGTGCTCATCGGGGCACGGTCGTGAATCGTCTTTACCGCCTGCGCAAACATCGGAGCTGCGGAGATAATGCGAATCTTCTTCGAGTTCTTCGCCTCGGGACATTCAACGGTGTCGGTCGAAACGAGGAACTCATAATCGCTGTTTTCAATGCGGTCAATCGCCTTTTGATTCATAACGTTATGCGAGAGAGCCGCAAAGATGCGGTTCGCACCGTGCTCTTTAAGTCCCCTTGCAATATCGATTAGCGTGCCGCCCGAGATTGAAAAGTCGTCGACTACGAGGCAGTTCTTATCCTTGACATCGCCTATGACGTTGAGAATCTTCGCATCGTCCTTGTGGTTGTAGCGGGTCTTATCGCCTATGGCAACGGGACAGCCAAATTCGTTTGCGAACTGGTGGGCACGTTTTGCGCTGCCCGCATCGGGCGAGACTACAACGAGGTTGTCGTCGACTATACCCTGACGGCGGATGTATTCGGCAAGCAGGGGCTGTGCCAAGAGGTGGTCGACGGGCTTTTTGAAAAAGCCCTGCACCTGTGCGGCGTGCAAATCCATGAATATCACACGGTCAACGCCTATGGCCTCTATGCAATCGGCGCAGACACGGGCACGGATGGACACCCTCGGCTCGTCCTTTTTATCGCCCTTTGCATAGGAGAAGTAGGGGATGATGGCAGTGACCGAGTTTGCGCTCGAACGCTTAAAGGCGTCAATCCAAAACAGGAGTTCGGTGAACTCATCGTTCGGCTCCCTGCCTATCGGTTGCACGAGGTAAACATCCTTGTCCCTAATGGACTCATTGACCCGAACGAAGATATTGCCCTCATCAAATACAATGGTTTCAGCATCGCCGAGCTGGGTTCCGAGATAGGAACACATTCTCTGAGCGAAAGCCCTGCCGGTTCTTCCGGCATAGATTTTGATTATTCCCGCACCGGTGTACATAGCTGCCTCTTTTCAGTATTACTCTTAGTTTCCACGCCCATTATAGCATGAGCATTCAAAAAGGGCAACCGCATAATTCGATATATTTTTCATTAAGGCGCTTCAGGCACGAGGTTCAACAAGTCCGCAAGTTTTACAGTTGCGAACAGGGGTTAAGGTGAGCAAATGCAGACGTAGAGG
>JAUNBP010000050.1 GCA_030526995.1 Clostridia bacterium
GACACTTTCGAGGGATAGTGGTATTATTCTATATAGAACTCCCAGTTCTACGCAAGATTTTAGATGCAGGAATTTATTGAAATACAAAAAAAGGGCTGTCGTGTGACGGCCCCTGATTGTTTTTAATTGAAGTCTTCGTTTTAGTTGAAGTCTACGTTTATTTCGTTGACGGATTTGTCGTCCCAGTAGTTTAGTCCCCATGCGGAGCTTGAGCGGTAGGTTTCGTTGGGGTAGCAGGTGTTAGTGAAGTTCTTTTTCTCGTAGCCGAACTCCTTGGCAAGGGCTATCGCCTTGTCTTGAAGCTCTTTGAGCTTGTCGAGGTATTGGTTTGCGACCGAGGACAGGCTGTTTTTGTTGCCGTTGCGGGCCTTTTTGGCCTCGTTGGCGGCGCTGTCGCTTATGTCCTCAAGCTCCTCCAAGCAGGTCAGATAGTCCTCGAACATCTGCCGCTGCTCCTCGGTGTACTGCCTTGTAAGCGGGGTTGCATCGGTCATGTAGCCGCTGCTTCTGTAGGATATCGTCGTTACCGCATCGCCTATGGAGTTGCCGCCCTCGCCCTCGGTGGGCGCTGGCGTGGTCTCGGGCGTTGGGGTTGAAAGCTCGGGAATATACGGGGTAACGTCGGTTGTCGGGCTTGTGTCGATTGACGGGCTTACGTCGATTGACGGGCTCGGTGAAACCGAGGGCTCGGGTGTGAACTCGGGCAGCAGGTTGTCTATGTCGATTAGCGCCTGAACGTACTTGGTCAAGGGGGAGCAGAGGTCGAGGTAGTGTTCCTCAAGCATGGATCCCCAGCGGTACTTGGCGTATTGAATCGTGTACTGCGGGTACTGCGAAACGCTGACGCCGTACACCTCCTTTATCAGCGCAACCCTGTCCGACTGGTTTGTAAAGATAAAGTTCCAGCCGAAGTATGAGCCGCTGTTGCCGCCCATCGTGTGCATGGAGATGTTTGCGGGGTCGAGCTGATAGGCAAAGGTCGCAAGTGCAGCCGTTTGCCCCAGAGTGCAGTTTGTAAACAGCCTGCCCGAAAATGCCGAGACTATGCCCGGGATGTTCGTTATCAGGTTTTCGCTCTTCATCTTGGAGAACAGGGCGACTAACATCTGCTTTTGACGGTTGACTCGGTTGCTGTCGGAGGTGGATATCGTCCACTGCACGGTGTTCTTGCTCTTTTTACGAACACGCATATAGTCCAAGACCGCCTGCCCGTCCATGTGCTGCAGTCCGGGCTCGTAGAATCTTCCGCCTATGTCGAAGTAGCCCTCAATCTCGTATTCTATGCCGCCGATTTCGTTGACCAGCGCCTTGACCGTGTCCATGTTGACGGCGTAATAGTAGTCCACGGGAATCCCGCCAAGCATCCACTCGGCAGCCTCGCAGACCTTTTCAAAGCCCGCATAGTTCACGCTTCCGTCGGAATTTAGGTAGCCTCCGCCGCAGTTTATCGAGGCGTTCAGCTTGTATATGCCCTTTACATCGGGGATGTTTGCATAGGTGTCGCGCGGGAGCGAAATCATGTCAACGGTCATCTCGTCAAAGTTTATCGCCAAGATGAGCATGACGTCGGAGTGCCACTCGCTCTTTCCGTTCCAATCGTCGCTCGTTTCACGGTACTCGTCGGCATCGACGCCTATCACCAAGACGTTGACTATGTCCTGCATCATCGAGGTGTCCGCCTGCTCCTGCAATGTGACAAACGGGTCTATCGTGGGCGTTGGGCTCGGCGTTGCCGTTTCGTCGGGCGCAAGCGTGTAATCCGGCGTCGGGCTCGGCGTTGACTCTTCAAGCACAACGGTGTCGGGCGTTGCCGTTGCCTTTGTATCGAACGCACTGCTCTGATCGTTGATTATCGTATTTAAGTATATGCCCACGATAACGCCTATGGCGATGACCACCACCGCCAAGGAAGCAATTATTGCGAATTTCTTACTCTTTTTCATTATCCTTCTCTCCGTTCAAATTAAAAAGAAGCTCTTCTCGCATTCCAGACCGTCAAAGTGCGGCTTGCCGTCCAAAGGCTCCCTTGTGCAAAGGGAGCTGTCAGCTTGCTGACTGAGGGATTGCGATGCAGGCAAGCTGCGGTTGTCTACGGCAAAAAACCTGTTTTTTGACGAGCTGAAAAGCTCTTACGCTTCTATCATACACAATTTGAAACCGATTTTCTACCTTATCTTTGTAATATTACAAACAGTTTACAAATCTGCGACAGTTCTGCCGTTTATGAGCCTATCCGTCATAATGGCTGCAAATGCGGCGGCGTTTAGGGACTCCGCCCTGCCCTGTTGTCTCATGCGGTATAGGTAGCACTCGTTTGCAACCTCGGCACAGACCCCGTTGCCCTCGTTGCCTATGACAAGCGCAACCTTCTTCCCCGTTTTGGGCAAGGCCTCGCTGCCCTTGAGATGCCCGCAGAGGCAGAAAAAGCCCTGCGCCTTCAGCCTTTTAAGTTCGCTTGCAAGTTCGCCCTTGTATATCGGGATGTGGTAGCAGGAGCCCATGGAGGCACGCACGCCCTTGGGCGAGAACGCATCTGCAGTGTCCAAACCTATCAGCACCGCAGCAGCACCAAGCGCATCCGTCGTTCGAATGATCGTACCGACGTTGCCTATGTCCTGCAAGCCGTCCAAGCAGAGGATAAGCCCCTCGGGATAGCTTTGAGGCGGGGTGCAGTCGGGCGTTTTTACGATTGCGCAGAGGTGCTGCGGGGTCGTGCTCTCGCAGAGCGACTCCAAAACCTGCCTTGTAACAAAGACCGTTTCAAAGCCCTCGGGAGGTAAAAAGCCCTCCTCGCAGAATATGCGGACGATTTTTGCATCGGATAAGACGGCGTCGAAAACGAGCTTGTCGCCCTCTATGAGGTGCAAGCCGCTCTCCTTGCGCTCCTTCGCCCGATGCAGCACCCTTGCGCTCTTTATCGTTTCGTTTGCTCTTGAAGTTATTATCATAATTAAAACAAAGCCGCCCTAAACAGGCGGCGTAAAGCCTTGGGGTTGTTAAGGGGTCGAGCCCCTTAAGCTATGTTCCGGCTCCGACGACATGTGCGTCGGAACGGATTGCCCTTTAGGGCTGTTTCCTTATGTAGATTGCCGTCCGCATCGTAGATGTAGGCAAGCTACGGTTGACACTCGTCATAAAACGAAGTTTTTGACGAAATAAATTTAGACGCTGCGGACAACCTTGCCGGAACGGAGGCAACGCGTGCATACGTTCATCTTCTGCGCCTTGCCACCTACGATGACATGAACACGCTGGATATTGGGAGCCCAGCTGCGCTTTGTTTTGCGGTTGGAATGGCTGACCATATTTCCGGACATTGCGCCCTTGTTGCAGACTTCACAAACCTTACCCATCAAGTCCACCTCCTTCTCAAAAATCGAACAGACCTATACTAACATAACGAATTTGAAAATGCAAGCCTTTTTTTCAATTAAGTTCAAAAAAATCGTTCTGCCGCAGTGCCTCATACAGAACTATCGCAACCGAGTTGGATAAATTAAGCGAACGCTGCTGTTTGCCCATGGGAATTCGAATTGCAAAGTCCGCATTTTCCGCCAAAAGCTCCTTGGGCAGGCCCTTGGTCTCCTTGCCGAATACCAAAAAATCCCCGTCCAAAAACTCCACATCCGAATACCTGTTCTTTGCATGGGTGGAGGCGAAGAAAAATCTCGAGTGGGGATGAGCCTTTCTTGCCTCGTCAAAGCTCTGATACTCGTGCAGCTCGAGCGAACTCCAATAATCCAAGCCTGCCCGTTTTAGCTTGCTGTCGCTTATCTCAAAGCCTAAAGGGTGCACAAGGTGCAGCGCCGTGCCCGTGACTGCGCAGGTTCTCGATATGTTGCCCGTGTTCTGCGGTATTTCGGGTTCAACCAAAACAATATTAAACATACCAACAGAGTATAGCACCTGCATTGTCGAATTTCAAGGTTGACTTTTGTTTTTCTTATTGGTATAATTACCCCGCTGTGAAGGAAAGAGTACGCATTTGCGGTTCCTCAAAAGAGAGTCGGGTAGGTGAAAGCCGACAGGGACGGGCTGCGGAACATGGCTCCGGAGCGTCAGAGGTGAGCTTTTTTTGTAAGCCCCTGCGGGAAGCGCCCGTTACAGCGTGAGCTTATGCCCCAACGCTTTTGGGAAGTAGGGTGGTTAAACGGTAGGCAATTTCGGCATACTGTCCTTACATGGGCGGTATGCCTTATATTTTTTAGGAGGAACTATGGAGAAGAAAACTTTTTACATCACAACGCCGATATACTACGCCTCGGGTGCGCTGCACATAGGCCATGCCTATTCCACGGTCGCAGCCGATGCCATTGCCCGCTACAAGCGGCAGCGGGGCTTTGACGTGCGCTTTTTGACCGGCTCCGACGAGCACGGGCAGAAGGTCGAGCGCAAGGCGGAGGAGAGGGGCATAACGCCCAAGCAATATGTGGACGAGATAGTTGCCGCCTTCCAAAACGTTTGGAAGGTCTTGGACGTGTCCAACGATGACTTCATCCGCACGACCGATGAGCGGCACATAAAGATAGTGCAAAAGATATTCAAGCAGCTCTACGATCAGGGCGACATCTACAAGTCGAGCTACACCGGACATTACTGCACGCCCTGCGAGAGCTTTTGGCTCGAACGCCAGCTGAAAGACGGCTGCTGCCCCGACTGTGGCAGGCCCGTGGAACTCGTTGAGGAGGAGAGCTACTTCTTCCGCCTCTCCAAGTATGCGCCCCGTCTGATTCAGCACATCCGAGACAACCCCGAGTTCATTCAGCCGACAGCCCGCACCAACGAGATGCTAAACAACTTCCTCCTCCCCGGACTTGAGGACCTCTGCGTGTCCCGCACGAGCTTTAAGTGGGGCATCCCCGTGGACTTTGACCCCAAGCACGTTGTCTACGTTTGGATTGACGCCCTCTCCAACTACATCACCGCCCTCGGCTATGGCAGCGAGGATGAGACCCTCTACAACCGCTACTGGCCCGCCGACGTTCACATCGTGGGCAAGGAGATAGTGCGCTTCCATACGATAATCTGGCCCATCATGCTGATGGCTCTGAATTTACCGCTGCCCAAGCAAATATTCGGGCACGGCTGGCTCGTCTTGGACGGGGGCAAGATATCCAAGTCCGTGGGCAACGTTGTCGACCCGATTGAACTGTGCAGAAGGTACGGCGTAGATGCGATACGCTACTTTTTGCTGCGTGAGGTTCCGTTTGGCTCGGATGGCGCCTTCACAAACGAGGCGCTGATAGCCCGAATTAACACCGACCTTGCAAACGACCTCGGAAACCTCCTCTCCCGCACCGTGGCGATGATAGACAAGTATTTTGACGGCGTTATCCCCGCCCCCTCCGTGGCGGGTGCCGAGGACGAAACGATACTCACGCTTGCAAAGGAGCTGCCCGCCCGTGTGGACGAGCAGATGAGCGCTTTGCACATACCCGATGCGATAGGCGAGATATTCAAGCTGATAGGCGCCTGCAACAAGTACATCGACCTCACCGCACCGTGGATTTTGGCAAGATCCGAGGACGGCAAGGAAAGGCTCAAGACCGTGCTTTATAACCTTGCGGAATGCCTTAGAATTGCCGCAATCCTGCTCGTGCCGTTTTTGACCTCGACCCCCGATAAGATTTTCGCCCAACTCGGAACCGCTGCAAGCAGGCAGACGCTCGAGTCCGTTTCCTTTGGCGGAACTCAAGCGGGGAGCCACGTTCAAAAGGGCGACGCCATCTTCCCGCGCATCGATATGGAAAAGGAGCTAAAGGAGCTTGCAGCCCAATCTGCCCCCGCGCCCGCCCCCAAAAGCGAGCCCGAGCTTGCACCCTACAAGGAGGAGATATCCTTTGACGACTTTCAAAAGATAGATCTAAGAGTGGGCGAGGTTATAGCCTGCGAGGAGGTTAAAAAGGCTAAAAAGCTGTTAAAGCTCACCGTAAAAATCGGAAACGAAAGCCGCACCATCGTTTCGGGCATCAAAAAGTGGTACGCCCCCGCCGATCTTATAGGCAAGCAGGTGGTGGTAGTAGCCAACTTAAAGCCCGTCACCCTCTGCGGCGTTGAGAGCCACGGCATGATACTCTGCGGCTCCGACCCCGCCGACGAGACCCTGTCCTTTGTAAGCCCTGCCGCCCCGCTAAACAGCGGCTGGGTCGTGCGATAGGTGGCCTCCATGCGCCTTTTCGATACCCACACCCACCTGCTCGACGAGCGCTTTGACCCCGACCGCAACGCCGTATTGAACGCCATACGCGAATCTAACGTTGCCCTTGTCGTCGAAGCCTGTGCGGACAGGGCGGGGATTAAAAAGATTCCCGCATTCTGCTTGGAAAACGACTTCGTCTACGGCTCGGTGGGCATACACCCGCACAGCGCAGATGAGCTTACCGCCGACGCCTTAGACGAACTAAACGCCGCTGCGCACCTGCCCAAGGTTGTTGCCATTGGCGAAATTGGCTTGGACTATCACTACGACTTTTCGCCCCGAGACGTGCAAAGGCGGGCGTTTTCGGAGCAGCTCGACATTGCAGCGCAAAATAAGCTGCCCGTAATAATCCATGACCGTGAAGCGCACGGCGATATGATGGATATCCTGCGGGCGCACAAAAATAACCTTTGCGGCGTTATGCACTGCTTCTCCGGAAGCTACGAAACCGCAAGGGACTGCCTAAACCTCGGGCTTTACATCGCCTTTGGCGGTGCGCTGACCTTCAAAAATGCTGCCCGCCTTGCAGACGTTGCGGCAAGGCTCCCGCTCGATAGGCTCCTGATTGAGACCGATTGTCCCTATATGACGCCCGTGCCCCTTAGAGGTAAGCGCAATGACCCCACGCTCATGTACCTGACCCTCCAAAAGCTCGCTCAAGTGCGAAACGCCGATGTCGAGGAGCTTGCAGAGGTGACGTTTGAAAATGGACGGCGGGTGTTTGGGGTTTGATGGGTTTTTTTGATTTGTTTTGTTCTTTTCTTTTGCGGAAAGAAAAGAACCAAAAGAAACCGTAAAAGGGTAAGGGAATATAATTCAACACGCAACTTGAGTGCCCCGATTTGCCATGAACAGATGGCAAATCGGGAGTTTTTTCCCCTTGCCATTTTGTCGCCTGTCTGCGGCAAAATGGCTCACTCAATCAACACCATACAAATAATAATATTATCTCTTTTACGCTTTTCTTTGCTTCCTTTCTTTTCTCGTGAAAAGAAAGGGAGGGTACCCCCTCCCCCGTGAGGGTGGCAACGGGAATGGCGGGCGGATGTGCCGCCCCTACATTAATTCCTAATTGGTATCCCTTCCCTCCCCATTAACGCAAAAAAGGCGGGGGTTGCCCGCCTTGAGTTGGTTGGGATTTAGTTGTTTGCTTCCTCCGTGGGGAATATATCGATTATTTTTACGACGTAGCGGAGGATGGCGGCTGCGTCGGCCGAGTCAGGTATGAAATTATTCACGCCTGTGACATCGCCCTGCATCATGCCGAGCTCCGTCAGGGGGTCGAGGTCCACGGCAAAGCGCAGGATTAGGGCTGCGTCGAAGGCATCGATCTCGCCGTCGCAGTTAGCATCGCCGTAGAACAGCGAGAGCGTGTAGACGGCGGTGACGGTGTAATCATCGGTGATTGCAACATCGGTAAGGTCGGTGTCCCACTCGTGGACGTATCCCACCTTGGACGGTACCTCCGGTATCTCGGAGAGGGTATCGTTCCACTCCAGAATGTAGGTTTCAACGGTCTCGCCGTCGGCAACGTAGGTTACCGTATAGGTGTTTATCGTGTAGACGGCGGTGACGGTAAGGTCCTCGGTGATTGCAACTCCGTCAAGGTCGGTGTCCCAGCGGGGCGGGGTCTTGTCATGGCCCTCCTTGGCGGGAATGGCGGGGATCTCGGGGAGCGTAGCATTCCAGTCCACCGGGTAGGTTTTAACGGTTTCACCGTCCACAACGTAGGTTACCGTATAGGTGTTTATCGTGTAGACTGCCTCCACGGTGTAATCCTCGGTGATTGCAATCCCGTCAAGGTCGTGTTCCCAGTAGGGCGCAATCTGATCGTGGCCCGCCTTGGGCGGGATGGCGGGGATGGTCTCCAGAGTATCGTTCCAGTTAACCGTGTAGGTATCAACGGTCTCGCCGTTTGCAACGTAGGTTACCGTGTATTTGTTTATCGTGTAGACGGCATTGACGGTGTAGTCCTGCTTTATCGGCTCGCCGTCAAGGTCGATGTACCAGTACGGCGCAACCTGATCGTGGCCCTCCTTGTCGGGGATCTCCGGTATCTCGGAGAGGGTGTCGTTCCAGTCCACCTCGTAGGCTCCAACGGTCTCGCCGTCTGCAACGTAGGTTACCGTGTATTTGTTTATCGTGTAGACGGCATTGACGGTGTAGTCCTGCTTTATCGGCTCGCCGTCAAGGTCGGTGTCCCAGCGGGGCGCAACCTGATCGTGGCCCGCCTTGGGCGGAATCTCCGGTATCTCGGAGAGCAGGGTGTTCCAGTCCACCTCGTAGGTTTCAACGGTTTCACCGTCCACAACGTAGGTTACCGTGTAGGTTTTAATCTCATAGTCGGCGGTGACGGTGTAATCCTCGGTGATTGCAACTCCGCTAAGGTCGGTGTCCCATGTGCCCGTATGCCCTTCTTTGTCGGGGACGGCGGGGATTTCATTTAGCGTGCTGTTCCAGTCCACATTGTAGGTTTCGACTGTTTCACCGTCGGCAACGTAGGTTACCGTGTATTTGTTTATCGTGTAGATAACATAGATTTCGTAGTCCTGCTCAATCGGAACATGGGTGAGATCTACGCTCCAGTAGGGCGCAACCTGATCATGGCCCTCCTTGCCTTTGGGCGGAACGGGGATGTCCGTCATCTCCTCGCCCCACTTAAAATCATAGCTTCTGTATATCACATCGTCCACATAGTATATTACCGTGTACTCGTTTATGGTATATACGGCATTGACGGTGCAATCCTCTGTGATTTCGGTATCGGTAAGGTCTATGTCCCAGTACGGGTCAACCTGATCGTGGCCCTCCTTGGCGGGGACTTCGGGTATCTCTTCAAGCATGTGATTCCATTTTACCGTGTACTCCTCAAGCGTTTCTCCGTCCACAACGTAGGTGACCGTGGAATCGGGATGCACGACAACGACGGTTTTGGCTGTGAACCCTCCATCGTCGGTCTTGGTAATAATCTCGGTTTGACCCTCTGCAACACCGGTTATGACGCCGTTTTCATCGACCGTGGCTATGGTCTCATCCGCGGATTCGAAGGTGACCTTGGGATTGTCGGCGTCGGCGGGGTTTATCTCATAGTTCAGTGCGGTGGGGTCGTTTATGGCAATCTCAAGCAGGTCCGGCGCCGATACTCCAAGCATCGGAACCGGCGTGGCGTCGCGGACGAACACAAGCTCGGCGTAGGGGTAGACCGAGTTGCCCTCCATCGTCCAGACGGGGGAAACGTTCTCCTGCTCGTTGCCCGTAAAATCAAAGCCCACATAGGTGCTTTTTTGGGTGAGCTCGCTTAGCAGGCGGTCGATTCCGTCTAAATTCGCTTGGAGCGCCGTGCAGCAGTCGATATCATAATAGCAGTTTTCAAACACTATCGTAGCCGTGGCAGGGTAGACGTGATTCTCACCCGTGATGCCGCCGATATGCTCATTTTCACAGCCGCTTACCGTGCCAATGTTGTAACAGGTTCTCACGATTGTGCCGTTTGGCTCGGAGCTGAAGTTGGCTCCGGTGATGCCGCCTATCCACTGAGGGGCTGCATTGTCCCAAGCCAGACAGGTGTAACCGTTCACGCTGCCCGCATTGTAGCAGTTCTCAACCGTTCCGTTGGAATTGAAGCCCGCAATGCCGCCGACGTATTCCAAGCCGCTCACGGTTGCCTTGTTGTAGCACTCGCAAATCGTGCCGCCGTTATAGCCCGCAACGCTGCCAACATAGGAATAATACATGATGTAGGAATCGATGATGCCCAGCCTCTCTATCGTTCCGCCGGTGTTGAGCCCGAACAGTCCTGCATAGTCATACTTGTATGCGGTCGTGTCCCCAATGTACATGCCGCTTATCGTATGCCCGTCACCGTCAAAGTAGCCCTTAAAGTGCTTGGCGTTGTCGGCAATCGTTGCGCCCTTTGCACCTATCGGTGTCCACTCGTAAGCGGGCGGGGTCGTGCCCCAGCTGTTTAGATTGCTCGTGTCGTTGAGCACGATGTCCGCCGTCAGCTTGAAATACTTGCCCAGCGAATAATCGTTGCCCTCGTTTACCGACTTTGCAAGATAGGCAAGCTCGGCAGCGTTGGAGATTAGATAGGGATCTTTCTCGGTTCCCGTGCCGCCCGCAAAGGCTTCGGCTACCGTGCCGTCCCATACCGTTACGCCCCCGTTTGCAAAAGCGGACGCCGGTATCATCGTTACAATCATTAGAAAAACGATGAATAGTGATAAATACTTCTTCATGTGATGTTGCTCCTCCTTGTTGTTTTTCATGTTCCCTCATAGGTTATTTAATATGATAGCACACCTTTTTTGACTTTGCAACAATTTTTTCAAAATTTATTCATTTTTTGTTCATAAAGTTTGATTTGGTTGGCGGGCGGATGCCCCGCCCCTACGGGGGATTTTGTTTTGTACTTTTCTTTACGCGTGCGATATCACATCAAGTGCAACACTTGGAGGTGGGGCGAGTAAGTGCAGT
>JAUNBP010000051.1 GCA_030526995.1 Clostridia bacterium
CCCGTGGACGAACCCGCCGATGAACCTAACGACGAGCCTACCGACGAGCCCGTTCAGCAAACGGGAGCTTTGAACTTTTCGGGCGTGGATCAGAACGGGAACACGATAGATCAGAGCTATTTTGCGGATAAACAGGTAATAATGCTCAACTTCTGGGCCACTTGGTGTTCGCCGTGCGTAAACGAGCTGCCCGAACTGCAACAGCTATACGAGGATTATTCAGCCGAGGGCTTTGCCATAATAGGCGTGTTGGTCGACGGAACGGTTGAGGACGCTGCCTCGCTCATCGAAGAGAACGGGCTGACCTATCCGATAATTGCGATTGACGGCGATCTCTTGGAGATGGCTATGGGCTATCAGTACGTGCCCACCACGGTCTTTGTGGATTCAAACGGCAACGCCTTGGGCGGAGAGCATGTCGGCTCGAACGATTATTCCGGCTGGGAAGCCGTCATAAAGGAGCTGTTACCGTGAGGCGGATACTTGCGGCTTCGATAATTCTGCTTTTGGGCTGTGCGCTTTTGATAATCGGAATAGTCCAAAAACAGCCGAACGAGGTGTACAATAAGGCTCGAATGATCTGCACAGAGTGCATAGGGCTTGGATAAGCAGCCGTTTTACAAGAGGCACGGCCGAAGAATAATTCAGGCGGCAAGCACCTTCTTACACAACCCGCTGCTGTCAGGGTTTTTCACGCACCGCATATATCAGGGCAAGCTCAAGAGCGTGTGCGTGCCGGGGCTCAACTGCTACTCCTGCCCTGCGGCGGTTGGCGCCTGCCCGATAGGCTCCTTTCAGCAGTCGCTCTATGCGCACAAGGTTCCCTACTACGTGTTGGGCGTTCTGATTTTAATCGGGGTTACGCTTGGCAGGGTGGTCTGCGGCTTTCTCTGTCCGTTCGGGCTTTTACAGGATTTATTGTACAAGATACCGTTTTTCAAGAAGATTAACCGCTTCAAAGGCGATAAGGTCTTGCGGTATCTAAAGTACGTGATATTGGCTGTATTTGTAATCATCCTGCCGCTGTTCTTTGTGGATGCGCCTACGTTTTGCAAGTACATCTGCCCGCAGGGAACGCTTCAGGGCGGGCTTACGCTTGCGCCGAGCGCAAGCACCATGCTAAACCTCACGCTGGGCTTTTTGTTCACATGGAAGGTTGCAATCTTGGCGGTAATCCTCTTGCTCTGCCTTTTGATATACCGCCCGTTTTGCAAGTACCTCTGTCCGCTCGGCGCAATCTACGGCTTGTTCAACCCGATAGCCTTGATAGGGCTCAGGGTCGATAAACAAAGATGCACCGAATGCGGGGCGTGCACGGGGGCGTGCAAGATGTGCCTTACGCCCTACAAACAAGCGAACAACCCCGAGTGCATACGCTGCGGAGACTGTATAAAGACCTGCCCGCACAAGGCGTTAAAGCTCGGCACACCTATAAAAAACAAACGGAGGAATGACGGAGATGGCAAAGAAGAAAAAGACGGCATTTGAAACGGAGTTCGAGGAGAACGAGATTCTATGGAAGGACAGAAAGCGCATATTGGGGCTTCCGATAACCTTCACCAAGTACACGCTCGACAAGGATAGGCTCTACATCAAAAAGGGCTTCTTCTCGAGCGAGACCAATGAACTCTTGCTCTATCGCATCCTCGACATCAAGTCCTACCGCAGCTTCGGGCAAAAGATATGCGGCGTGGGCACGGTGTCGCTGTACAGTGCGGACAAGAGCCACAACATCTTGGAGCTTAAGAACATTCGCAAGAGCGAAAAGGTTCGCAAGTTTTTGAGCGTTTTGATCGAGCAGCGCAGGGCGGAAAAGGGCATCACCGGCAGGGAGATGTACGGCGCAGGCGACATGGCGGACGGCGGCATCCTGCCCGATTCCGACGGGGACGGGATTCCCGATGTGATAGACGCATAAGGGGTCAAAACAAGGTTTTTGACGGACAGAAACACCGCTTTACATTATATAATTGAACGGTGTTTTGTCTTTTACTTTATTTTCACAATCCTACCCTTGCAAAGAGGGTGGGCTTGTGTTAATATAACGTGAAACTGGCGTAATATGCCAATAACGAAGGAGTAAAGTATGGTACAGGCAGAAAAATTGGAGGGTGGCAAGGTAAGGCTTACCATTGAGATTTCAAAGGAACTTTTTTTGAAGGCGTTGAACGAGGCGTATCACAAGACCGCTTCTCGCTATAACATACCGGGATTTCGGCGGGGCAAGGCTCCCCGCAAGGTTATTGAAAACATGTACGGCGCAGGCTGCTTCTATGAGGACGCCTTCGAGCTGTGCTGGGGCGACGCCTACGATTCTGCCCTCGCCGAAAACGGCTTTGTTGCAGTTGACAAGCCCCAGCTCGATATCCTCAGCATATCCGAGGAGGAGGGTGTGACCTTCACCGCCGAGGTGCAGTTAAAGCCCGAGGTTACCCTCGGTCAGTACAAGGGTATAGTCATTCCCAAGCAGGAGTATAATGTAAGCGACGACGAGGTGAGTGCGGAGCTTGAAAAGGAGAAGGAAAAGCAGGCGAGGTACATCGACGTTGAGCGCGAGGTCAGGGACGGCGATCGCATAGTCCTCGACTATTCGGGCAGCGTTGACGGCGTGAAGTTCGACGGCGGAACCGCCGAGGGACAGACGCTCGTCATTGGCTCTCACACCTTTATCCCGGGCTTTGAGGAGCAGCTCATAGGCGCAGCGATTGGCGAGGAAAAGGACATAGTAGTCACCTTCCCCGAGCAGTATCAGGCGGAGAACCTTGCGGGCAAGGAAGCGGTCTTTGCCTGCACGGTAAAGACGATATCCGAAAAGGAGCTGCCCGAGATAGACGATGAGTTTATCAAGGACATCTCGGAATTTGATACGATAGATGAATGGAAAGCCGATAAAAAGGCAAAGATGACCGAGGAGAGAGCGCAGCGCAACAAGACGGTTCGAGAGAACAACGCCCTAAAGGGCGCCTGCGACAATGCGACCGTCGATATTCCCGACTGCATGATTGACAGGCAGATAGAGTACATGCTGCGTGACCTTTCCCAGCGGCTCATGTCGAGCGGCATCTCCCTTGAGGATTACTGCGGCTATCTCGGAACCTCCGTGGAAGAGCTTAGAAACAACTACCGCGAGGAGGCGGAGGCGAGGGTCAAGATGCAGCTTGTGATAGAGGCGGTGACCAAGGCGGAGAACATTGAGGCCACCGACGAGGAGATAGATGAGAGCATCGCAGATTATGCGAAGCAGAACAGCATGGAGGTTGAAGACTTTGCAAAGAATCTCACCTCCGATGACCGTGATTACCTTGCAGACCGTATTGCGGTGCAAAAGACGCTCGCGCTGATAATTGACAGCGCAGTGGAACAATAACAACAGCAAAGGAGGCTCCTATGAACCTTATCCCTATGGTTGTGGAACAGACCAATCGGGGCGAACGCTCCTACGATATCTATTCCCGACTGCTTTCAGACCGCATAATATTTTTAGGCGGCGAAATAACCGACGATACTGCCAATATCGTCGTGGCGCAGCTTCTCTATCTTGAGGCTGCCGATCCCGACAAGGACATCTTCCTCTATATCAACAGCCCCGGCGGTTCGGTTGCCGCAGGGCTTGCAATCTACGATACGATGCAATACATCAAGTGCGAGGTGTCCACAATCTGCATAGGCATGGCGGCGTCCATGGGCGCATTTTTGCTTGCAGCGGGCGCAAAGGGCAAGCGCAAGGCGCTTGAGAACAGCGAAATTATGATACACCAGCCCAGCGGCGGAACCCGTGGGCAGGCAACCGATATATCGATACAGGCGGAGCACATCCTAAAGCTCAAAAAACGCCTGAACGAGCTGCTTTCCAAGCGTACAGGCCAGCCGATTGAGCGCATAGAGGCCGACACCGACCGAGATAATTTCATGGGTGCGGAACAGGCAAAGGACTATGGCTTGATCGATGAAATCATTGCACCAAGGAGATAACAAAACATGAGTGGAAACGGATATAAGGACGACTACGATAAGGTTCGCTGCAACTTTTGCGGAAAACCGAGAGCGCAGGTCAAAAAATTGGTCGCAGGGCCGAACATCTACATATGCAACGAGTGCATAGACCTCTGTGTGGACATACTGAGAGAGGAGGCTGCGCTTGAGAAGAAGGCGGGCGGCGAACGCACCGACAGCAGCATACCCAAGCCTGCCGAGCTTGTGGCGGCACTCAATCAGTACGTCATAGGGCAGGAGAGCGCAAAGCGAGCCCTTTCGGTGGCGGTGTACAACCACTACAAGCGTGTTCGTGCCGACAAAAAGCAAAACGACGATGTTGAGCTGCAAAAGAGCAATATCGTCATGTTGGGGCCCACCGGCTGCGGAAAGACGATGCTTGCACAGACGCTTGCAAAGATTCTCGACGTGCCGTTTGCGGTTGCAGACGCCACTGCACTCACCGAGGCGGGCTACGTGGGCGACGACGTTGAAAACATCCTCCTAAAGCTCATACAGGCTGCGGAGTACGATATACAGCGTGCCCAGACCGGCATAATCTATATCGACGAGATAGATAAGATTGCCCGCAAGGGCGAGAACGTATCCATCACCCGTGACGTTTCGGGTGAGGGCGTGCAGCAGGCGCTTTTGAAAATCTTGGAGGGCACGGTTGCAAACGTGCCGCCTCAGGGCGGAAGAAAGCATCCGCAGCAGGAATGCTTGCAGATAGACACGACGAACATCCTCTTCATCGTAGGCGGTGCTTTTACGGGCATTGAAAAGATAATCGAAAAGCGCACGGGCCACAAGATGTTGGGCTTCGGTGCAGAAGTCAAGACCCGCGAGGAGAAGGACATAGGCACAATCCTAAAGAGCATACTGCCCGAGGACCTTCTAAAGTTCGGCTTGATTCCCG
This sequence comes from Clostridia bacterium, assembly GCA_030526995.1. GTDB lineage: Bacteria > Bacillota > Clostridia > Christensenellales > CAG-138 > JAQUTY01. Next base: position 4,892 of record JAUNBP010000051.1, read on the forward strand.
AGTTCGTGGGTCGTGTGCCCGTCATAGTCACGCTTGAAAACCTCGATGAGGACGCCCTCGTGCAGATACTCACCGAGCCGAAAAATGCGCTTACACGCCAGTATCAGCGGCTCTTTGAGATGGACGGCGTTAAGCTGACGATAAGGGAAGATGCGCTAAGGGCAGTGGCTAAAAAGGCGATTGAGCGCAAAACCGGCGCCCGAGGCCTCCGTGCGATAATGGAGGACATCATGCTTGACGTGATGTACGAGATTCCCTCCCAGACCGACGTTGTCGCCTGCGAAATTACAGCGGACACGATAAACAAGCTCGCCCCGCCCATACTCATTCACAGCGAGCCTTTGCCCTCCCCCTCTGCAGAACCGCTTTTGGAGCTGGAGAGTAAGAAGGCAGAATAATCCATGTCACCCTGCCGCACCGCTGTAAAAAGGCGATGCGGCTTTTTTTGGTATTGTTGACAGCCCGCCGTGGGAAGGTATAACATGGCGGTTGAAAAGGAAAGGAAGAAAACCTATGAAGAGATTGGATATCAAACGAAATATTTTCGGAGAGTCGGGCAAGGTCTTTGCACGTGACCTTTTGCACGATGTGATAGGCAGCGTTCTGTTTGCGGCGGGAATCTACACCTTCGCCTCGGGCGCCTCGTTCGCCCCGGGCGGCATATCGGGGCTTGCGCTGATAATAAACCACTACCTGCCATTTTTGAGGATTGGTCTTTGCACGCTGATATTGAACGTGCCCGTTATATTGATATGCTTCAGGGTCTTGGGCAAGCGCTTCTTTTTCAAGTCGCTAAAGAGCATGGTGCTGTCCGCCCTGTTTATGGACCTCATCTTCCCGCTGTTTCCAACCTACAGCGGTGAGCCGTTCTTGGCTGCCCTGTTTGCGGGTGCCCTCTCGGGCGCAGGGCTTGCGCTGATATACATGAGGGATTCCTCAACCGGCGGCACGGACTTTATCATAATGAGCCTTAGAAAGAAGTTCCCGCATATGTCGATAGGAACCATCTCGTTTGCCGTTGACGGGATAGTGATAGTCATAGGCGGCTTCGTGTTCGGAAACATCAATGCCGTCCTCTACGGCGTGCTGATGACCTTTGTAAGCACAACGGTCATCGACAAGCTGATGTACGGCTCAGGCTCGCAAAAGATGCTGCTTGTGATTAGCGACAGGTGCGACGAGATAGCCAACAGCGTCAGCTTGGAGACCGAGCGGGGCGCAACGATTATGCGGGTCACGGGGGCGTACACGGGCTTGGAACACAAGCTGATGCTCTGCGTCTGCTCCAAGACCGAGGTGTTCAAAGCGAGGGCTGCGGTGCATCGCATAGACCGTGAAGCCATGGTTATGATATGCACGGCGGACGAGGCCTATGGACTCGGTTTTAACAGAATCGAGTCGTAAATTCCCTTCGCATATGAAATATTCAGTGAGTATTCAACGGGCATATTCCGAATATTCAAGAGTGGGGTTTGGTGGATAAGTTCGCATTTGTCACAATTCGGACATAAAAAATGTGGATAACTCTGTGGACGGTGTGGATACATATGCGATTATGCAGATTTTTCGCCACGAATGAATATACAAACCACATTTTTCACACTATGCACAATCCCGCAAAAAAATTCCCCCTATTCCGTCGAGGAAGGGGGAATTGACAGTAGAAGAATTCAGCTTTATTTTGCGTGTTTGCGCCAGACGGAGGGTGAGAAGAGCAAAAGCAGGGGGAAGAGCTCAAGCCTGCCCAAGAGCATATCTACGGAGAGGACGAGCTTGCTGAGCGGTGAGAACACCGAGTAGTTGCCGATGGGGCCTATCACATCCAGCCCGGGGCCAATGTTGTTCACGCAGGCGAAAACGCCCGATATGGAGGTGTCCATGCTGTGGTTGTCGAGCGAGACGAGCAGCAGCGAGATTCCGATTGTAATGAAGTAGGCGGTTGAAAACCACTGCACCGACAGAATGTTGCTGCTGTCCAGTCGCTTGCCGTCGAGCGTCATAACCTTGACCGCACGGGGATGAATGAGCTTTTTCATCCCGTTTCTCAGGGATTTTATCATTACCAAGAGCCTTGCCACCTTAAAGCCGCCGCCGGTCGAGCCTGCGCAGGCGCCAATCACCATCAAAATCAGCAGCAGCATTCGAGAGAATTCGGGCCAGAGGTTAAAGTCCACGGTTGAAAAGCCCGTCGTAGTCATTATCGAACTCACCTGAAAGAAGCTGTGGTGCAGGGCGTCGTAGAACGAGGGGAAGGCGGTGAAATTGTTAATCGCTATGAGCAGCGTTGCGCCGAAAATTATGATAAGATAGGCTCTAAGCTCCTCGTTTTTGAACAGCCGCTTAAACTGACCCACGAGCACGAGGTAGTATATCGAAAAGTTGACGCCAAAGAGCAGCATGAACACCGAGACCACGCCTTGGCAGAAGTAGTTGTAGGCTGCCATGGAGCTGTTCTTTATCGCAAAGCCGCCGGTGCCGGCTGTGCCGAACGCCGTAGTTATCGCATCGAAAATCGGCATTCCGCCTATCAGGAGCAGCACCGTTTCCAACACGGTCAAGACCACGTATATTAGGTAGAGGATGCCCACGCTCTGACGGAGCTTGGGAGTGAGCTTGCCCGTGTCGGGCCCGGGGCTCTCGGCCCTTAAGATATGCAGGCTGCTGCCTCCGCTTGCCAAAGGCAAGATTGCGAGCAAAAACACGAGAACGCCCATACCGCCGAGCCAGTGGGTAAAGCTGCGCCAGTACAAGAGCCCCGAAGAAAGCGCCTCGACGTCGGAAAGAATCGTAGCCCCCGTTGTCGTAAAGCCCGAAACCGTCTCAAACCACGCATCGAGCAGGGAGGGAATCTCCCTCGAAATATAGAATGGCAGCGCACCGAAAAACGAGAGCAAAATCCAGCCGAGCGCAACGATGACAAAGCCCTCGCGCGCAAAGATTCTTCGGTCGCGCTTGGTTCTTATCGGGAGCAGGAAGGCAACAGCTGCGGTAATCCCTATGGTTATTGCAAAGCCCTGCACCGAGGAGCCTTCTCCCAAAAAGACGGAAATCAGCAGCGGCGGAATCAAAAACGCCGCCTCTATCTTCAATATTTGCCCCAAAAAGTATCTTATGGCTCGGTAATTCATTTACTAATCCCTGAATATATCGTTGAAGTTGAGGATGGGGTTCTCGTCCGCAGCGGAAACCACTATGACCGAATCGCCCTTTAGGAAGCAGTCGCCGCCCTTGGGGATGATTACCTTGCCGCTGCGGTTGATGCTTGCAAGCAGGATATCCGACTTGATGGGCAGCTTGGAAAGCGGCTGATTCAGATGCTTGCAAGCGTCGCCTATAATGAACTCCGACGCCTCAACCCTGCCGCCTACTATGCGGTACAGCGTCTGCACCGAGCCCTCGCCTGCATTTGCCATAGCACGGACATAGCGGACTATGCTGTTGGCAGTCGTCTGCTTGGGGCTTATAACGCTGTCTATGCCCCGTGAGGAGAACAGCCTTGCATAGGTCGCCTGATTGACCTTTGTAATCACGGTTTTCACGCCCATGTGCTTGGCATAGAGGGAGAGGATTATGTTCTCCTCGTCCATGCCGGTGAGCGTTACAACCGCATCCACCGACTCTATTCCCTCCTCAATCAGCAAGTCCTGCGAGGAGCCGTCGCCGTGGATTATCAGCGCATCGGGCAGGGCCTCGGATAGAATCTCACACCTGTCCAGCCTCTCCTCGAATATCTTGACCGAAATATGCCCTGCCAAAAGCTCACGGGCGAGATAGGTCGTAATGCGCCCACCGCCGATGATGATGACCGAATGTATCTTTTGCTGCACGATGTTGAGCATCTTTATCAGCTTTACAAGGTCCTTTGCGGGAGCCACTATCGTGATTTTATCGTTCGGCAGCAGCACAAAGCTGCCCGACGGGATTGTAATCTCGCCGTCCCTGTCCACCGCACAAATGAGCGCCGTCGATTTGAAGAGCGGCGGCAGCTGATTAAGGCTTAGGTTTGCAAGCGGGCTGTTCTCGGATATCTTGACCTCGACCATTTCAACGTTGCTCGTGAAAAAAGAGTCCCGCTTCAAAAAAGAGGGGAACTGCAGCAGCCTCGATATCTCTTGAGCTGCGGCACGCTCGGGGTTTATCGTCATCGACAACCCCAAATCCTCCTGCAGCTCTATCAGCTGCTCGTCGTATTCGGGGTTTCTTATGCGGGCTATCGTGTGCGGACAGCCGAGCTTTCGAGCCGTTATGCAGCAGAGCAGGTTCACCTCGTCATAGGAGGTTGCGGCAATCAGCAGGTCGCATTTGGACACCTCCGCCATGCGCTGAATGTGCATACTTGCGCCGTTGCCAACGACAACCATAACGTCCAAAAGCTCCTGCGACTTTTCAAGCACGGAGGCATCGTTGTCGATGATTACAACGTCGTGTTTTTCCTTTGTGAGCTGTTCGGCAAGGGTATAACCGACCTTGCCGTCCCCTACGATTGCAATTTTCATATCTCCACCCAAATGCGTTTATTCGTAAGTCTACCATACGAAAACAAAAAAAGCAATTATTTTGCCCCAAATAGCCACCATGAGCCCCCATTAAAGCGAGTTTAATAAACCCGCCGCCACCACCGATTTTCACGCTGTGATGCGTGAGTTTAACGCCATAGGCAACGGCATCGATAAGATTGCCGCCCGTGCAAATGCTGCGGGTTTTAGTTTTTTCAAAGATTACGCCCGATATATGGACGAGCTTCGACGGACAATATGCTAAGAGCTGCAAATGGGGCCGCTCGGTTCATAAGTTGCAGTCGCCTTCAAAGCCTGCCTCGGCGTGGACTTGCTTGCGGAGAGGCTTTGTATCCCGAAGCAGGCGCATTTAGTGAAAGCTCCTCGTTAATATCAGCCATACGCCGACAGTTATAGCGGCAGCGCCCAACAAAAGCAGAATCGTTCTCATTGCCCACAGAAGCCGAGCCGTTTTGTATCGCTCCGGCTCTTCTTTCCGTATGTCCATCAAGACGGCATATGCCTCTTTTTCCGAGGCTATCAACCGTCTGCGGCGCTTTTTCGACATTATCTCACTTATGTATCGTCCAAAGGTCATAGGACGAAGGGTTTCCAACCAGTTTCTCAACTCGGTGCGATATTTTTTTACATTATCTGCGCTGTTTGAGGCGAGCAGCGGCTTTTTCAGCTTATCCCAAACCGTTTTCTTGGGCGGGATCCCCATAATAGCGGCAGTACCGAAGATTACTCCTACCATTATCGGATAGGCTAATGACGAAATCTGATAGGGTAATGGCGAAACAAACGCAGCTGCAATTCCTCCCAACACTAAAACCCCGATGCATAAAACAATTTTCACTCCAATCGGCATATTTAATTCCCTCCTTTTTATTTTAACCGCTTATTTTGCTGCGGTTTTCCCCTTGAACTATGCTTTAATCGACGCTCCCGCTTGCGTCTGCGTTCGCAGTTTCCTTCGCATCGTTTACGCCGATAAAAACTCGGCACCGACAGCGTTTGGATAAATCCTCAGCCATCCGCCCGCACCCGTAAAGGCTGTGAGCAACAGCAAGAGCTACATCGGCATCCGCAAATCGGCTCGTTTCATCCAAAAAAATAATACCATAATGAAATAAAAAAATCAACACCCGACTTTGGGTTCTTTTCCTCTTTCCGTGAAAAGTTAAATAAAGAGGAAAAAAATAAATTTAAGAGGTTCTTTTCCTAAAACCGTGAATGTGCTACAATGATCGTGGTGATGGATATGAAGGA